>JALOQF010000546.1 GCA_025459425.1 Myxococcaceae bacterium | reverse complement strand
CCGGGCGCGAGCGTATTTCGACGACCGGCTACGTCAGCTCTGCGGCGCGACGTTCGACCCCGATGCCGTGGGGTTGGTCGAGGCCTGGGAGGAGTGCGGCGCGGTGCCAGATGGCATCGTCGGTGAGCTGCGTGCCGACATCGCCCTCGCGAACCGACGCCTACTCGCTGCGCAGACCCGCGTCAGCGGCATGGTGCGCAGGATCGCCGTCGGCCAGGATGCGATCGCCCGGCCGCGGGGCGAGCGCAGCGACAATCTGTATTTCTCTCACCCGGATGGCTACACCGTCAACGTGAGCGCCCTCACAGCGGAAACGTTCGCCGCGACGCAGCGCCTAATCCAAGCGATCTCGCGGGCGCAACCCGTCGACGCCTCCGTGCTTGCCGGTTCTTTCGACGTCTCAGACACCCAACTCGAGGCCGTGAGGGGCGAAGTGCAAGTCGCCCATGACGTCTTGCTGGCGGCCCAGACGATGCGTGCTCTGGGCGTGGTCAATACGCCGGAGTTGGCCGCCGGAATGCACGACCTCCAAAAGCAGTGCGTCGAACTGACGCAGCTTAGGGCCGAGGTGATGGTCGACGGGGTGGGCGTTCTGGAGGCTGGCCTGCGCCTGCACAACGCGCTCCACGAGGCGAAGGCGCTGGGCGAAGAAAGAAGGCGGGCGCTCGCGCTTGTGGGCCTCAACCCGGCGACCGACCCGGCGTTCCGGCTCGTGCACGACCGGGCTGCGCTCGACGTGCTCGCGACGCGCGCGCGCGCCCAACGGCAGCTCTACCTCGCGGGCCGCGCCCTCGAGTACGAGACGAACACGCCTTTGCCTTTTCTCGAACGTGCGGCGCTACGCGCCCGGAGCGCCCTGAAGTTGGGCACCCTCTCGAGCTGCTTGCAGGGCATCGCCGACAGCTCCCGTGCAGCCTCCGACGCCGCACAGGACTATTCGACCGACGTGTCCGTACGCCAAATGCTCGGCATCGTCGGCCCGCGGCGTGACGAGGTGACCGGCCTCGAAATGAGCGAAGGGGAGCAGTTCCGAAGGCTGCTCCTTCAGAACCCGAATTTTGACGGCGTAGGCGGCGTCAGCCTGCGCTTTCCGACCGCTTGGTGGCACGACGCGCGCCTGTGGCCGGACGACGTGTGCGACGACCGAATCTCGTCCGTGTCGGCGCAACTCGTCGGCCGCAACCTCGGCGACAGTGCGGCCGAAATCAGGCTTACGACGTCGGGCGGGGCGGTGGTGCAAGCGTGCGGCAGCGGCGCTGAAATGCGCGCGTGGTTCACCGGAGCGGGCGACTCGGTGGGCGAGGAGCACCTAGCCGTCCTCAAGGCAGGTGTGAACAGCCTCGACCAGGCGTCCCCCAGCAACGCCTTCTTCGGTCAGTCGGTAGCGCGTGCCGCCTGGGAACTCGTGCTGCCCGGCGACGCGGAGGCGCCGTCAAATCGAGACCTCAATCTCGGGGCGCTCGAGGACGTGGTGCTACGCATCAAGCACCGGGCGCGTGCGGTCAACGTCACAACGCCCCCCATCGACCTGTCCTGCCTGAGGGATGGCTGAGCCGCGTCCGTCCGCGCTTGACGAGCCGTCTGCGACCTCGGCGCATGCGGGTGTAGAGTGGCGTTCTTCTGCGGGCGCCACACGGGGCCGAGACTTGGCTTTCTCCCTCTCGTCGAGAAGGAGATGCCAACCCAATACGGTGTCGCCATGAAGCATGGGAACTAGGTCTCCAAGAGACTTTGCGGTGCACGTCACAAGGCGACCGTTCGGGATGGCGCCGGGCTCGTCTTTGAAGAGACCGTAAGCCGTGTGCTCGCCTTCGTCCTCGAGGGCGACGCCGATGCCGCCCCGGTGCCTGTCGCCCACGATGGCTATCCCTCTGCACTCGACCTGCCCTCTTTGTCAGCCGGTGAGCCAGCCTGAAGGCCGAGTTGTCGGGGACAATATGCGACCATGGGTGCTCGGGTCGCATGAGCGCGCACCTTTATGTGGCCGGCGCTGCAAATTTCTGGGCTAGCGATCGGTCAGAAGAGCTTTCTGTTCAGGGGTGTGCCTTGTACGGTCGGCCGTCGGCGCGGGTGAAGCGCGAGGTGAGGGAGCGACGGGTTGTGGGCACGCTGAGGGCCTTGAGGCGGACGATCTTCCTGCTCGGGATGACAGGCGCTGCGGGCGCCAGCAGCGAGGCGTGGGCACAGCCGGGCTCGTCGCGAGAAGACGCGCGCAGCCGGTACCGTGAGGCTCAACGGCTAATGGAGGCGCAGCGGTGGCGCGAGGCGCTCTCGCTCTTGCGGGAGGTCACGAAGGCGGCTGAGACGGCGAGCGTGCTCTATTCGATCGCTCTCTGCGAAGAGAATCTCGGGCTCTGGCGCGAAGCCCTCGAAGACTAACGCGCCGCGCTCGACCGCGCCAACGACCCGGTGCTCGACCCCGGCCTCAAGCCTGCCGCGCGCAAGCTCGTGCAAAATGAGACCCGGCGGAACCTCCAAGTGCTCAGCGAGAAGATGCCCGCGATGCGGGTCGATCGCCTGCCGGAGAGTGACGTCGAGGTGATTTACAAGCTCGACGGCCGGCCCGTCAGCGCCGATGAACTTCTGCAGGGTGTGCGCGTCAACGTCGGCGACCACCATGTGCGGGCGGAGGCGGTCGGCAAGCGGCCGCTGGACGTCGCGTTCCGGGCCGAGGAGCGCGCTCAAACGGTGGTTGCCCTCGCCAACCGCCTCGAGCCCCTCGAGGAGAAGCGGGCCGCGCCAGCGCCGCCCTCGGAGGCTCCGCCGCGCCTCGAGCCGAAGATGGGGAGCTGGCGCACGCCCGCTGGATGGGCGGGGGTGGGCGTAGGGACAGCCCTGTTGGGGGCCGGCGTGCTCGCTAGCCTGCGCGTCGATGGCATCGGGCGGACGCAGAACGATGAGCGCGCGCTCCAACACTACGGCTCGCTCGCACTCATGTCAGGCTACGAGGGGCGCTGCGAGGCGGCCGACGCGGGCGAGGCCTTCAAAGGCCAAGACGTGGCGAGCCGGAGGCGCGTGCATCGCCTCTGCTCGGCCCAGGCGGTGCTCCGCCCCCTGCAGTACGTCTTTTATGGGGCCGGAGCGTTGTTCGCGGGGGCGGGAGCCTACCTTCTGCTCTCGGCCGAGCCCAGAACGATCAAGGCCAGCAGTGCGCCTGCGGCGACGAAGGTGTGGGTGTTGCCGGGGCTTGGCCCCGCACCGCTCGGTGGTAGCGTAGGCGGCGTTTTCTAGCGCCCCGAAGGGGCGAGTGCGCGAAGGTGCGACAATGACGAAGCAGGACGGCGAGGGCAAGGCGCCCGACTTCTTGACGTGGATTCCCTCGGAGCGAATCCCCGGCACGTGGTTCCGACTGCTGCGCTTCATCGACGAAGGGGGCCACGGGCGTCTCTACCAGGTGGAGCACGAGATCACCGGCCGGGTGTGCGCGTTCAAGGCCATCCACCGTCGGTTCCGGACGTTCACGCACCTCGAGGCTCGCTTGCGGCAAGAGGCCAACGTCAACACGCGCCTCTCGGGCCACCCCAACATCGCCGAGGTCTTCGACGCGGGCGTCACCGAGGACGGCCGGACGTACTGCGTGATGCAGTGGCTCGAAGGCACGAGCCTGCGCAACGTGCTGAAG
>JALOQF010000545.1 GCA_025459425.1 Myxococcaceae bacterium | reverse complement strand
CCTATTCGTCGCCCGGCACCTGCATGGGCGGCGCCTGCACGACGTACCCGTCGCAGACGTTCCCCTGTGACTCGCCGCCGCCGGCCACGTGCATCGGCACGACACGAAGGACGTTCTCTCCCACGGGCTCGTGCAGCGGCGGCGTGTGCAGCTACACCCCGACGGACACGGCGTGCTCCTTCGGTTGCACCGGCGGAACCTGCAACGCCGACCCCTGCGCAAACGTCACCTGCAACTCGCCACCAGCCGCGGTCTGCGTCAACAGCACCACCCGGCGCACCTTCGCGGCGAGCGGCACCTGCAGCGGTGGAACGTGCAGCTACGCCCCCACCGACACCACCTGCGTCAACGGGTGCAGTGGCGGCAACTGCGTGGCGTGCGCCGCCGGCAATGCTTGTACAGGCAACCCGGGCGCGCCGTGCCGTACGGGCGTCACCGCCTGCCCCGGCGGTGCCAACAGCGCCGCGGTCTGTTCGGACGGCGCGAACACCACCTCGGACTGCGGGGGCATCATCAACACCACCTGCTCGTACGCCAGCTTCTGCGCCGAGTCGGGAAACCTCGTTGGCCAGCAGCAGACCTGCTCCGGCGGAACCTGCTCGGGGACCCGGCCCATCTCGGTGTCTGGCCACCCGATGTGCAACCGGGCACGCGAAGGAGTCGTGTGCCAGACGAGCGGCGGCTGCACCGGCAGCGAGACCTTCTGCGTCTGCCGCCTGCAGCAGACGTCCACCTGCCAGACAGGTACGTGCACCCTGGACACCACGCAGACCGTGTCGTGTGGGTTCTGCATGGAGGTCTGCCCCGAAATCTGACGCGCTGGCCTTCGCACCGCACAACGAGCGAACCAGCCAGGTTGAGCGCCGAGGTTGCGTCGTTCTCTCGCCCCGCGACGCCACGAAGATCAACGCGACGCGCTCTGCCTGGGCCTCTCGCGCAGGCCCATGCGCGGCCTTGCTCGGACAATCCGAGGCGCTCGCCGCGCCGACGCCATGTTCCTCAATGACGCCGGGCAGTTCTGGGCGCGCAGAACCCGACGCACAAGGGCCGCACCTCCAGGTGTCTTGCTGCGAGAAAGGAACACCATGCACCGAATCGTTTCTCTTTTGCTCGTTCTGGCCGCCGCCTGCGGTCCCGCCCCCATCGAGGTCGACGGAGGCGCCGTCGGCGGTGGTTCCGCGGGCGGCGACGTCGCAGCCGATGCCGGCTCCGTCGGCGGTGGTTCCGCGGGCGGTGACGTCGCAACCGACGCCGGCTCCGGTGGTGGTGGCGACGCGGGCACTGGCACCGACGCGGGTGCTGACGCTGGGACTGCCGACGACGCCGGCTCGCCGCTCCCCGAGATGGACGCAGGCGTCGTCAGGCTCGATGCAGGCACCGCACCCGACGCGGGCACGCTCCTCTTCGCGCCTTCGACACTCCTCACGCTCAGAGCCGTCTGGGCCAACGGCTCGGCCCTCTTTGCTGGAGCCTCGGACAGAAACACCATCGGCTTCACTGGCGGCGGCCTCTTCCGCGCCTCCGACGCAGGCTTGGAGCAGGTCGCTCCACCGAAGACGACGGCCATCTGGGGCAGCGCGGCGAACGACGCCTGGGCGGTGGGCGACGAGCGTTTCTGGCGGTGGAACGGCACCACCTGGAGTGAGACGCCAACCAGCGCCCGGGGGCTCAGGGCGCTTCACGGCACGAGCGCGAACGACGTCTACGCGGTCGGCGAGAACACCGTGATGCGCTTCGACGGTACGGCCTGGACGAACGTCGCGTCCAGCCAGGGGTTTCTCTTCGCCGTGCATGCCGTCTCGCCGAGCGACGTGTGGGCCGCCGGCACGCGCTTCAGCCACTTCGATGGCACCACGTGGAGTGATTTTCCCAGCCCAGTCTCCACGGGCGCCCAGTTCTCTGGCCTCTGGGCGTCCGGCTCGAATGACGTCTGGGCCGTCGGCGGCAGCACGATGAACGGTGAGGCGATTCGTTTCGACGGGGTCAGCTGGGCGCGCTCGACGCTGCCGGCGGGCACGGGGTTCCTGAGCGCCATCTGGGGCGCCGCGCCGAACGACGTCTGGGCCGTGGGCGAGCAACTGCTGCGCTTCAACGGCACGAGCTGGTCGACGGTGCCGAGCCCGGTGACGACGTCGCTCGTCTCAGTCTGGGGCCGCGCCGCAAACGACGTCTGGGCGGTGGGCCGGGGCGGCGTCATCATTCACTTCGATGGCACCAGCTGGGAGCAGGTGGCTCCGACCGTGCGCGAGCCGGCGACCCGGGTCTGGGCCGTGAGCGCGACCGAGGCGTGGGCCGTGGGTGGAACGAAGCTGCGTCACTTCACCAACGGCGTCTGGGCCGACGAGGCGCTGCCGGTGAGCGGCGTCTCCTTTTTCGGGGTGCACGGCTCGAGCTCGAATGACGTCTGGGTGACGGGCGCGCAGGGCACCGTCCTGCACCGCACGGCGAGCGGGTGGTCGACCGTCCCCTCAGGTGACAGCGTGAACCTCGGCAAGGTCTCCGCGGTCTCGCCGAACGACGTCTGGGTTCTCGGCAGCGGCGAGCCTTCGACCCTCCTGCACTGGAATGGTTCGGCCTTCAGCGTCGTGCCGACCGGCATCAGCACCCGACTCCAGGCCCTGTACGCGGCCAACGCGACGAACGTGTGGGTGGGTGGGCGCGACGTGCTCGCCCGGTGGAACGGCACGAGGTTCGAGCAGGCACCGGCGCTCGGCAACATGTGGGTCTTCGACATCTCGGGAACTGGACCCAACGATGTCTGGGCCGTCGGGAGCATGTGGAACTCGATTGGAGGGTCAGTGGTCCGCACGACCAACATCGGCCGCGTGCGCCGCTTCGACGGCACCCAGTGGACCGCTTTCGACCTCGCGGGCGCGCTCGACTCCGTCTGGGCCGGCCCGAGCGGCGCCGTCATGGGCCACTTCGACGGAACGGTCACCTCGATCGACTCGACCGCGACCATTCAGGCCCGCGGCCTGATGAGCCTCGAGCGCATCAACGCCCTGTCTGGTGCGGGCGGCAGCGTCTGGGGCATCGCTGGAACCCAGCTCTTCCGGTTCCAACCCTGACACCGAGCGTGAGGCCCGCAGCCGCCACGTCGGCCGCGCGGCCCCGACGGAACCCGAGCCCTGCGCCATGCAGTGGGGGTTTCCTACGTCTTTCTCATGGGTTGGACGGCGCCGAACCCGAGGCAAAGCATGTAGGTCAACTTCCGACAATCAACCACCATGCGCGACTCACTCCTGCTGACCATCTCCGTCGTCCTGGGCCTCTCGTGTGGCTCCGAGTCGCTCACCTCGGTCGGCGGCGAGCTGCGGGCGCCTGACGCGGTGACGTTCGAGGCCACGCACGTGGGGTTCTCGAACCACGCGACGGTGGCGCTGAGCAACGAGTCGCGCGTGGCGCGGTCGGTGGTGCTGAGCGCTGACGGCCCGTTCGAGCTCGAGTCGTCGTCGCTGGAGCTCGTCGCGGGGTCGACGACCGAGCTGCGACTCCACTTCCGCCCGACGGCCGCCGGTGCGCACCAGGGCGTGCTTCGGGTCGAGTTCGACGGGCAGGCGCTGGTGGTGGCGCTTCACGGCGAGGCGCTCGCCACGCCGAGCTGCGAGTCGAGCGAGTGCCTCGAGCGTCACTTC
>JALOQF010000201.1 GCA_025459425.1 Myxococcaceae bacterium | reverse complement strand
AGCTGACGCGCGAAGGCCGCATGGTGGGCGACATCAACAGCCCCCGCGTCATCATCGTCGACGGCGCCAGCTTCCGCGGCCGCGTCGACATGGGCAACGCCGAGCCGCGCCCGCAGGGTGAGCGCCCGGCCTCGCGCCCGGTGGTTCGTCCCGCGGCGCGTCCCGCTACGATTCCAGCGCGGCCTGCCGTTCCCGCTCGTCCGGCAGCGCCGGCCAAGCCCCAGCCGCCGCCGATCGCGCGCGTCGAGGCGAAGACCGAGCCCAGGGCCGAGGCGAAGCCGCCCCCGCCGCCGCCTCCACAGCCCGTCCTGATGGGTGAGGCCGGCAAGAAGAAGGTCCTGGTGAAGAAGAAGAAGTAAGCGTGTGCCATGGCCGCCTTGTCGAACCCGCAGAGTGAAGGAACCGAGCCGGCGGCGCCTGACGCCGTGACGACGGAGCCTTCTCCTGCGGTGCCAGCGCCGGTGACGGAGGCGCCTGCGGCCGACGTGGTCGAGGCGAGCCCACCGGCCGAGGCGATCGCCGAAGACGATCTCTCCGACGCCGACGAGGGTGAAGACGACGAGGGCGAAGAGGTCGACCTCACCGCCGTCACGCCGCACGATCTTCCCAGGCACTTCTCGGCGCCGGCGCTGCTGCCGCTCGACCGGCTCGACGACGACGACACCTTCCGGTTCCGGCCCTTCTCGGAGCTCGAAGACGTCGCCGCGCTCGCCACCGACATCGCGCGCCTGGGGCAGATCTTCCCCATCGACGTGCGCCTGGTGCCGCCCGATCGCCTGCAGGTGGTGACGGGCTTCCGGCGGGTGGCGGCGCTCAAGTTCCTGCAGCGCGAGAAGGTCGTCGCGCGGCTCCACACCGAGCTGTCCGACGCCGATGCGCTGTTGATGGCGCTCGCTTCGGCGATTCACTCGCGGGCGGTCGACACCGAGGCCCTCGGCGAGCTCAAGGAGCGGCTCGAGGCGCGCGGCTCCCTCACGCCGGCGGCGCGCGACATGCTCGCCAAGGCGCTCGCCACCGACGACGAGCTGGCGCCCGAGAACGTCGAAGAAGAGGTCGACGCCGACGAGCTGGCCGCCGACGTCACGGTGCGCCTGGCGCAGTGCAACCAGGATCTCTCGCTGCTCGCCGACGTGTTCGATCAGCTCGACGACGAGAAGCGCGAGGCGCTCCTCACGCAGCTCAAGTACTCCATCGACCTGGTCGCCTTCCTGGAGAGCAAGAAGTTAACGGCTTCGATCTCGGGCCCCAGGCGCTCGAGGCCGACCGCCGACGCCTGCTCGCCCTGCTGACCGAGAAGTCCTACGCGAAGAAGAAGGTCGTGCTGTCGAGCGGCCGCGAGTCGGACTTCTACATCGACTGCAAGAAGACGGTGCTGACCGCCGAGGGGCACTGGCTGGTGGGCCGCTTGCTGCTCGACGCGATCCTTCAGAACACGCCGTCGGCCGTGGGCGTGGGTGGGCTGACGATGGGCGCCGACCCGCTCGCCTCGTCGGTGAGCCTCGTCAGTCACCTCGCTGGGCGGCCGCTCCAGGCGTTCCTCGTGCGCAAGGAGCCGAAGGGTCACGGCACCGGCCAGTGGATCGAAGGGCGAACCTCGCTGCCCGACGGCGCGCCTGTGGCAGTGGTGGAAGACGTCGTCACCACCGGGGCGTCGACGATCAAGGCCATCGAGCGGGCCCGCGCAGAAGGGCTCTCGCCGGTCGCGGCGTTCGCGCTCGTCGATCGCCAGGAGGGCGGAAAGGAAGCCATCGCCGCGCTCGGGGTGCCCGTCTTCTCGCTCTTCTCTCGCGAGGACTTCCCGCGATGACGCGGGTGACGGTGGCCGCGCTCGCGCTCGCGCTGACGGCCTGCGCGACGGCCCGCATTCCCCGCCTCGGGGGCGATCCACCGCCGGCCGATCGTGATCCCGCGCTCGAGTCGGCCTACCAGCAGACCCTCGAGCGGGCGACGCGGAGCCAGGGCATCTACGATCTGATGGACACGCGGCTCTTCGTACACGCCACGTGGGAATCGCCGGTCTTCGTCGAGGCACGCGTCAACCGCTACGGCCGCTTCCGCGCACTGCCGGTCGAAGAGCTGCGCGCCGCGATGGAGGCCGAGCGCCAGCGGCTGGCCGACGTCGTCGAGTTCCACCTCGCGGTGCACGCGAACGACCCCCGCATGGACGACTTCGATCGCCCCTCGTCGATGTGGCGGCTCGCGCTGGTGGTGGACGGCAAGGAATACGCGCCGAAGCTGATCGAGCGCATCGGCCGCACCAACACCGAGCAGCGCTCGTACTACAGCTACATGGAGCCCTTCTGGGTGGGCTACCGCGTGCGCTTCCCGAAGGTCGACACGCGCGCGATGACGCTGAAGATCGCCTCGGCGGCCGGCAAGGCCGAGCTGTCCTTCGCGGGAGAGTAGGCCCATGGCCCGCGGTTGGGCTTCCCGGCTGGCGCCCGCGGCGGCCTTCCAGTTCTGCTTCATCGGCGCGGTCGCGATGCTCAAGCCCGCGACGAACGCGCTGGTGTTGTCGCGCTTCCAGGCCACGGCGATGCCGTACCTCTACCTGACGGCGGCGCTGGTGACGGGCACGCTCGCGGTGCTGGGCGCGAGGTGGGGCCGGCGGAGCAGCCCGGGCCTGCTGGCCGTCGTGGGCGCGCTGGCCTCGGTGGCCTTCCTCGTCGGCGTGCGCTTCGAGGTGCCGCTGGTGCCGCTCGCGGCGTACCTCTTCGCCGAGGCCTTCGCGACGCAGGTGTCGCTCGGCTTCTGGGGCACGGTGGGCGAGGCGTTCGATGCCCGCGAGGCGCGTCGGGCCTTCACGTGGATCAACGGCGTCGGCATGTCGGGGGCCATCGTGGGCGGCTTCCTCGCGCAGCTCGCCGCGCGCACGGCCGGGGCGCCGATGCTGCTCGCCGGTGGTGCGGTGCTGCTCGGCCTCGGCGCGTTCGCCTTCCGCTTTCACCGCGCCGAGGGGGAAAAGGTGTCGCCGGCCCGCTCGGCGGTGGCCTCGGTGCGCACCGTCATCGAGCTGCCATATGCCTCGTTGCTCGCGGCGCTGGTGCTGGGCTTCTCGCTCATTCAGCAGCTGACCGACTTCGTCTTCCGTCAGCGCGCGGTGGAGCTGCTGGGCGAGGCCGACATGGCCGACGTCTTCGCCTCGCACCAGCTGTGGACGGGCGTCTTCTGCGTGGTGTTCCAGTTCGTCGCGGCCGAGCCCCTGCTCCGGCGGCTGGGCATCTTGCGCTACGTCGCCATCGTGCCGGCGACGCTGGCGGGCCTCACGGTGCTGTCAGGCGTGTGGGCCTCGGTGTGGGGGGCCTGGGCGCTGAAGCTCTTCGAGAGCGCGGCCAGCTGGTCGCTGCTCCCGGTGGCGGTGCAGCTGCTCTACGCGCCGTTGCCTGACGAGCTGCGCGACGGCGTTCGGCGCACCATCGACGGGTTGTTGCGGAAGGTGGGCATGGGCGTGGCGGGCATCGTGCTGCTCGCGGTGTCGGCGGCGCTGGGCCTGTGGGGTGTGCTGGCGGTGGTGCTGCTGGTGTGCGCGGGGCTGGGTGTGGTGCTCTGGCAGATTCGCCCGCGGTACCTCGAGGCGCTGCACCTGCGCGTCGCGGGTCAGGCCGAGAACAACCTGGTGGGCACCGAGCTGTCGCTGCTGGGCGAGACGCTGCGGTCTCCGTCTCCCGAGCGGGCGCTGCGCGCGGCCGAGCTGCTCGAGTACGCCCGGGCCCTCGACGAGTCGCACGTGCGGGTGATGTTGGCGCACCCCCACGAGCGGGTGCAGACGCGCGGGGTGCAGCTGGCCGAGTCGATGCGCGCGGCGGGGCTGGCCAAGCTGCTCGAGCCAATCGTCCAGGCGGGGGCGCGCCGGCCGCGCGACACGGCGGTGTGGGCGCTGGCCAGGCTCGCTCCTGAGCGTGCGCGGGTGGTGTTGCCGCCGCTGCTGGTGCGCGACGACGTCGGCCTCGTCACCTCGGCGGTGGGCGGCCTGCTCTCGCTGCAGGGAGAGCCGCACGAAGGCGCGCTGGGTGTGTTCGATCGACTCCTCGAGCGCGGTGGCGCGGCGCCGACGCAGGAGCGACGGGAGGTGGCGCGTCTGCTGGGCCGCCTCGGCAACCCCGCGCACGCCGCGCTGCTGGCCCGGTACCTCGACGACGGCGACGCCTCGGTGCGCCAGGTGGCCATCGCGGCGACGGGAGAAGGCCTGCACGTCGAGCTCGCGCCGCGGCTGCTGCGCTTCCTGTCGTGGCGGGACGAGCGGCGCACGGCCCGCGAGGCGCTGGCGGCGATGGGTGACGACGTGGTGCCACTCCTCACGGCGACGCTCGACGATCGGACGCGCTCGTTGTCGCTCCGCACACAGCTCCCCCGCGTCTTGCGGCGCATCGGCACCCAGTCGGCCTTCGACGCGCTCCTGCAGTCCAACGCGCGCGACGACGCGGCGCTCCACTACCGGGTGGGCGACGCGTTGACGCGCATTCACGACGAGCACCCCGAGTTCCTCGTCGACCGGGAGCGCGTCATGGAGGCGCTCGTCCGTCGACGGAACACCCGCGAGGCATTGCTGCCGGCGTGGCGCGCGATTCGGGCGGCGCAGGGAGACGCGTCGCTCCTCACCCGGGTGGTGGGCGATCGCCTCGATCAGGCCTTCGAGCTGTCGTTCTGGTTGCTGGGGCTGCTCCACGACTCGCGGGCGCTGCGGCGGGCGCACTCGCACCTGGTGGGCCCGGACTCGAAGCGCCGCGCCTGGGCGCTCGAGCTCGTCGAGAACCTGTTGTCGGAAGACGAGCGGCGGCTGTTGGGCGAGGCGCTCGAGTCACCGCACCGCGCGTTGCCGCTGGGCGACGAAGACACGGCGCCGTTCTTCGTCGAGGAGCTCTGTACGAGCGAGGACTTCATGCTGCGCGTCTGCGCGCGGCGGGTCGGGCGAACACTCGGCGTGTGGACGCGCCCGCCGAAGGAGGACGACATGAGTGACGTGACGGTGAAGCGGCTCTTCGCGCTCGAGGGCGTGGAGATCTTCGCGCAGAGCGACGTCGACGATCTCGCCGCGGTGGCGGGCGTCGCGAAGGAGCAGCTCTTCCGCAAGGGCGAGCGCATCTACGCCGAGGGAGACCCGGGCGACGCGCTGTACGTGATCGTCGAGGGGGCCTGCGAGGCGCGGCGCGAGGGCGAGGTGGTGCTGACGATGAAGTCGCGCGAGTCGTTCGGTGAGACGTCACTCTTCGACGGAGCCCCGCGCATCAACGAGGTGGTCGCGATGGCCGACACCACGGTGCTCGTCATCGATCGCCGCGACTTCCTCGATCTGCTGGGCGACCGCCCCGAGCTCCTCGCCGGCATGTTCCGCGTGATGTCGCGGCAGCTCAAGTCGATGGTGGTCGAGGTCGCGAACCGGCGCAGCTCGACGGGCGATCTGCCGGCGGTCTCGGTGCCGCCGGTGGCCGAGACGGGGAAGAACCTCTTTTGAGTTCGTTCTGGCCAGACGACGCCGTGCGGGGGGCGTGGGGGAGCGGTCGCCTCGAGGCCTGCCGGGCGCTGGAACCCGTACGGGACGACCCGCCCGGTGCAGGCCGACGGGTCGGCGCTCGAGGTCGTTCGTGGCAGCGACCGCCATCACTCGGTGGGCGAGCCGGTCAACGCGTACTCGAGCGGGGTCCGGAGTGGCGCCTCGCGCGGCCCCTTCGCCACGGCTCCGAGGCGGCTCGTGCTCGTCTGCTCGATGCCGGTCGTGCTGGCGGGGTGAGGCGCCCCTGCTCGTTGCCTTCGGAGTTCGAGACGGGGAAGGGGCTCGCGTGAAGTCGAGCTGGCCGGACGACGCAACGTTGGGGTCGATTCTCACGCTGCCTGATGGCGTCGCGCTCAAGGCCGTTCGCGCCGACGAGCTGGGCGAGGTGCCGGGCCGGCTGCGCGCCTGGTTCCCGACCGTCGAGGTTGGCGCCGAGTCCGTGTTCCTCGACGTGGCCTGGCTCGAACGCCACGTCGCGACCGCACCGAGTGGAACACCAGACCGAATCGATTCAGCTTCTCGTCCCACTCGCGCCGGTGACGAAGCACAGGGCGCGGAGCTCGTCGCGACCCTCCCGAGCAGAGCCCCAGATTCAGGTCCCTCTTCGGCTGGCGCCGGGGACGACGTGCGGAGCCACCGGCACGCCGCCATCGCACCGAGTGGAACACCAGACCGAATCGATTCAGCTTTTTGTTCCACTCGCGCCGGTGACGACGGGCGAGACGTGCGGATCGTCTGGGTCGAGCGGGCCGGCGCTCGCGTGGGGCTCATGTCGTTCGAGCGGCAGCTGGCGTCACAGACGCTCCACGGCCGGGTGGGGGCGTTGGCGCCCGAGGAGCGCGCGGGGGTGCTCGGCGCGCTGGGCTTTCCCGTCTTCGAGGCGCTGGGCCGCTGGCTCGAGGCCGAGTTGCTGCTGGTGTGGGTGACGCTCGCGTCGCGAGGCCAGCAGCTGATGGCCGAGCGGCGAGGCTTCTCGTTGTGCGGGCTGGTGCCGGGGTTCGATCGCGATCAGCTCGCGCCCGGCCGCTCGGTGCGGGTGATGGAGGCGCTCTACGCGAAGGTGCTCGCGCCGGACGGCGAGCTCCGCTGGCCAGGCTCGGACGCGCTGACACCCCACACGCGGGCGGTGCTCGAGGCTTTGCGGTTGGGACGCACCGAGTAGGCTCGATGCTCCCCGTGAAGACCATCGCCCTCATCGCCCGCCCGAAGAAGCCGGAAGCCGCCGAGCTCGCCGTCGCCATCAAGGCGGCGCACCCCGAGCTCGAGTTCCTCGTCGAGGCGCACCTCGCGGAGCAGACCGGGTGGCCAGCGACGCCTGCCGAGGAGATCCGCGAGCGGGCCGAGGTGGTGGTGGTGCTCGGCGGCGATGGCACCCTCATTCACGCCGCCCGGTTGCTCCGTGGACGTTCGGTGCCGATCGTCGGCGTGAACCTGGGCTCGCTCGGCTTCATGACCGAGATCCCCGTGGCCGGCGCGCTCCCGGCGCTGGCGTCGGTCCTCGCGGGGACGGCGCGCATCGACTCGCGCATGAAGCTCGCCTGCCGGCTGGTGCGGGCGGGCAAGGTGGTGCTGGAAGACGAGGTACTCAACGACATCGTCATCACCAAGGCCGCGCTCGCGAAGATCTCGGATCACGAGACGTGGCTCGACGGCGCGTACGTGGCGACGTTCAAGTCCGACGGGGTGATCTTCGCGACGCCCACCGGCTCGACGGCGTACTCGCTCTCGGCGGGCGGCCCCATCGTGCACCCGTCGATCGACTGCGCCGTGGTGACGCCCATCTGCCCGCACGCGCTCACGCAGCGGCCGATCGTCGTGCCCGCCGACGTGCCCTTGACGGTGAAGCTCTCGGCCGAGGTGAGCGACGTGTACCTCACCATCGACGGCCAGGAAGGCCTGCCGCTCAAGCTCGGCGATCAGCTCGAGATCTGGAAGTCCGAGCACCGCATGCAGCTCGTTCGAAACCCGCAGCTCGACTACTTCGCGATCCTCCGCACGAAGCTGCGCTGGGGCGAGCGGTAGCCCCGACAAGGCTTCCTTCACTCACCGGTCCGTGCAAAACCAAAGCGCGTCAAAACGCCTGCAAGGACCCTGTCATGCCCCGCGAATACCCCCTCGAGCGCTACCGCAACATCGGCATCATGGCGCACATCGACGCCGGGAAGACCACGACGACCGAGCGCATCCTCTATTACGCCGGCGCGATTCATAAGATGGGCGAGGTCCACGAAGGGACCACGACGACCGACTGGATGCCGCAGGAGCGTGAGCGCGGCATCACCATCACCTCGGCGGCGATCACCTGCTTCTGGTCGCGCCGCGACGTGAAGCACCGCATCAACATCATCGACACGCCGGGCCACGTCGATTTCACCATCGAGGTCGAGCGCTCCCTGCGCGTGCTCGACGGCGCCGTGGCCGTGTTCGACGGGAAGAACGGCGTCGAGCCGCAGTCCGAGACGGTGTGGCGGCAGGCCGACAAGCACAAGGTGCCGCGCATCTGCTTCATCAACAAGATGGACAGCCTGGGCGCCGACTTCGAGATGTCGGTGCAGTCGATCAGAGACCGGCTCGACGCGCGGCCGCTCCTCATGCAGCTGCCGCTGGGCAAGGAGAGTGAGCTCAAGGGCGTGATCGACCTCGTGCGCATGAAGGCGCTCGTCTTCCGCGACGAAGAGAAGGGCAGCGTGTACGACGCGGTCGAGATTCCCGCCGAGCACGCCGAGGCCGCGAAGGCCGCCCGCACGCAGCTGCTCGAGACGGTGGCCGAGCTCGACGACGCGCTGATGGAGAAGTACCTCGAAGACGAGGGCGCCAGCATCACCGAGGAGCAGATTCGCGCGGCCGTGCGCAAGGGCTGCATCGCGATGAAGGTGTTCCCGGTGTTCTGCGGCTCGGCCTACAAGCACAAGGGCATTCAGCCGCTCCTCGACGGGGTCATCGACTACCTGCCGTCGCCCATCGACATTCCGCCGGTCCACGGCAAGGACCCGGACGGCAAGGACGTGGTGCGCGAGACGAAGGACGACGCGCCGTTCTCGGCGCTGGCGTTCAAGATCATGAACGACGCGTACGGCACGCTCACGTTCATCCGGGTGTACTCGGGCAAGCTCGAGTCGGGCACGGCGGTATGGAACACGGCGAAGAAGAAGCGCGAGCGGGTAGGGCGGCTGGTGCAGATGCGCGCCGACAAGCGCGACGAGATTCAGGAATGCTACGCCGGTGACATCTGCGCGATCGTGGGCCTCAAGCTCGCCGTCACCGGAGACACGCTGTGCGTCGAGTCGCACCCGGTGCTGCTCGGCCGCATCGAGTTCCCCGAGCCGGTGATTCAGCTCGCGCTCGAGGCGAAGTCGACCGAAGACGCCGACAAGCTGGTCCAGGCGCTCGGCAAGCTCGCGGTGGAAGATCCCAGCTTCCGGGTGAAGACCGACGCCGAGACGGGCCAGACGATCATCGCCGGCATGGGCGAGCTGCACCTCGAGATCCTCGTCGACCGGCTCAAGCGCGAGCACAAGGTCGAAGCGAACGTCGGCAAGCCGCAGGTCGCGTGGCGCGAGACGGTGACGGCGACGGGCGAGGGCGAGGGCAAGTACATCAAGCAGACGGGCGGCAAGGGCCAGTACGGGCACGTCAAGCTGCGGGTGTCTCCGAACGAGTCGGGCAAGGGCTTCGAGTACAAGAACTCGATCGCCGGCGGCGCGGTGCCGAAGGAGTTCTTCGCGGCCATCGAGGGCGGCGTCACCAACTCGCTCAACCGCGGCGTGGTGGCCGGGTACCCGCTGATCGATCTGAAGGTCGAGGTCTTCGACGGCAGCTTCCACGAGGTGGACTCCGACGAGATCAGCTTCACCATCGCGGCGTCGATGGCCTTCACCGAGGCGTGCAAGGCGGCGGCTCCGGCGCTGCTCGAGCCGGTGATGCGCGTCGAGGTGACGACGCCGGCCGACTACTACGGCGCGGTGACGGGCGACCTGAACCGCCGGCGCGGGACGATTCGCGGCATGGGCAGCCGCGGCTCGCTGCAGGTGGTGGACGTCGAGGTGCCGCTGTCAGAGATGTTCGGCTACGTCGACTCCCTCCGGACGCTCACGCAGGGGCGCGGGAACTACTCGATGCACTTCGGCACCTACGCGCAGATTCCCCCCAACATCCTCCAGCCGCTCTTGCTGCGCCTGCGCGGGTACTGACACGTCTTTGGAAGTCCAGGAGTCACCATGCGACAGCAGGTCCGCCAGGTCATCGATGCCACGCTCCACGCGCTGAAGGCGAGCGGCGCGCTCACCTTCGACACCATTCCGAACTACGCCGTCGAGCTGCCGAAGAAGCTCGAGCACGGCGACTGGGCCTGCAACGTGGCGATGGTGATGTCGAAGGGGAGGAACGCCCCCGAGTTGGCCGACCTCATCATCAAGAACCTCGTCGATCCGCACTCATCCGTCGTGAGCGTGGAGAAGGCCGGACCGGGCTTTCTCAACTTCCGGCTGAAGGACATCGTCTTCCAGCGGGTGGTGACCGAGGTGCTGAAGGCGGGCGTGCAGTTCGGCCGGCGCGCGCCGAAGTCGACCGGCAAGAAGGTGATGGTCGAGTTCGTGTCGGCGAACCCCACCGGCCCGGTGCACATCGGGCACGCGCGCGGCGCCTTCATGGGGGATGCGATCGCGCGGCTCCTCGACGCGGCCGGGCACGACGTGACGCGTGAGTTCTACATCAACGACTTCGGCAAGCAGGTCGAGACGCTCGGGCGCACCGTCTACAAGCGCTACCGGGAGCAGTTCGGCGAGGCCATCACGCTCGTCGAGGGCGAGTACCCGGCGGAGTACGTCATCGACATCGCGAAGACCTGGAAGGCCGAGGTCGGCGACTCGTTCTTGAACAAGCCCGAGGCCGAGTGGCTCCCCGCAGCGATCGAGGTCGGCACGCGTGAGAATCTGAAGGCCATCAAGGCCACGCTCGCGAAGGCGAACATCACGCACGACGTGTTCTTCAGTGAGGCGTCGCTCCACGCCTCGGGCGCGGTGCGGTCGATCGTCGACGTCTACAAGGCACGCGGCGTCACCTACGAGGCCACCGAGGGCAAGCGCAAAGACAACAAGGAGAAGGTGCGCGACGCCGAGTCGAAGGCCGCGAAGTACGCCGACCGGCAGCTGGGCGGCACCTTCCTCATGACGGCGACCTGGCAGGACGAGAAGGGCAAGACGCCGCTGAAGGATGAGGAGGATCGAATCATCCTCCGCGCTGACGGCACGCCCGTGTACCTGACGGCCGACCTCGCGTACCACAAGGCCAAGTTCGACCGCGGCTTCGACCTCGCCGTCGACGTCTTCGGCGCCGATCACGCCGGCCACGTGCCGCGCATCCAGTCGGGCATGCACCTGCTCGGCATCGACTCGAAGAAGCTCGAGTTCGTGCTGGTGCAGATCGTCCGCATCACGCGCGGCGGTGAAGAGGTGAAGGTCAGCAAGCGGAAAGGGACGCTGTTCGAGCTCGCCGACCTCATCGACGAGGCCGGCGCCGACGTGTGTCGCTTCATCTTCCTGATGAAGACCCGCGACGCGCAGTTCGACTTCGATCTCGACGCGGTCACGAAGCAGTCGAAGGACAACCCGGTCTTCTACTTCCAGTACGGGCACGCGCGCTGCGCGTCGATTCTCAAGAAGGCGGCGGAGAAGGGTGTGCCGTTCGTTGGCGCGGACAAGGTGACCGACGCGCACCTCGCCCGACTGGTGCTGCCGGAAGAGAAGATGATGCTGAAGAAGATCTCGCAGCTGCCCGACGTGGTGGCGAGCGCCGCGGACCGCCTCGAGCCGCACCACGTGCTCTATTACTGCCAGGAGCTGATCGGCGACTTCCACGCGTACTACACGCAGTACAAGTCCGACCCGATCATCAGCGACGACGCCGAGAAGACACAGGGCCGGCTCGCGCTGGTGGCGGCGCTGAAGCAGACGCTGCAGAGCGCGTTCAAGATCCTCGGCATCGACGCGCCCGAGCACATGGAGGCCCCGCCCGAGGAGGCCTGATGCTCGCGGCGCTGGCGTCGGTGGTGCTGGCGGTCGATGGGGGAACGCCTCCCGTACGTCAGGAGCTTGCGCGGCTCGCCAGGCAGGTCGCACCGCAGGCGGAGACGCCGTGGGTGCGGCAATGGCTCGCGACGTTCGAGACCCTCGAGCCCGTCACGCCGCAGACGTGGTTCTGCTCGAAGCCCGAGCGTCGCTGCGTGAAGAAAGCTCCGCCGGACGCTGGGTTCACCGCGCGGGTCGTCGATGACGAGTTCATCTACGCGCGCATCGCAGATCCCCTCGGCTACCTGCGTGCCTACGAGCTCGCGGCAGCGAACGGCTTCGTCCCCGCGAAGAAGAAGGTGGTCGACTTCGGGTACGGCAACCTGGGCGCGTTGCTGCCACTGGCGAGGCTGGGAGCGAACGTGCACGGCGTCGAGGTCGACCCGCTGTTGGTGGCCGGAACGGCTGCGTTTCAACGCCGCGTGACGCTCCACGACGGCTTCTTCCCGAAGGACGGGAAGCTCGTGCAGGCGATGGGCAAGGGCGTCGCGCTGTGGCTGTCGAAGAACACGCTCAAGCGCGGCTACGTGCACCCAGCGGAGCCGCCTGGCGCGAAGGGCTCGATCGACCTCGGCGCCGACGATGTCGCCACCCTGAAGGTCATCCACTCGCAGCTCGAGCCGGGTGGGGTGTTCCTCATCTACAACCTGGCGGCCGTTCGCCCCGGGCCGTACGTGCCGATGGCCGATGGACGTTGCCCGTTCTCACGCGAGGCCTTCGTCGAGGCCGGCTTCGAGGTGATCGCGTTCGACGCCGACGACACCCCGAAGGCGAAGGCCATGGCGCGCGCGCTCGAGTGGTCCGCTGACTGGCCCGACGTCGGCCAGACCCTCGTCGCCACGTGGACGCTCGCCCGTCGCCCGAAGCACCAGGGCCCCTGATTGCGCACCGTGCAGGCACTCTCGTAGTGTTTTGCCTGCATGCGTCAGCTCACGATTCGGAAGGTCCCCGCGAAGATTGGCAAGCGACTCGACCGCGTCAGCCGCGAGACGGGGAAGAGCATCAACACCCTGGTGCTCGAGCTGCTTCAGAAGGAGTTCGGTCAAGACCGGGTCGCGCGGTCTCGGAGCTACGCCACGTGGACGGAGGGCGAAGCGCGTGAGTTCGAAGAGTCCATCGCGGATCTCCGGAAAGTCGACGAGGCGATGTGGCGCTGACCCGGGTCGCGATCGACACCTCGACGTACGTGCACCTCCGCCGAGGGCGGCCTGGGCTCTCGGAGCGTCTGGCGATGGCAACGGAGATCGTCGTTCCAACGATCGTGATCGGTGAACTGGTTGGCGGCTTCCGAAACGGCAGCCAGCCCGCCGAGAATGAAGCAGTGCTCGAGCGATTTCTGGGCGAGCCATCGGTCTCGGTCGCGGCGATCACTCAGGCGGTTGCTCGGCGGTACGGCGCAATCTACGCCGCGCTGAAGCGTGCCGGACGTCCGATCCCCACGAATGACATGTGGATCGCGGCATGCGCCCAGGAAGCGGGGGCTCACCTCTTGTCGTTCGACTCGGACTTCGGGGCGATCACCGACCTGTCGTGGAGCCGCCTGTCGTGAACCCCGCGTCCGCAGCGCTTCGCCCACGCAGCGCCGGAATCGTCGCCTTGAACCCCGCCGACAGCTTCGCCAGGTGGTTCAGCACGTCGTCGGCCTGCGGCCCTTCCGCGAG
>JALOQF010000544.1 GCA_025459425.1 Myxococcaceae bacterium | reverse complement strand
GCGGTGTTCAGGTTCGCGCCCCACTGGGTGATGCGCTCGGGCTCGCGGAAGTATTTGCCCGCTTCGTCCATGTACTCCTTGACGTGGGCCGTCAGCGTGCCGCGCGCGAAGAGGTCGACGAGCATCCACCCGGCGACGGCGGTGAAACCAACCCCGAGGATGCCGACGCGCACCTTCTTCACGCCCACCGCGAAGCCCGCGAGGCAGACCGCGAGGAACGCGATGAGGTACTTCGAGACGAGCCGCTCGACGGGCGCGCCCACGCCGATGGGGTGCATGCCCACGTAGTGGTTGATGGTGTTCATCTCATGCATGCAGTCGAGCACCGCGTCGGGCTTCGCCGAGGCGTCATGCTTCTCGGTGATGGCACCCTCGTCGCTGCGCCACCCGAGGTCTTCCTGTTGGGTCTCCTTCATGAGCCGGCTCGTCTTGGGCGCTGTGGTGCAGCCGTTCGACACACCGGTGAACGAGAAGAAGATGCGAATGCCGTCGGGGAACGCATCGGGCGGGTAGTTCGGCGCGGTGAGCGACACCCACCACAGCGGCAGGAAGTACGACGTCACCATCGCCGCCGTCGCGAGCACCGCCAGGGCGCTGACGAGGAGCGACTGCTTCACCGGGCGGCTCGTCGGAGCCGACGTCGGCGCTGCGGTGTCGAGCGGAGCGGTCGGGGTGGTGGCAGGGCTGGCGACGGACATGGCGGGACCTGTCCGCTCGAAGGCGAGCGGCGCGAGAGGGAGCGTGGGGGGAAGAGAGGCCCGGGGCGCGTGAACGACGGCCACGCCCCGGGGGCTGAAGGCAGGTTACATCTTCTTCTTGGTGCCCTTCGAGGCGTCAGGCATCTCGAGGCGTGACATGTAATCGACGATCGCGTCGATCTCGTCGTCCGAGTACGTCTTGATGATCTTCACCATGTCGGGGTTCGCGTTGCGGCGCTTGCCGTCACGAATCTCGGTCGCCTGGCGCAGCATGTACTTGTAGTGCTGGCCCGCGAGCACCGGGTAGAACTTGCCGCGCTCGCCTTCGCCGTTCGCCATGTGGCAGGTCTGGCAGTCGCGCAGGTACAGCTTCTTGCCGAGGTCGAGCTTCTTCGAGTCACCCTTGCCGTTGTCGTGGGGGATCTTCAGCGTCTCGATGTAGGCCGCCACGTCGGCGAGTTCTTGCGGGTCGGTCAGCGTCGCGGCGAAGGGGTACATGATGGGGTTGTCGCGAAGGCCGGCTCGAATGTCGGCGATCTGCTTGATGAGCACCGTGGAGTTCTGGCCGGCTAGCTGCGGGAACGTGCCGTCAGGGCGCCCGGCGCCGCTCGGCAGATGGCAGGCGGAGCACACCTCGTAGGCCTCTTCGCCCCGCTTGGGGTCGCCCTTGAGCTTGAGGGCTTCGATCTTCTCGCCCTCCTGCGCGTTCCACTTGTAGTCCTTCGATTCGATGCCGGCCTTCTTGGGCGCTGGTGGCCCGGCGAGCGCGAAGCCGGCGAGGGCGAGGGTGGCTGCGGTGAGGAGCTTCTTCATGGCGTGCCTTTCGTGCGGAGTGCTGCCGTGATCTCAATCAACATTCGTGCCCAGCTCAGTTGAGCGAGGCCAGGTACGCCGCCAAGGACTTGATCTCGGCGTCAGACACGAGGTGCATCACGCCCTTCATCGCGGCGGTGTTGCCGTTGGCGCGCGCGCCCGACTTGATGTCGAGCTTCGGGTAGTCGGCCATGATCGGCGTCTTCGCGTCCTTGCCGTGGCAGGCGACGCACGTCTTCTCTGTGTACAGCTTCGCGCCCGCTTCGACGGCCTTCGGGTCCGGCTTCGCGTCTTTCTTGTCGCCAGCCAGGGCCAGTGAGGGGAGGAGCACCAGCATCATCATCAACCATTTCATTGTGAAACTCCGTGGAACGAGGTGTTGAAACTGAGAACTGCACGAAGCGTGCGCACGCGCGCGAAAAGAAGGCCGCGTGACGGCGTCCGGTCCGTCACGCGGCCCAGGTCACTGCACCCACCGCATCACTTGGTCTTCTTGGCGCCCTTCTGCTCGAGGTAGGTCTTGGCGCGCAGGCCGATGTCGGCGGCCTTCACCTGGTACTGCCACCACTGACCGGCCCAGAGCGTCGCGTTGGCCCAGTCTTCCTTCCTGGCGGCCTCCTCCATCTTCTTCTTTGGCTCCTCGGCGGCCTTGAGCTGGTCGGTCGCGTCTTCGACGAGCGCGACGGCGTCGGGGAAGTCCTTGAAGTTGGTCGAGGTGATCCAGGCCACCACGCCGTCGATGACCTTCTGGGTCTCGACGCAGGTGTTGAACTGTTTCTCGTAGTCGGCCTTGGTGTACGCCGCGCCCGCCGCGCTCGCAGCCGCGGCCTTGTAGCCCTTGGGCTTCACGAGGAAGTAGCCCTGCATCTCGAGGTGAAGCGCCGAGCAGAACTCGGTGCAGTAGTAGGGGAAGACGCCCTCACGGTCGGCCTTGAACTTCACCGAGATCGTCTTTCCGGGCTCGACCGAGGCGTGCACGTTCATCGCCGAGATGGTGAAGCCGTGCGTCTCGTCCTGGGCGCGCTCGAGGTTGGTGAGGTTGATGGTCACCTCGTCACCCTTCTCGACCTCGATGATCTCAGGGGTGATGTGCGAGCGGATGAGCGTGCCGAAGACCTCGACCTTGCCGGGGCTGCGCACGATCTTCTCTTCGCCTGCGCGCACCGCCCCCGGGTGCTTCTCGTCGGTGCGGCTGTTGGTGCCCACCTTGTAGCGAACGCCCGGTTTGAGGGTCTCGGCGCTGATGGCCACCACGTAGTGGGGCTCACCGAGCGGCACCGGCATGTCGTAGAGCAGCTGCATCTTGTCATTGCTGATGTCGATGAGCTGGTGGTTCTGCGGGTGCAGGGGGCCCACCGGGTTGAAGCGATCGATCGACAGCTTGTTGAGCGCGACGAGGTAGCGGCCCTTCGGGTTCACCGAGTCGCCCTCCATCGTCATGAGGTGACCGATGTTGTAGTGCACCGACAGCTTGTCGAGCACCTTGCCCTCGCAGTAGTTCCACTTCGCCACCTGCGAGTCGACGTAGAGCGAGGTGTAGCCGATGCACGCCTTCGAGTCGTACTGCGTGTGCAGCGGGCCCAGGCCGAGCTCGACCTGTTTGTGCAGCGCGTCCTTCATGGCGATGATCGGAATGCCGTAGGGATCTTTCCCCTCGAACTTGCCCGCCTTGATGGCCTCCTGAATCTTCTCGAACGAGTACACCATGGTGTGTGTATCGAGCTTGCCCGAGACGATGATGTACTTGCCGTCGGGCGACACGTCACAGCCGTGCGGGCTCTTCGGCTCGGGGATGAGGAACAGGATGCCTTCCTTCACCGCGACGTCGATGGGGATCACGTTGTGCCCGTTGATCTTCTTCGCCTTGCCGGCCTTCACCAGCTCGGCCGCCTTCTTCCAGTTGGTGACATGGAGAAAGTCGGTGTCCTTCGCGGAGCAGCCGGCCTCGAAGGGTGGGCGGCCCTGCTCGATACCGCCGACGTAGCGCTCGGTGCAGAACGAGTTGGTGAAGCCCCAGCCATCCGAGGCGTTCTTGCCCGAGTCCGAGAGGTCCTGGCTGTAGGGCGGCAGCTCGAACGAGAAGGACTCTTCGGGGTTGATGCGGCCCTTCGTCTTGTCGAAGCGCCAGTAGGTGAGCCCGCCGCGGTACTTGTCGTTGAACTGATCGAGCGGCACGAAGCCGTTCTCGAGCGGCGCCGCGTACTGCGCGGCCTCGAGAATGTAGTCGGTGTTGGGCGTGACGAACGCGCCGCCGTGCTCGTTCTTGAAGATGGGGTTGGTGATGATCTGTTTGGTCTCGAAGTCCCGCAGGTCGATCACGGCGATGCGCGGGTTCGACTTGTCGTTGATGAAGAGAAACTGCCCGTCGTACGCGCCGTTTGTCTCAGAGATCGCCGGGTGGTGGGTGTCACCCCAGGTGATGTCCTTGCCGGCGATCGACCCGCCCTTGAGCACCTTCTTCGACTCTTCGTCGAAGCCGTAGCCCTGCCATGGCTCGGGCGTGAAGACGCCGATGTACTTGAGGATGCGCATGGACGGGATGCCGTAGACGATGATCTGCCCCGACTGGCCGCCGGAGCTGAACGCGAGGAACTCGTCCCGCTTGCCCGTCGGCACGTACGTCTTGGCCGCCGCCAGCAGATCCTGCTGCGTCAAGTTGCGGCGCTTCAGCACGTCCTGGAGCG
This sequence comes from Myxococcaceae bacterium, assembly GCA_025459425.1. Lineage (GTDB taxonomy): Bacteria > Myxococcota > Myxococcia > Myxococcales > Myxococcaceae > Xiheimicrobium. The sequence goes on along the minus strand of JALOQF010000544.1, from coordinate 1,131 downwards.
TCTCGCCCGCCCACCCATTCGCGGCCGTGACGGCGATGAGCGCCGTGAGCAGCCTCTGGTGTACCACTCTCATGCTCTCCTCCCTGGAGACGAAGGCCGCGGGGTGCGGCGTTCTGCCGCAGCCGTGTGCAGGCGCCGTACCGGGGTGCGACGAATCGCCTCACCCTCGCGAGAGGACTGGGGTTTTCGAATTGGAACGCACGGGTTGCACGGCGTGAAGCCTGGAACGCAACGCGCTGCCCGTGAGAATGTTTCAGAATGGAAGAAGCCCGAAGCGCTGGTCTCGTTGATCTCGGGGTGTCTCAGAATGAAACCGGACGAGGGCGCTGCGAGCTGCTTCAGAGTGGAACGGCTTGGCTCACCCCTCGGCGAGGCCGTATTCCTTCATCTTCCGCCACAGCGTGGTGCGGCCGATGCCCAGCACGCGAGCGGCTTCGCTCGACTTGCCACCGCACGCCTGCAGCACGGCGGTGATGTGCCGGCGCTCGATGGCGGCCAGGCTCTCCATCGCCGCGCCGGGCGTCACCACCGCGGGCGTTGGCGCCGCCGGGAGCAAGGTGGGGGCAGCCGCCACCGGGAGCGGTACCGAGCCGGGTTCACCCAGCTCTTCGGGGAGATGCTGCACGTCCACGTCTTCACCCTGCGACAGCACGGCCCCGTGCTTGATGGCGTTGGCGAGCTCGCGCACGTTGCCAGGCCACGGGTACGACAGCAGCGCCTTCATCGCCCGCGGCGTCAGTCGCCTCGACGCGTGCTGCTCGTGCTCGAGGAACATGCCGGCCAGCACCGCGATGTCCTCCGGGCGCTCCCGCAGCGGCGGCACCACCAGGGTGAACACCTTGAGCCGGAAGAAGAGGTCTTCACGGAATCGACCCTCTCGCACCGCCGTCTGCAGGTGCTGGTGCGTCGCGCAGATGAGCCGCACGTCGACGCGGAACGGGGTGCTCTCGCCGACGCGCCGAATCTCGCCGTCCTGCAGCGCGCGGAGGAGCTTCGCCTGCAGCACCAGGGGCATCTCGGCGATCTCGTCGAGAAACAGGGTGCCGCCGTCGGCCGTCTCGAAGAGCCCCTTGCGGGCGGTGTTGGCCCCGGTGAAGGCACCTTTCGCGTGGCCGAACAGCTCGGACTCGA
>JALOQF010000200.1 GCA_025459425.1 Myxococcaceae bacterium | reverse complement strand
GCAGCGTGCGCCCGATGGACACCACGCGCCCGCCCGAGGCCGGGTCGCCGTCGTAGGCGCGCACCTCGATGACGCGGTTGGCGCCGGCCGGAATCTCGGGGAGCGTCGCCGCACGTTCGCCCGCCGGGGCGGTGGCCTCGATCGGCGCCATCAGCCCGTCACCGGTGATGCGAATGCGCAGGAACTGAACGCCCTGGAAGGGGTTGGCGCCAGCGCAGCCGCTCGTCACCACGGCCAGGGTGTAGTTCACCACCTTCGGCTGACACGCCGGGAGCATCGCCAACGCGAGCAGCACCACTGCACCCAGGGGCCTCACCACGACGCGTTCACCGTCCCCGTCACGGGCCGCGTGGCCTCGCGAACGCCGAAGTACGTTCCAGCCGCAGCGCCGCCGACCGCGACCGCGCCCACCACCACCCAGACCCATACGGGCGGGCCCGGCTTCGCCTCGGTCTTCACCACCGGGCCCTGTGCCGGCTCCTCGGGGTCGACGAGGTTGGCGGGCTGCTCCAGCACGCGCGGGCGCGGCTCGACGACGACCTTCGTCTTCCGATCGGGCGCGACCACCGCCAGATCCTCTCCGTTCGCGTCGACCGGCCGATCCGTCGGCCGGGTGACCGAGGCGACGGCCTGGGCCTTCTTCGTGACGAGCGTGAAGGGAGGCGCGCTGGGCGTTCCGAGGTTCGCGGTGCGCTTGAGCACCTCGTCGGCCAGCTTGAAGGCCTCGGTGTTGGCGGTCAGCACGTCGACGTCGAAGGTGGCCGGCGCGATGGCAGCGAAGGCCGAGCGGCGCGTGTTGAAGAGGGCCGTACCGGCGGCGAGCTGCGTGTCGCTGACGCGGTAGACGAGGCCGACGAGCACGAAGTCGGCGCCCGCGGCCTTGCAGTACGCGGTGAGCCGCTGCGCCATGCCCTCGTCGACGGTCGCGGTGACGTTGGGGTTCGGCACCATGTTGACGGGCGCGCGATCGGGCGCCGCGCCGAAGGCGGCCTTCACCTTCACCGGCCCGCCCTTGATCTCGATCTGCTGGCCGAAGCGCTCGCCGCGGGTGCCCTCGACGCGCACGTAGTGGAGCCCGCCGGGCACGTTGTCTTCCGTCGCCGGCACCATGCCGAGATCGCGCCCATCGAGGAACGCGGTGGCGCCCGACGGGCCCTCGATGACCACCTGCCCGCGCGGCAGCTTGTCGACGCGCTTCTGGGCCTTCTCGAACTCGCGCTGGAAGACGGGCGGGAACCCGGGCGGCAGCGCATAGCCGGGCGCGAGGCGGGCCAGCTCGGTCAGCGAGGCCTTCGCTTCCTTCTCTTCACCGCTGCGGAAGTGCGCCGCGGCCACCTTCACCAGGGCGTCCTGCACCTGCTCGAAGTCGGCGGTCGCGGCGTCCTGGAGCATCGCCTCGACGCCCTTCTTGAGCGCCGGAATGGCCTCGTCGAAGCGCAGCTCGTCGAAGGCCTTGCGGCCGGTCTGCATCGAGAGCGTCGCTTCGGGGCTGGGCGTACGCTTGCCGCCAGCCTTCTCGGGCGCTGGCCGGGTGACGGGCGGAGCCACCACCTCGACAGCGTCGGTGCGCGACTTCAGCTCGGTGGTGAGCAGCCCACCGAACTTCGTGGTCGCCGCGTCGGTCGCGCCCTCGCCCGTCGCGAACGGCACGACGACGAGGCGGGGCTTTTCGGCGCGGGCCACCATCGCCACGGCGCACAGGATGAAGAGGACGGGACGGAGTCGAAGCATGCGGGGAATCGGCGCGAAAAGAGACGCGTTCGCGCGCAGGAACCGTAGGCTTCTCCGACACGAGCGGTCAATGTAGTACTCAGCCCCGGTGAAGCTCTCGCTCGCGACCAGAATCTTCCTCGGCTACGCCGTGGTGCTGGTCACGTTCGGCGCGGTGAGCCTCTTCTCGGTGCGCGAGCTCCACCGTGGCCAGCTCGAGATCCGCCTGTTGTCCGAGGGCTACCTCGCGCTGAGCCAGAGCACCGCCACGCTCGAGTCGTTCCAGAAGAACCAGGCCAACGACACGGCGCGGCTGCGCGACCAGCAGGATCTGACGATGCGGCGCATGATGATCCAGCTCGCGCGCCGCTACTTCTTCGAGCAGATGGACCAGCAGCTCGAAGAGACGCTCGCCATCACCCGGCGCCTCGAGGAGTTCGCCCCCGAGGACGAGGCCGCCTTCATCGACGACGTGCAGCGGCGCCTCACCGAGCTGCAGACGAAGTACGGCGAGTACCGCGAGGTGGCGCAGGCCGCGTACCTGGTGCTCGAGCAGGTCGAGCCCGAGCCGAAGGTGGCGAGCCTGCGCCTCGACCGGCTGCAGGACGCCGAGACCGCCCTGGGGGCCACCATCAAACTGCTGCACAGCTCGCTCGAGGCCCATACACGGCAGCGCGTGGCCGTCACCCAGGAGCGCGAGCGCCGCACCGGCATCGCCATCATCGTGTTGTCGGTGCTGGCCATCGCCGTCGGCCTGCTGGCGACCGGCTTCGCGGCCCGCTCGCTCAAGCCGGTGCGGACGCTGATCGACGGCGTCTCGCGCATCTCCCGCGGGGACTACTCGACCAAGCTCGGCATCTCGGGCGCCGACGAGATCGCCGTGCTGGCGCGCGAGTTCGACGCCATGGCCCGGTCGCTCGCCGAGCGCGAGGCCCAGCTCGCCCAGAAGCAGGAGGCGCTGCTGCGCGCCGAGCGCCTGGCCGCCGCGGGCCGGGTGTCGGCGCAGGTCGCCCACGAGGTGCGCAACCCGCTGTCGAGCATCGGCCTCAACATCGAGCTGCTGGGCGATCAGCTGGCGGCCGCGACCTTCGCCGACCCGTCCGACGCGCCCGAGGCCAGGCGGCTCATCGCGGCGGTGACGCGAGAGGTCGATCGCATCACCGAGATCACCGAGGAGTACCTGAAGCTCGCGCGGCTCCCGGCGCCGGCGCTGCGGGCCGAAGATCTCGTCGCGCTCGTCCAGGGCGTCGTGGGCTTCTCGCGAGAAGAGCTCGAGCGGGCACACGTCGCCGTGACCACCACGCTGCCCGACGCGCCGGTGCCGGTGCAGGCCGACGAGGGGCAGCTGCGGCAGGTCTTCCTGAACCTCTTCCGCAACGCCCGCGAGGCGATGGTCGACGGTGGCACGCTGGCGGTGCGCGTCGCCCGTGACGGCGCGCAGGCGGTGGTGACGGTGGCGGACTCGGGGCCGGGGCTGTCTGCCGAGGTGCGGGGGCGCCTCTTCGAGCCCTTCTTCTCGACCAAGGCCCGGGGCACGGGCATCGGCCTGTCGCTGTCGCGGCAGATCGTCGAGGCGCACGGCGGCACCATCGGCCTGGACGAATCGGCACCGCGCGGCACCACCTTCGTGATGAGGTTTCCCCTGTCGTGAGCTTTCGCGTCTTCCGTGACGTCCTCCCCTCGGGCCTCACCTGCGTCACCGTCGAGGCCCCGCACCTGCACAGCGTGATGTGCGCCGTCTACGTGCGCGTCGGCTCCCGCCACGAGACGGCCCGCACCAACGGCGTCAGCCACCTGCTCGAGCACCTCTTCTTCCGCGGCTCGAAGCGGTACCCCGACTCGGTGCGCATGAACGCCGCGGTCGAGGCCGTGGGTGGCAACCTCAACGGCGTCACCATGCGTGACTCGAGCTACTTCTACACGCCCTGCCACCCCGACGGGCTCGAGGTGGCGCTGCGGATCCTCGGCGACATGTTGACGCAGCCCCGGCTGGTCCACCTGGCGACCGAGAAGAAGATCATCCTCGAAGAGATGCTCGACGAGGTCGACGAGAAGGGCCGCGACATCGACGTCGACAACCTGTCGAAGATGAAGGCCTGGGGCAGCCACCCGCTCTCGTTCAAGATCGCCGGGACACCGAAGACGGTGAAGGGCCTCACCCTGGCCGACGTGCGGCGCCACTTCGCCCGGCACTACGTGGGCGGGAACCTGGTGCTCGGCGTCGCGGGCCCGGTGCAGCACGCGAAGGTGCTCGCGCAGGCGCGGCGCTCGTTCGCGAAGCTCCGGCGTGGCCCGCGCGTCGAGGAAGCGCCGCCACCCGCGCCGGCCGCCGCCACCTTCCACTTCACCCGGCTCGAAGAGTCGCAGGTCGAGTTCCGCTTCACCTTCCCGGCGGTGTCCGATCACCACGCCGACGCCATGCCGCTCGCCCTCCTGCGCCGCGTGCTCGACGACGGCCTCTCGTCGCGCCTGCCGCACAACATCGTCGAGAAGCGTGGCCTGGCGTATTCGATCGCCGCCAGCATCGAGACGTTCCACGACACGGGCGCGTTCGAGATCGATGGAGCCTGCGCTCCGGAGCACGCCGGGCCCGTCACGCGGGAGGTGCTGCGAACGCTCTCGACGCTGCGACACGGCCACATCACCGGCGAGGAGCTCAGACGGGCCCAGCGGCGCCTGCGCATTCAGCTCGACTTCACGCGCGACGCGCCCGGCGATCTGTGCGGCTGGTTCGCTGGCACCGAGCTGTTCCGGAGCGCCGAGACGTTCGACGAGAAGATCGCGCAGGCCGAGGCCGTGACGGTCGACGACCTGGTGCGTGTGGCGCGCCATTACCTCGACGCCGCGCGGCTGATCACCGTGGCGGTGGGGCCGCGCGCTGCGAAGGCGCCGATGGCCGAGGCCCTCGAGCAGGCCGCTCGGCTGCTCGGTCGCTGACGCGCTCGACCCCGGCGGCCGTGACGATTCGTGGCGTCGGCGAAGCTCCGAAGGTCGGCGGCTCGAGCTGCGAGTCCTCCTTCGAGAACTCGGCTCGTCGAATGGCGCCTCGCAGCTCACCTCCGGCGGCCACTTCGGGCTGAAGGTCCTCGTCGAGGTGGGCCGTGGGAGGCTCGAGCCGTTGGTGTCTCAGCTGGCACCTGCAACCGAGCTCGCAGGCACCGTCGACCGAGGCGCCCGCTTCAGCCCCGTCACACGCCGAACAGCGCGGGTAGCACCGAGCCGCTGGGGCCTCGCACCACGTGATCGAAGCGCGCGGCGTAGGCCTCGGACGGATCCACGTCGACGAGCCAGCACTGGCCACCCACCTCGCGCGCGGCATCGACGAAGCCCGCCGCCGGGTACACCTGACCCGAGGTGCCAACGGCGAAGAACACGAGATCCCGCCCGGCGGTCTCGATGAAACGGCCGATCCGTGACAGGTGCGCGGGGTCGAGCATCTCTCCGAACCAGACGATGTTCGGCCGCAGCCGCGCGGCGCAGGTTGGGCAGCGCGGCACGTCGTCGAAGTACGTCTGCTCGTCGTGGAAGGGCTTCGAGCAGGCCTCACAGCGCGTCTCGAACAGCTCGCCGTGAATCGCGACGAGGCGCCTCGAGCCCGATCGCGCGTGGAGGCCGTCGACGTTCTGCGTGGCGAGCAGGAAACGATCGCCGAGCCGTTCCTCGAGCCGCGCCAGCGCGTGGTGGCCCGGGTTGGGTGCGACCTTCGCCGCGCCTTCACGCCGCAGGCTGTAGAACCGCCAGACGAGCTTCGGGTCGGCGTCGAACCCCTCGGGGCTGGCCACCTCTTCCACGCGGCGCCCTTCCCAGAGCCCGCCGATGCCGCGAAAGGTGGGCACACCGCTCTCGGCCGAGACGCCCGCGCCGGTGAGCACGAGCACCTTCGACGACCCGGTGAGGTGCAGCGGTGGGATCATTCGAACGCTCGCGTCGGCGCGTCCGACTCAAGGCAGCACGAGCGACAGCGACGCGCCACCACCGCCGGGCGCCACGAAGAACGAGACCGCGGGGGCCGGTTCGGCGGGGGCTCCCGGGTTCAGCAGGAACAGCACCAGCCCGCTGACCGCCGCGAGGCCACCCCCGACGAGCAGCGCCACGCCGGTGTTCTGCGCGGTGCGCCCGCGCTCCCACGTGGCGACGGCCTCGGCGTTCGGGCACCCCGTTCGGACCGGGCACAGCTGGTCGATGGTGCGGCTCGCGGCCGCGGCCTGCGAGAGGAAGACGGCGCCCACCACAGCGACCCCCACCCCGACGCCCGCCGCCGACAGACCGATGACGCGAGAGGTGGTGAAGAAGCCACCCTCCGACGGGGCCGCGCTGCTGGACACGTCGAGCGCAGGAGGAGGCGGCGGCGGCGGCAGCGGGTCGGCGGACGCGACCTTCTCGGCGGGCGGAGGCCCCTTCTTCGGCTCCTCCTTCGGGGGCTCGACCTTCGTCACCGCGGCGGGCGCGTCCTTGATGCCGAGCACCTCCTTGAGCGGCCCCACGAGCGTGGGCACCTTCGCGACCAGCGCTCCACCAATGGCGTCGGCCTTCGCTTCAGCGTCCGCGACGGCGATCTTCTTTCCGAACTCGTCGACCGAGATGGCCTCGAGCTTCGCCACCCCCTCGCCCAGCACCACGCCGACGTCGACGAGCACCATCGCCGGCACGCCCTTCGCCTTGCCCTTCTCGACGAGGCACGCCTTCTTGGCGCCGCAGCTCGACAGATCTTCGGGCGTCAGCGTCGAGGGCACGCCAGCGCTGGTGAGCGCCTTCGCCACCGCCCCCGCGACCTCGAGGCTCTTGGGGCCCGTCGTGCCCGTCCGCCGGCTCACGACCACCCACGTCTCGGGTGCCGCCATCAGCGACACCGCCACCACCGCCGTCAGCACCATGTCGGCCTCTCGTTACAGGGATTCTTCGATCTCGTTCAGCTTGATGTCGATCGTCGTCAGCTCGTCCGTCGACAGCGGCGCATCGGACGACAGCTTGTCCTTGAGGATCCGGAGCATCTTCAGGTTGAGCGTGTCGTCCGCTTCTTTGAGGCGCGGCTCGAGCTTCTTGATGCGCGCCAGGCGGGCTGCGTTGGGGCTCTTCTTCGGCGCGGCCTCGGCTGGGGGCTTCGGCTGGGACGGAACGGGCGGAGGGGGGCGTGCCTCGACGGTCTTCGGAGGCTCGGCGGGCTTCGGCGGCTCGACCGGGCGCGCCTCGACGGGTCTGGGTGGCTCGACGGGCTTCGGCGGCTCGACCGGGCGCGCTTCGACGGGAGGCGCTTCGGTGGGCTTCGCTTCGACGGGAGCCGCTTCCGTGGGCCTGGCCTCGACTGGCGGCGGAGGGGCCACGACTGGTTGCGGCGCAGCAGGCGGCGCGACTGGCTTTGCCTCGGCGACGGGCGCAGGCGCTGGCGTGGGCGCGACCACCTCGACCGGATCGTTCGAGCCACCGCTCAACAGCACCGCGCCACCACCGACCAGCCCGAGCACCGCGAGCGCCGCCACCACGTAGAGACCGGTCTTCGACTGAGCCCCCGCGGGGAGCGCCTCGTCGGCCTCGAGGGACGGCGTCTCTTGCGTCATCGCCACCTGCGCCGGCGTGTTCACCACCGGGGCCTGCGGCTTGGTCACCACGGGCGTCACGAGGCTGGGGCTGAGGCCGGTCACCTTCACCGCCTCGAGGTGCATCGACGGGCTCAGCGCCACGCTCGGCCCCAGCTCGGGCATGCGGGCGCTCGAGCGCGTGAGCTCCTTCTTCACGGGGCTCAGCACCTTGCGCGCCTCGTCGGCCGACGCGAAGCGGTGCTCGGGCTTCTTCTCGAGCAGCTTCAGCACCCAGTCGTCGAGCACGTCGGGCAACGACAGCACCTTCTCGGACGGACGGACCGGCTTCTCGTCCTGGTGCTTCATGATCATCTCGACGACCGAGTTCGCCGCGAAGGGCTGCTGGCCGGTGAGGAGCTCGAAGGCGATGCAGCCGACGGCGTACAGATCGAGCGCGGCCGAGACCATTCCACCGCGCGCCTGCTCGGGCGCCATGTACGCGGGCGTGCCCACCATCAGGCTGGCGTTCGTCTGCGGCGTCGCGCCGAGCACCCCGAGCTTCGCGATGCCGAAGTCGAGCACCTTCACGTACTGCGTTCCGTCGCGCTGCTTGCAGAGGAAGATGTTCGAGGGCTTGAGGTCGCGGTGAATGACACCCGCCGAGTGCGCCGCCGCCAGCGCCGAGAGGAGCTCGTCGAGGATGACGAGGGTGTCTGAGAGGGGCAGCAGGCGCCGCTCCGCCTTCATCGCGTTCACCACCGCCTCGAGCGAGTCGCCCTCGAGGTACTCCATCACGATGCACTGCCGCCCGTCGGGGAGCTGGCCGAAGCCGAAGACGTCGATGATGCCCCGGTGGCCCACCTGATTGACGGCGCGCGCCTCGGCGACCAGCCGCTGCACGACGTCGGGGTTGTCGGCGACCTCGGGCCGCAGCACCTTGATGGCGACGCGCTTGCCGATCACCGGCTGCTCGCCCTCGTAGACGATGCCCATGCCGCCAGCACCGAGGCGGCCCTTCACCACGTAGCCCGACACCTGGGTGCCGATGACCGGGTCGCGGTCTGCGATGGCGGCGAGCAGCTCGGCGCTCGGTCGCTGCGGGCGAATCGTCTCTTCGTCGCCGGTGATCTGCGAGTCGTCGGTCAGTGGCTTGAGCAGCGTCTCCTGGTGCCGTTGCGCGTCCGGCCCCGGCGCCAACCCTCGGAGCGGCTTGTTGTCGTTGCTCATGAGATCGTCCATCAGCCTACCCGCCGGTTCTGGCGAAACCCAGCGAAGAAACCTTCGTTGTTTCGATGGGTTCCATGAATGTCAGCCCTGCCTGCTACGAGGGGTGTCATGAAGCAGACGTTCTCTTTCGCCGAGGTGGTTCCACTGGTGGGTGGCAACCCGGCCTCGGCGCAGGTGTTGGTCGAGCTCGTCTGGGGCTCGGCGCCAGAGCGCTTCACCTTCCAGGATCTCGTGCTGCTGCGGACGGCCAAGGGGCTGCTCGAGCGGCGCGTGTCTCGTCTGCGGGTGCGTCAGGCGCTGGCCGAGGTGCGCGCCAGGCTCGACGGTGGGCTCCCGCTCTCGTCCGTCGCCGTGCAGCAGGAAGGCGCCGAGCTCGTCGCTAAAGTCGGTGCGTCGCGCTGGAACGCCGAGACGGGCCAGGCGCTGCTCGACCTGCAACCCACCGCGCGGGCGACTGGGTGCCTCGAGGCACCGGCGCAGCGCGACGCCGATGCCCTCTTCGCGCGGGCGGTGGCCGAGGAGCAGGAGGCGCCCGCCGCGGCGCTCGCCTCGTACCGTGAGGCGCTGGGCGCGAACCCCATGCACGCCGACGCGCACGTGAACCTCGGTCGCCTGCTGCATCAGCGCGGGCACCTGCGAGAGGCCGAAGCCCACTACGTCGCTGCGCTGGTCGCCCGGCCCGAGGACGCGACGGCGACGTTCAATCTGGCGGTGGTGCTCGATGACCAGGGCCGGCTCGACGAGGCGATCGCGCGCTACCAGGAGGCCCTGCGGCTCGACCCCTCGTGCCTCGACGCCTACTTCAACCTTGCCCGCGTCTACGAGAAGAAGGGCGAGCGGATCGCCGCCCTCCGGCACCTCAAGGACTACCGGCGGCTGTCTCACCCCCGGTGACGCGCCCGCTCAGCGGCTCGCGGCGGTCGCGCGGACGCAGATCGACAGAGTCCCTCCGTCGGACGCGGGGACATTCGTGTCGCAGCGCAGCGCGCCCATCGAGCCCGTGGGGCACTCTCCCATGGCGTCGCAGGGGACCGAGCAGTACCCCGACAGCACGCCGCCGTCGCTCGCGGCAGGCTCGCTCACGCACACCTGCTGATCACACTCCGGCGACGCGAGCTGAATGATCCGGCGGTTGGTGGTGGTCACCGGCAGCTCGACGCAGCGGCCGTCGGTTCCTCGCGGGCAGCAGGGCCCATCGATGGCGGTCCGACACCCCGAGAGGACAAGCAACGCGACGCAGAGCGCTCGAAACGGCACGGCTGGCAGAGAACCACGTTCCACTCACCACCTCCAGCCCACACGCGCGCCCATCGCGCCGGTCGGCGTCACGTCGACGCCCAGCATCAGCTCGTTCGTCAGCCGCCCGTTGAGGACAGCCAGCACCGTGTCGAACACGAGCAGGAACCCGCCCTGTATCAGCAGGGCCTGGCCGAACCCGACGAGCCGGGCATCGAGCGTGCCTTCGCCGCGCTGCCAGAGGAACGCGCCAGCGGCGATGTAGGCCACGTCGAGGCCTGCGTTGAAGAGCAGAATCTTCTCCTGGGTGTTGCTGGCGTCGAGGCTCTGCCTCGCGTCGAACGCTGCGGGATCCTTGCCCCAATCACCGATGAGGCCCGCCAGCGCGAGGCCGAGGTTCACGAGGTTCCACGTGGCGTTGCCCAGGTGCAGCCAGCGCAGCCGCTCGTCGCGCTCGAGCCCGAAACCGACGGCGCCGACCGCGATGTTGCCCACGGCCCACCCGCCGAGCACGAACATGGCGGCCCGGTTGGTCGAGAGCCGCCGCCGGTTCCACGCCGTGAGATCGACGGGGGCTGCCGGCACGGCAGAGGGTGCGGCGTTGAGCGTGAGCGCGAGGACCGTCGACAACATCGGGCCCGAGTAACCCGCGGCTTCCCGCCGCGCATCGCTCTTGTCGGCGCCGCGGCGTTCTGGGAAGTCCCCACAGCCCGTGGGAGCTCCTTCGCCCGAAGACCGCCTGCAGCTCGCGACCGAAGCCCGACCCCGTCTGCGCGAAGGGCTGCTGCGCTGGTTCGATCGGACGCGCCGCGACCTGCCCTGGCGGAGAACGAGCGATCCGTACGCGATCTGGATCAGTGAGGTGATGCTGCAGCAGACCCAGGTCGACCGGGTCATTCCGTATTTCGAGCGCTTCCTCGCGCGGTTTCCGACGGTGGGGGCGCTGGCCGACGCGAGCGTCGAAGACGTGCTCGGGGTGTGGCGCGGCCTTGGGTACTACACGCGCGCGCGCAACCTGCACGCCGCCGCCCGTGTGTTGGTCGAGCGGCACGCAGGCCGTTTGCCAGACGACGTCGATGGCCTGCGCGCCCTGCCCGGCTTCGGGCGCTACACCGCTGGCGCCGTGGCCTCGATCGCCTTTGGCCGCGAGGCGCCGCTGGTGGACGGCAACGTGGCCCGGGTGTTGTCGCGGTTGTTCGAGATCGAAGGGGCTCCCGGAGACAAAGCCCGCGAGGCGCTGCTGTGGGCGCTGGCGACCGAGTTGGTGAAGGGCGAGCGGCCGGGTGACTTCAACCAGTCCCTGATGGAGCTGGGCGCCACCGTCTGCACGCCCTCGTCTCCCACCTGCCTGCTGTGCCCGGTGCGCGCGTCGTGCAGGGCGCAGGCGAGCGGTCGCCAGGGCGAGCTGCCCCCGCCGAGAAAGCAGGCGCCGCGCAAACGCCTCGAGCTGGCGGTGGCGCTGAGCGCGAGGGACGGCAACGTGTTGCTCGCGCGTCGCGCCGAGCGGGGGCTCTTCGGAGGTCTGTGGGAGCTGCCCGCGCTCCCGCTCGCGGCCGGCGAGAACGCGTACGCGAGCCTGCGGGAGTTGTTCGGCAAACGCGCGACCATCGGCCCCGAGATGTTGGTGCTCGAGCGCACCCTCACCCACCGGGATCTCGTGCTGCGCGTGTTCCCCGTCGCCTTGCCGCCGCGGCTCAAGACACCGCCCGGGGGGTATGTCGAGTGGCGGTGGGTGCCGCGGGAAGAGACGCGCACGCTCGGCATGAGCTCGGCGATGGAGACGGCCCTCGACGAGGCCCTGCCGACCCAGAGCCCGAAGGTTCGGAAGACGAAACGACCGAAGTGACGGCGACGTCGTTGCGCTCGCCGAGGCCCACCTGCCCCCCGTCGTCAGTGCCGATGGGGCCCACCGTCCCCGCGCCGTCACCGTTGCGGTCCACTCGCGGCGGCCGGCGAGCTCCCCTCACCGTCGCCTTCGGGCGCGTCGGGTACTTCCCGGGCGACACGATGTTCTCGGTCAACCGCCGGGTGACCGTACGGAACGCCGGCGTTCTTCTCCGCTTGCCCGACCCGACCTACTCCCCGGGCGACACGATGTTCTCGGTCTAGCGCAGAGTGAACGTGCAGAACGCCGGCGTTCTTCTCCGAATGCCCACCCGACCTTCATCCTGTCTCCAGCGGGCGGGTCCTCGCGCTCACCGGCCGCGAACGCACCAGCGGGCGTCGTGTGCCGCGTCGAGCAACGCCTTCGCCCGGGGAATCGCCTCGCCGCTCGACCGCGATGCGCTCGGTCATCGGCGCTGCAGTTGAGCCAGGCCAGACGCCTGTTCGACGCCGTCGACCCGCGCGTCCAGAGCGTCGGGCACGGCGACCGAGACGATGCGCTCCGCCGCCTGGATGAGCGCGGCCTGCGGCTCGCCCAGCTCGCTGCGCCCCAGACCTGCGCGGCTTGCTGCGTCGTCGGGTGCCTACCGGTACCAGCCGAGCGCTTGCGCCACCTCTTCATCGACGACGCGCACCCACGTGGGCTCGCGGGGGGCGACGGCGGCGAGCAGCCTGGCTCCGTTTCGTACCGGCTTCCTCGAACCATTGAAGCGGGCCGTGACGTCGTGGCGGCGGTCGTCTCGATAGAAGTACGCAGGGAACGAGCGTTCTCCCGGCCGGTCGTCGAGTTCGGTGTTGGGCGTGAGCCAGACGAGCAGGCCAGTTCTCAGTGGCTCGACCTCGCGGCGCATGGCCCGCCGCAGCTCGCGGGCGACCACGAGCACGGCGGCGAGGAGCGCGATCGCCAGCACCACGCCGAGCATCGGCCCCGAGGTCGCGCCCGCTTCGGTCGTGCCCTTCTCGCGGGGCTGGTCCGGTGCGGCCTTCGCCACGAGGAGCTCGAGGCGCGCTCCCTTACCGACGCCCCGTGCGCGCTCCGAGTCCATCGCCACCGAGGCGGTGTGTTGCCGCTCCTCGAACCGGTAGATGACCTGGACCTGCGTGCGGGCGCGCCCGCGATCGGGCTCGACCGTCACCACGGTGCCGTCGACGAGCGCCGCCTCGCGGAGGAACCGCGCATCATCGGTGAGCCACCGGGTGGCGCCCCAGGCGACGGCCGTGAGGGTGGTGACGCCCAGGAGCGCGAGGAGCGCGACCAGACCCACCCGCCGAACGGCACCGGGAACCTGGCGCAGCTTCACCGGCCGTGGGGCGTGAGGAATCGCGAGCTGCACCGGGCCTTTGTAGCAGGGCGCTCGGCGTGAACGCGCTCAGCGCGTGACGAACCGGTCGCGAGAGGCACGACGCAGCGCGAGGCGTGAACGGGCAAAGCGCGTGACGAACCGGTCGACGAACAGCGCGACGTGGCGCTCGGCGTGAACGAGTTCAGCGCGTGACGAACCGGTCGACGAACAGCCCGACGTGGCGCTCGGCGTGAATGCGCTCAGCGCGTGACGAACCGGTCGACGAGAGGCCCGACGCGGCTCGCGTGAACGGGCAAAGCGCATGACGAACCGGTAGACGACCAGCCCGACGCGGCGCTCGGCGTGAACG
>JALOQF010000199.1 GCA_025459425.1 Myxococcaceae bacterium | reverse complement strand
ACGGCTTTCCCAACGAAGAGGCCGAGCGCCTGTTCGATCCCTTCAAGCGCCACACGCACGAGGGCATGACGCACGGGAGCGGCCTGGGCCTGTTCATCTCGCGCCAGCTCGCCAAACGCATGAAGGGCGATCTCACCGCGCGCAGCGAGGGCCCCGGCCGGGGCGCGGTGTTCACGGTCACGCTGCCGGTGGGCGAGGTGGCCCATGGCTGAGCGCGTGCTGGTGGTGGAAGACGACGCGCTCGTGCGCGATCTGGTGACGCTCAACCTGGCCCACGCGGGCTACGAGGTGAGCGAGGCGCACGACTTTCCGCAGGGGCAGGCGAAGCTGGTCGAGGGCAAGTACGAGCTCGCGCTGGTCGACGCGATGCTGCCTGGCGGAGACGGCTTCACGCTCATTCGCACGGCGCGCGAGAAGGGCATTCGGCAGCCGCTGGTGATGTTGACGGCCCGCGGCGACGTGGCCTCGAGGGTGCGCGGGCTCGACTGCGGCGCCGACGACTACCTGCCCAAGCCGTTCGACGTGCAGGAGCTGCTGGCCCGCGTCCGCGCGGCGCTGCGGCGGGCCTCTCCGGGGCCGATGAAGGACACGCGGCTGTCGATGGGCGCGTACTGGGTTCGCTTCGACACGGGCCAGGCGCAGACCAGCGAAGGCCTCATCTCGCTCTCGGACAAGGAGCTGCGCCTCATGCAGCTCTTCGCCAACCGGCCCGACGAGGCGCTCTCGCGCGCCGACATCCTCGAAGAGGTGTGGGGCATGGACGCGTTCCCAACCGATCGCACCGTCGACAACTTCATCATGCGGCTGCGGCGGCTCTTCGAAGAGAACCCCGAGACGCCGAAGCACCTCGTCACGCTGCGTGGGCGTGGCTACCTCTTCAAGCCGTGACCATGCGGCGCAAGGACCCGACGTGACGCACCTGCCGCAGCTCCCGGGTCCCCGCCGTGCCGTCGTGCTCGTCAACCTCGGCACGCCCGACGCGCCGACGCCCGAGGCCATTCGGCGCTACTACCGCGAGTTCCTCAACGATCCGCGCGTCGTCGACCTCAACCCCGTCGCCCGCGCCGCGCTGGTGAACCTCATCATCCTGCCGTTTCGCGCGCCCAAGGTGGCGCCGCTGTACGAGTCGGTGTGGACGCCCGGGGGCTCGCCGCTCCTCGTGCACAGCGTGGGCCTCCAGAGGTTGGTGCAGGCGCTGGTGCCGGACGCCGAGGTGCTCCTGGCGATGCGCTACGGCAACCCGTCGCTGAAGGCGGCGCTCGAGCGGGTGGATGCGCTGCGCATTCGTGACGTCATCATCGTGCCCCTGTTCCCGCACGAGGCCAGCGCGACGACGGGCTCGGTGCGCGAAGCGGTGTTGGCCCATTACCGGGGGCACCCGCGCATTCCGTCGCTCCGCTTCGTGCCGCCGTTCTTCGACGACGAGGGCTTTCTGTCGGCGATGACCGATCACCTGCGCACGTCACTCCCGAAGGACGTGCAGCACGTGCTGTTCAGCTACCACGGGCTGCCGGAGCGGCAGGTGCGCCGGGAAGACGGCACGGGGCACTGTCTGACGCACGGGTGCTGCGGGAGCCTCGGCGCGAAGAACGCGCACTGCTACCGCGCGCAGTGCTTCGCCACGACGCGGCTCATCGCGGCTCGCCTGGGCCTCGACGACGTCAGCACCGCGTTCCAGTCGCGCTTCGGGAAGGACCCCTGGATTCAGCCCTTCACCGACGAGGCCGTGGCGGCGCTCGCCGAGAAGGGCTTGACGAAGGTCGCCATCGTCACGCCGGGCTTCGTCGCCGACTGCCTCGAGACGCTCGAAGAGCTGGGGAAGCAGATGAAGGAAAACTTCCACGAGCTCGGCGGCGAGCTGACGGTGGTGCCGTGTCTCAACGCGAGCGATGCCTTCGCCGCCGCCATCGCGCGGCTCGTCCGCGTCCCGACCCCTGAGGTGAGTCATGCGTGAGCTGAAGCCGGAGTTCGAGAAGATCCTCGACACCATCGTCAACACCCTGGGCGACGTCGACGGGCGGGCCTTCGTGCGCGACGTGTGGACGAAGGAGCCCGGCGGCACGCTCGAGGGCGGCGGGACGACCTGCATCCTCGAGGGCGGCGAGGTGTTCGAGCGGGGCGGGGTGGCGCTGTCGGACGTGCGTGGCAAGGCGCTGCCGCCGTCGGCGACGCAGCGCAACCCGCACCTGGCTGGCAAGCCGTTTCGGGCCGTCGGCGTCTCGCTCGTGATGCACCCGAAGAACCCCAACGTGCCGACCTCGCACCTCAACGTGCGCAGCTTCCGCACCGAAGATGGCTCGGCCTGGTGGTTCGGCGGTGGGTTCGACCTCACGCCGTACTTCCACGAAGTCGAGGACGAGCAGCACTGGCACCAGGTGTGCCGTGAGACCTGCGAGCCCCACGGCGGCGCGGCGATGCACGAGAAGCTGAAGGCCGACTGCGACACGTACTTCACCCTCAAACACCGGCAGGAGCGCCGCGGCCTGGGCGGGCTCTTCTTCGACGACCTGAACGAGTCACACCCGTTCGGTGGCGACTTCGAGCGATGCTTCGGCTTCACCCGGTCGGTGGCGCAGGCGTTCCTGAAGGCCTACGTGCCCCTCGTCCACCGACGGAAGGATCAGCCCTTCACCGAGGCCGAGCGCGCCTGGCAGTTGCACCGGCGGGGCCGCTACGTCGAGTTCAACCTCGTGTGGGACCGCGGCACGCACTTCGGGTTGCAATCGAACGGGCGCACCGAGTCGATCCTCATGTCGATGCCGCCGCATGCGACGTGGCGCTATGGCGAGCCGCCCGACATGACCGATCGCATGAGGGGGCTCCTCGACCGTGTTCGTGTGAGCGCATAGCCTTGTGCGCATGCGCGCGAGTGCGTGGTGCGTGGCGTGCTTCGGTGTCGCCTGCGGCGTGGGGCCAGCCTCGAGCCTCGACCCCCAGCCGTCGTCGACCGTGGTCGTGTCGAACGATCGTGGCGCGTCGAACGACGGCGGCGCGTGCAGCTTTTCGTTTCTGACGTACCCACCGATTGGGGACTTCTGGTGTGCCGAGGAAGCCCGGCGCGTGGCCTCGGCGACCGGTTGCTCGAGCGACGCCGACTGCGAGCTCGTTCCCTACACCCAGAATTGCATCGGCTTCGGCAGTCCGTGCGGGCGCAAGGCGGTCCTGAAGTCCGAACTCGAGGCGTACGCCCAGGACCTCGAGTCGCGGGTCACCACGTTCTGCGCGATGTGTCGCTGCAGCTTGTCGGGCAGCTGTCTGCCGGTGACGTGGACCGCGCGCTGCGTGTCAGCGCGATGCGAAGCGGTCGGGGAATAGTCGTCAGCCCTTCCACAGCATCGGCTTCAGGATCACCATCGCGACGATCACCACCATGAGCAGCGTGGGGACCTCGTTCATGACGCGGAAGAACTGGTGCTTCCACCGCGTCGGGGTCGTGATGAGCCGCTTGCGTGCGACGATGGCGAAGGCGTTCGAGGCGATGAGGCCCAGCACGAGCGTGAACTTCACGTGCAGCCACGGCATCTTCAGCCAGTCGGGGTTGAGCGCGATCATCCCGAGGCCGGTGGCGACGGTGACGACGCCAGCGGGCGTGGTGATGGCGTTGAGCAGGCGGCGCTCCATCACCTGGAAGCGCTCGCGCACCACCGGCTCGGTCTCCATCGCGTGGTAGACGAAGAGACGGAAGATGTAGAGGAGGCCGGCCATCCAGCTGATGACCGCCACCACGTGCAGGGTCTTCACCCACAGGTACATGGGGTCGTTCTGACAAAGCCGGTCAGCGCCTGTGTCAACGGTCGGTCATGTCTTGAAGGGGCGGGCGCGAGCGCGTAGGCGACAGTCCCATGACGGCCCAGCTCATCGACGGGAAGGCGCTCGCCGCGAAGGTTCGTGACGAGGTGAAGCAGGAGGCCGCGGCGCTGACGGCCCGGTACGGGCGGCCACCCGGCATCGCGGTGGTGCGCGTCGGCGACGACCCGGCCTCACAGGTGTACGTGACGTCGAAGGAGAAGACCGCGAAGGAGCTCGGCTTCGGCTCGTGGCACCACCACTTCCCGGCGACGATGACGCAGGGCGAGCTCCTCGCCGTGGTGGCGCGGCTCAACGCTGACCCGCTCGTCGATGGCATTCTCGTGCAGTTGCCGCTCCCGAAGCACCTCGACGCGAACGCGGTGCTGGCGGCGATCGAGCCTTCCAAGGACGTCGACGGCTTCCACGCCACCAACGCCGGGCTGCTCTTCCAGGGGCGGCCGGGCCTGGTGCCATGCACGCCCGCGGGCTGCATGCGCATGCTGCAGGAGATCCGCTACGACGTGACGGGCAAGCGCTGCGTGGTGATCGGCCGCTCGACCATCGTGGGGCGCCCGATGGCGATGCTGCTGCTCAACGCGAGCGCGACCGTCATCGTCTGCCACTCGAAGAGCGACGTGGCGGCCGAGGTGCAGCGGGCGGACGTCGTCGTCGCGGCGGTCGGCGTGTCGAAGCTCGTCAAGGGAGACTGGGTGAAGCCCGGGGCGATCGTCATCGACGTGGGCATGAACCGCGGCGCCGACGGCAAGCTCTCGGGAGACGTCGACTTCGACGCCGCGAAGGAGCGGGCGGCGTGGATCACGCCCGTTCCCGGTGGCGTCGGGCCGATGACCATTGCGATGCTGATGCACAACACGGTCGTCGCGGCGAAGGCCCGGCGTTGAGTCGCGGCTCACCCGTCTCAGCAGCGTCTCGTCGAGGGTGAACTGACCCGTCTTCATGTCGAGACTTCAGGTGGAGTCATGCTCCACGGTCGAGGCCTCGACGGAGCTCGTCAGCTGCGCGCGCGCAGGGCCGAGACGATCATCCGCGCCGCCGGGCTGCGGTTCAGCGTGTAGAAGTGAATGCCCGGCACGCCGCGCTGGAGCAGCTCGAGGCACTGCACCGTCGCGTGCGCCACGCCCAGCTGCATCACCGCCGTCGGGTCGTCCTTCACCTTCTCGAGCTCGAGCTGGAGCCGCATCGGCACCGTCGCGCCGCACATGCGCACGAAGCGGTTCACCTGCTCGACGTTGGTGATGGGCATGATGCCCGGCACGATGGGCACGTTGATGCCCGCCCGCCGCGCGCGCTCGACGAAGTCGAAATAGAACGCGTTGTCGAAGAAGAGCTGCGAGACGATGAACTCGGCGCCCGCGTCCACCTTCAGCTTCAGGTGCTGGAGGTCGGCCTCGCGCGACGACGTCTCGACGTGACCTTCCGGGTAGCCCGCGCCGCCGACGCAGAAGCCCAGGTCCTGCTCGCGAATGAACTCGACCAGCTCGTTGGCGTAGCCGAAGCCGCCCTCGGTGCGCTGGAACGTGGTCTGCCCCTTCGGTGGGTCGCCCCGCAGGGCCAGCACGTTCTCGATGCGCGCCTTCGCCAGCCGCGAGAGCACGTCCGAGATCTCGGCCTTCGTGTGGCCCACGCAGGTGAGGTGGGCCATCGGCTCGATGCCGGTGCGCTCCTTGATGTGCGTGACGAGCTCGATGGTGCGATCGCGGGTCGACCCGCCTGCGCCATAGGTCACGCTGACGAAGCCCGGCTCGAGCGAGCGCAGATCGTCCAGCGTCTCCCACAGCTGCTTTTCGCCCTCGGGGGTCTTCGGCGGAAAGAACTCGAAGCTGAAGCACGGCTTGGACGGGTTCAGGCGGTTGCGGATCTTCACGGGCCTGTCTCTGCCAGATGCCGCGTGACGATGCACGCCCGGGCCCGAATGGCTCCCGTGAACGTGGCTTGTGTGGGCGTGTCGTCGCCGTTGACTTGACCGGTTTCACGGGTTCAAAGGCCGCGCATGCCTCGTCTGACTCCGCTGAACGCGGCCCACAAGAAGCTCGGTGGCCGGCTCGTCGACTTCGCCGGTTGGGAACTCCCCGTGCAGTACGCCGGCCTCATCGCCGAGCACGAGGCGGTGCGCACGAAGGCCGGCCTCTTCGACGTCAGCCACATGGGCGAGGTCGAGTTCAAGGGCCCGGGCGCCCTCGAGGCGGCGAACCGGCTCATCACCAACGACCTGGCGCGTATCGCCGATGGCCAGGCGATCTACTCCGGCCTCCTCAACCCCGAGGGCGGCTTCGTCGACGACATCGTCGCCTACCGCTTCTCGCCGGAGCACATCTTCATCTGCGTCAACGCCGCCAACCGCGAGAAGGACTTCGCGTGGATGAAGGCGAACGCGAAGGGCGTGACGCCGGTCGATCGGTCGGACGACTTCGCGCAGATCGCCGTGCAGGGACCGAAGGCGTTCGGCCTGGTCCAGAAGCTCTGCCCGAAGGAGCTCTCGCCCATCGGCACCTATCGCTTCACCACCGGGCAGGTCGCTGGCGTCGACTGCATCATCTCGCGCACCGGCTACACCGGCGAAGATGGCTTCGAGCTGTACTGCCCGCCCGCGAAGGCCGAGGCGCTGTGGTTCGCGCTCCTCGACGCGGGGCAGGGCGACGGCGTGGTGCCCGCGGGCCTGGGCGCGCGCGACTCGCTGCGCACCGAGATGAAGTACGCGCTCTACGGCAACGACATCGACGACACGCACACGCCGCTCGAGGCGGGCCTGGGGTGGATCGTCAAGCTCGACAAGCCCGAGTTCATCGGGAAGGACGTGCTGGTGAAGCAGAAGGCGGCTGGCGTCACCCGGAAGCTGGTCGGCTTCGAGCTGACCGAGCCCGGCGTGCCGCGCTCGCACTACGCCATCCTGAAGGACGGCCAGAAGGTCGGCGAGGTCACCAGCGGAACGATGGGCCCCACCGTCAAGAAGGCCATCGGCATCGGCTACGTGCCCACCGCGCTCGCCGCCGAAGGCAGCACCTTTCACGTCGACATTCGCGGCCGCCCGGTCGCGGCGAAGGTCGTCAAGACCCCCTTCCACGTGCGCGGCTGAACCCCTCACCAGTTCCGAGTTCGAAAGGAGCCCACATCATGGCGAACGGCGAATACCCGAAGGATCTCAAGTACACGAAGGACCACGAGTGGGCGAAGAAGGGCGGAGCCACCATTCAGGTCGGCGTCACCTGGCACGCGCAAGACGCGCTCGGCTCGGTCGTCTACGTCGAGCTGCCGAAGGTCGGCACCGAGGTGAAGGCGGGCGCGCAGTTCGGTGTCATCGAGTCCACCAAGGCGGTGTCCGAGCTGTACGCGCCGTTGTCGGGCAAGGTGGCGAAGGTGAACGACGCGGTGGTGGCGAACCCTGCGCTCGTGAACGAGGCGCCCTACGCGGGCGGCTGGCTGATCGAGATCGAGCCCGCCAGCGCCGCCGAGTGGGACGCGCTGCTCGACGTCGACACCTACGTGAAGTCGCTGGGCTGAGCGCCCACGGCTCCGTGTCTGGCAGAGGCAAGCGCGCGCGGCGTCGGGGGCGATTGCTCGGGGCTGCTGCACTCGTGTGGAGCGGCCCGGTGCCGCCGGGCCGCTGTTCGTTCGGCTCGATTGCCGAGTGCACGGCTCCCCGTCGCCCGGGCCACGGCACGGCAGCGAAGCCCGTCAGCCCCACTCGGCAGCGCTCGACAGGGGGTCGGCTCCCCGCTCGTTTCGCGCGGCGCCATCCGCAGGCCTTCGAGGCCCATGGTGAGGGGGAACGTTCCCTCGTGGAAGGTGCCGCGGTGTGGGTGTTTCACCGTGCGCACCTCTGGGCCCCTCGTGCTCCAGCGCTCGAGGAACCTTCCAGGAGGAGGCACCGTCGCTGCGAACGCTTCGCTCGAGCGTCGCGCGGCCCGCATGCTCGCGGCACGGGCACGCCTCCCAGCCCGCGCCTGACGCGCTCGTCCGGCCTGCCGAAGCTCGTCAAGAGAGAATGGGTGACGCCAGATGCGGTCGTCATCAATGAGGGCATGAACCGCGGCACGGCGCGCGCTCTCGGGTGGAGTTGCTCGTGATCGACGATCTTCCCCTCACGACGATCGCGGCGCTCACGGGGGTCGCGTTCGTCGCGGGCCTCATCGACGCCATCGCCGGAGGTGGCGGCCTGCTCATGGTGCCGTCGCTGCTCACCGCGGGGCTGCCGCCGCACTTCGTCTTCGGGACGAACAAAGGAGCTGCCGTCTTCGGCTCCGGCGCGGCGCTCTGGCGTTTTGCCCGCGCGCGGCTGATCGACGGCCGTCGGGCGAAGTGGTTGTTCCCTGCGGGCTTCGTGGGCTCGCTCGCGGGGGCGGGGCTGCTGCTGCTGATCGAGCCCGCGGTGCTGCGCCCGTTGGTGCTGGTGTTGCTCGTGATCGCAGGCGTGGTGGTCGCGTTCGTTCGGCCGGGGGAGCAGCGGCCGGGAGCTCCGCCGGTCGCGCGAGCCACCGAGAAGGCGTTGCTGCTCTCGGCCGTGCTCGGTGCCTACGACGGCTTCTTCGGCCCTGGCACCGGCACCTTCCTCATCATCGGCTTCGTCACGGTGCTCCAGCTCACGCTCCAGCAGGCGAGCGCGACGGCGAAGGTGGTGAACTTCGCCTCGAACCTGGCGGCGATGTTGCTCTTCGTGGGGCGGGGCCTGGTGCTGTGGAAGGTGTCGCTCCCGATGGCGGTCGGCCAGTTTCTCGGGGGGATCGTGGGCGCGCAGCTCGCGGTACAGGGGGGCGACCGGCTCGTCCGCCGGGTGGTGCTCGGGGTCGTGCTGGCGCTGGTGGCACGGCTTGGTTACGACTTGTGGGTATGAAAACCGTCACCATCACGTACTGCACGGCGTGAGGCTATGCGCCTCGGGCTGCCCGGGCGGCAGCCGCGCTGAAGGAAGAACTCGAGCTCGAGGCCACGTTGATCAAGGGCTCGGGCGGCATCTTCGAGGTCGCGGTCGACGGCCAGGTCGTCAGCAAGAAGGGCCTCGGCGGTTTCCCCTCGGAGAAAGAGATCGTCGACGCGGTCTCGAAGGTGCTCGACGGGTGAGTGGGTCTTCCACCCCATTCGTGTCGTCGGACCGCTGACGAGTTCGCACGGGCGTGAACGTGGGTCGAGGCGCGTGCGCAGGCAGGTCGGCGAGTGCGCGGTCCCTCGTTGCGCGCCGTTCCACCACCCGCTCGAGCGGGGCCACCGCCGCCTCCGCCCGAGCGTCGGGGCGACATCGGCCGCGTCCGCTTCCCCGGCAGGCGGGCCTACCCGCTCGACTTCGAGTTGCTCAGGCTCAGAGGCCGCTCGCGCTCGTGCTCCCGAGCGCGGGAGCGACCGCGACGTGACGTAACGGGTCCCCTCAATGCCCAGGTCACCCGGGGCCCCAAACGCAACGACGCCCTCCGCGGCCTGGCCGGGGAGGGCGTTGGAGTCACCGCAAGACGGCCAGTCAGCGGCTGCAGACGGCCTGCGCTGGCTCGACGGGCGTCTGCGCGCGGGCGAGGAGCTGCTCGCGGCCTTCGTCGCTCACGCGCACGACGACCCAGTGGCCGTCTTCGGTGAGCGCGAGCGTCGAGTTGCGGTCGAGCTGGCCCGAACGAATCAGCTGCTCGAATTCCCGCATCGCCACCGCGCGCTGCGCGTCTGGGAGCTGCTTGAGCTGCGGGTGCTCGTTCATCGCGTACATGATGCTGGCGGTGTTGTCTTCCTTGAAGGGGAAGTTGTCGCCGAGGATCACCACGAGCAGCGCCTGAATCGGGAAGGTCGCGACGTCGATGGCGAAGGTGAGGGGCAAGAGGAAGATGCCCGTCGTCTTGCGCGCCTCGTACGCGGGGCGGCGAACGGTGAGGCCGAGGAAGGCACGATCGACGGCGCGCGAGAGCATGCAGCCCGTCGAGGCGACGGTGGTGACGGTGGTGAGGGCGACGAGGCGCAGGAAACGACGGCTGAACATGGCTTCTCTCCTTGACGGGCTTCGGTACCCCTGAATCCTGAGCGCGGTCCGGCAGCGGATCAAGTCATTCACCGGTCCGCTACGGCCCGCTACAGCTTGATCCCCCGTTCGCCGACTTCGGCTCAGGCCACCGCGGCGCTCGCCTGCGGCGTCTCGCCCGTCGTCGTCTTCTCGCCGCGCACCTTGAGCCCATAGCGGCTGGCCGCCGACTCGACGATGCGCCCGATGAGTTGCGTGTACGACAGGCCGCGCTGCTCCGCCGCCATCGCCAGCTCGCTCTCCTTCTCGAGGTACGGGTTCGGGTTCACCTCGAGCACGTAGGCGTCGCCCTTGTCCGAGATGCGCAGGTCGACGCGCGCGTAGTCGCGAATCTTGAGCGCCCGGAAGGCCAGCAGCGCGCTCCGCTCGATGCGGGCCTGCAGCTCGGGGCTGATGTTCTTCGCGATCTCGAGGAACGGGCTGTCGTCGGTGTGCGCGCCGAACTTCACCTCGCGGTCGCTCACCTTCGGCTTCGTCGGGTCCCACTTGCCCCAGTCGAGCTCGACGATGGGCAGAATCTCGGGCTTGGTGGGCGTGCCGATGACGCCCACGTAGACCTCGCGCCCGTCGATGAACTCCTCGGCGAGGGACTCGTCGTTGAGCGTCTTGCGAATGTCGCGCACCCGCCGCGTGAGCTCGTCCCAGTCCTTCACGACCGAGTGCGTGCCGATGCCCAGCGACGCGTCCGACTTCGCGGGCTTGACGATCAGCGGGAAGGCCATGCGCCCGAACGCCTCGAAGGTGTCGCCGTCGAAGGTGAGGAAGTTCGGCGTCGGCACCTCGTGGTACTCGAGCAGCTGCTTGGTGAGGATCTTGTCCTGCGCCAGCAACAGCCCGGCGGTGCCCGAGCCGGTGAAGCGAATGCGCGCCATCTCCATCAGCGCCGCGACGTTCACCTCGAGGCGGTAGTCGTCGGCGAAGGTCTCGCAGACGTTGAAGACGAGATCGGCCTTCGACTCTTCGATGGCCTTGAGCAGGGGAGACACCGACTCGTGCACCGCGATGGTGACCGGCGTGTGGCCGAGTGCGGTGAAAGCGTCACAGATGTGCCCCACGACGGGATCCATCGGGTCCGTCGAGGGCTGGTAGTGCAACACCGCCACCTTCAGCGGCGGAACGTTCGAGGCCATTCGCGCGACACTCTAGCGCCCCTCGCCTCAATCCGTGTCGAAGAAGCGATCGGTGTAGAGGTAGTTCATCGCCAGCGCGGTGACGAGCGAGGTGAGGCGCGTCGTGTACTCGTGCGCCTTGTCGCGCTTCACGGTGAGGTCGAGCCGGGTCGTGCGATCGCTGAGGTGATCGAGCACCGAGACGACGACCGCGCGGCTCACGCCCGAGTACTGGGTGACGGCGGCGAGCAGCTCCTGGCGCTGCGCACGAATGAGGGTGTCGGCGCGCACCTCGGCGACGCCCGGCGCCTCGAAGAGCGCGATGAGATCCTGGTCGAGCGCCTCGCCGATCTGCAGGTCGATCTTCTCGGCGAGCTGCCGCTGGCGGTAGTGGTCGAGCACGGTCTCTTCCATCTCGCCCACGTCGACGTCGCGCTCGTCGAGCGTGACGGGCGCGGGCGTGCGGCCGATGCGGGCCACCAGCGACTCGACGTACTGCAGCTTCGTGAGCGCGCCCCAGCCCTTGTAGCGCTCGGCCCACCGCGAGTTCGGCGTGACGAAGACCGCGAACGTCTCGGCGAAGTCCTCGTCGGGGTGCTTCTGCGCGTACCAGCCCGAGATGTGCAGCACGTACTTCCGGCTGAAGGGGCGCGGCTTGTACGTCTCGAGGTAGGGCTTGCCGTAGTCGCCGAACAGCTTCCGCCACTCGTCCGTCTCGTAGAGCCTGTAGGCGTAGTTGAACGCGTGCCCGGCCTCGTGGCGCAGGTACATCATGATCTCGCGCTCGGTCTCGGCGCCGCTCCCCAGCTTGTCCTCGATGAGCGTCAGCTTCGGATCGGCGAGGTAGAACGGAATGCCGATGACCGGCACGCCCGATGGGCAGCCCCACTGGTCCGACAAGTAGCACTGCGGGCGCAGCGACAAGCCCTTCGCCTCGAGCTCCTCATAGAGCTGCCCGATGAAGCGCTCGAGCGGCGTGCCCTTGAGGTGGAGCTGCAGATCCTTGATGCGCGCCTGCAGAATCGCGCTGCTCGCGTCGGGCAACTCGACGCCGAAGTGCGGCTCGGGCGTCTTTTCCTTGAAGGCAGTCTGGGTGGCCAACGCGGTAGTCATGGACTCGGTTCTCGACGGCTGCGGGCACCATACCCGACGAGTCCAACGCGGGAACCCACCCGCGCGTTCCAAATGAAAAGACTCATGAAATCATGAGTTTGATGCTCTTGGTGTCAGGTTCGACCCGCCCTGACCCGGCTCATTCGAAGGCGCTGATGTCGTCAGCCGGCGGTTTGGGCGGGGCCTTGACCGAAGGTGGCTTGGGCGGCGCCGAGGTGGGCTTGCGCGCCGGCTCCAGCGCGAAGGTGAACGTCTCGTCGGCCTCGGGCTTGAGCGTCTTCTCGAGCGGTTGATGGCCAGCCAACGCGAACGTGTAGGTGCGCTTCTCGCCCCGGGGCCAGGTGAGTGACAGCGGCGTGGTGCCGATGGTGACGCGGCCCTCGAGCACCTCGGCTCCGGGCGGGGTGGTCGCGAGCGAGACGGTGACCGATGGAGGCGCCTGTGGCGTCGGCGTCGGTGGAGGTGGGGGGGGCGCCGCAGGCTGGCGGGCGACCGTCGGCGCGGGCTCGGACGCGGCGGGGGCCCGCATCGACTTGATGGTGATGGCCACGACGATCACCAGCACCAACGCAGCCGCGATGCCGGCGACGAGGCCCATCGGCACGCCAGCGCTCGGCTGCGGTGAGGCCACGGGCGTGGCCGGCCGGGTGGGTGGTGGCTCGAGCTTCGACGCGCTGCTGCCCTTCGGCTTGTTCACCGACGCCACCGACTTGACGGCGTTGCGGCTCCCGGTGCGCGAGCTGCCACCGGAGCGGCGCGAGGCGCTCGACGAGCCCGAGCCCGACTCCTTCGCGGCGTCGGCGACGTGCTCGGGGGTCGCGTCGAGCACCGTGTCCGAGGCTCCCGCGAGCGCGGCGTGGAGCGCCTCGACGAAGGCCTCGGACGACTGAAACCGGTCGTCCTGCTCCGGCTCGAGGCCCTTCTGGCAGAAGCGATCGATGGCGTCGGGTACCGGCGCACCCTTGCGATGGGTCGCGATGACGGCGGGCTTCTGGGTGAGCGAGGCCTGGAGCGCCTTGCGCACCGTGTTCGCGCCGAAGGGCGAGTGGCCGGTGAGGCAGTAATAGAAGACGCCGGTGAGCGAGTAGAGGTCGCCGCGCTGGTCGACCTTCTCGCCGCCGGCCTGCTCGGGCGGCATGTACTGCGGCGTGCCCAGCACTTGACCGGTCGAGGTGAGCTGCTCCTCGTCTTCCTGCTCCATCGCCT
>JALOQF010000543.1 GCA_025459425.1 Myxococcaceae bacterium | reverse complement strand
CATCTCGCAGCCCGAGGGCAGCTCGTACCCGGCGCGTCGGGCGGCAGCGAGCACGTGTTCTCCGGGCTTCACCTCGAAGGGCTTCACCTTTCCGTCCTGCGCCAGCTCGAGGGTGATGCCCGGCCCGTCACCCACCGCGTCGACCGAGGCGCTGAACTTCTCCTCCAGCACGGTGATGCCGGGGAACTTCGCCGTCACCACCTCGCGCGCGTTGTCCATCATCGGCTGCGGGCCGCACATGGCCATGAAGGAAGGCGCCTCGAGCGGGCCGACGAGCTTCGTGAGGAGCTCCTTCGTCAGCGGCCCCTCGACGTCGTCGGTGACGTGGACGCAGGTGAGCTTGCCACCCGACTTCGCCTGGAGCGCGTCGAGCTCGCTTTTGAGGATCTGCTCCGACGCGTTGCGGTTGCCGACGATGAGGGTGATGGCGAACGGCCAGCCGCGGCCGTCGAGCGTGTGGAGCCAGGACAAGAACGGCGTGATGCCCGAGCCACCCGCGATGAAGAGGCCGCGGGTGACGATGGCGGGGAGCACGAACTGGCCGTACGGCCCCTTCACCTCGAGCTTGTCGCCGCTCATGAGCTGCGTGGTGAGGTGCGTCGACACCTTGCCGTTCTCGACGCGGCGCACGGTGAGGCGCAGCGGCTGGCCCGGCGCGCGGCTGAACGAGTACGCGCGCCACGGCAACGCCGGGTTGGGCCGCAGCAACACGAACTGGCCGGCCTGGAAGTCCATCGAGGCGTCGACGCCGAAGGACACCGTGGTGGGCGTCTCTTTCGTCACCTCGGTGACGGTCCAGGTGCTGGCGGCGAGCGCCTTGGGAGCCCCGCCCGACACGGAGGCGCGGCGCGTGGCCACCAGGGCGACCACGACGATGACGGCGATGACGATGCCAATGATGACGACAGGCGACATGCCCTGTCTTTGTCGCGTCGGAGGCGGCGCGTCGAGTCAAAATGCGCGCCGCTCGCCGAGAAGGGGCGCTACTTCTTCGCGCCAGCCATCTCCTTCGCGAGGCCCGAGCCGTCCGACAGGTACGCGACGTTCTGCCACGGCACGAAGTCGTGGGGCGCCTCGTCACCGCCGGCCTGGCCGGTGACCACGCCGTGCACGGTGATCTTCAGCACCGCGGCGTCGGCCCCCGAGGGGTAGCCATAGTTCGACAGCGGCGCGAGCGTGGCGAGGCGCACGTGCGAGGGCGCCTTCGCGAGCATCAGCCACTCGGCGACGTCCTTCGCGGCCGAGTCGTTCACTTTGAGTAGGTATTCCTGCATGGCGGGTCCCCTCCGGGTGGTGCTGCGGGTTCACTCAGAACGTCGGCCACTCGTTCCAGCTCTCGGGCCAGACGACCTTGTCGGCCGTGAAGCGGAGCGGATCGTTCTCGGGCCACGGCGCGTCGAGGGCCTCGACCTTGAGCTCGTACACGCCGTTGTCGAAGGGCAGGCCCGAGGCCTTCTCTTTCAGCTCGACGCGCTCGCGCAGGCCACGGGACTGCATGGTGAGGGCCCGGTGGTGGCAGTGCGGGTTGTTGCCGGGCTTGTCGAAGAAGACGTGCGCGGTCCAGGTGCAGCCGCCGCGGCAGAGGTCGGCGTAGTCGCAGGTCTTGCAGAAGCCCCACAGCGGCTTCGTGCCCTCGGTGGTGCCGCCGACCTCGAGGTTGAAGGTGAGCTCTTTCGCCTTGAGGATCTCCTGGAGCGGCAGGTCGCGCACGTTGCCGCCGACGTAGCTGTCTGACGGGAGCGACGGGCAGCCCTTGATCTTCCCGTCGGCCTCGATGCCGAGCGAGCCCAGGCCCGCCTGACAGCCCTGCCAGAAGGCACCGAGGCGAAACTGCTCCTCGCGCAGGATCTCTTCGTACGGCCCGAAGAAGCCGATGTCGTTGCCGGGGATGACGCGCACGCCCTCGCGGTTGGCGCGCCAGGTGACGCGCGCCAGCACCGGGAACAGCTCGAGCAATTCGACCGGCTGAATGAGCAGCTCGGGCCGGTCGGCCGCGTTGCCCATGGGCACGGTGAGCGAGAACTGCCAGCCGTTGGCCCCGGCGTCGCGGATCACTTCGTAGAGGCGGGGCAACTCGGGCGCGGAGCGGCGGTTGATCTGCGAGTTGCAGCCGAACTCGAGCCCCGCAGCGCGGAAGTTCTTCGCCGTCTGCAGCGCCTGGAAGAACGAGCCGGGCTTGCCGCGCAGCGTGTCGTGCGTCTTCTCGAGCCCGTCGAGCGAGATCGACACCTGGGCCATGCCGGCGTCGCGCATCTTCTGGGCGGTGGCCAGGCTGATGCCGTAGCCGCCCGTCACCATCGTGGGGATCATGCCCGCGTCGGCGATGGCGCGGGTGATCTCGAGCCAGTCGGGGCGGAGGAAGGCCTCTCCGCCGATGAGCGAGACCTCGGTGATGCCAGCGTCGGCGAGCTGCTGCACGAGGTCGAGGGCTTCGGCCGTGGACAGCTCGTCTTCGCGCTTGTCACCCGCGCGCGAACCGCAGTGGGTGCAACCCAGGTTACACTTGAGGGTGATCTCCCAGACGGCGTACGCCGTGCGCCGGTAGTCCTTCAGGCGTTCGGCGTAGGCGAAGTCTGGCTTCTTCGGCGTCGACGGCTCGGGCTTGGCCTCGGGCGCTCCGCGACGGCGGGGCGTCCGCGGCTTCTCAGGCTTCGTCATGCGCGGGGGCCCGGGCGCTGCGCGTTACTCGACCGAGCCGCGACGGGTGCGGCCGGTGCTGGGCCGGGGCTCGGTCTCGACGCCGGGCCTCGGGCGAATGACGCCGTAGCGCGCGACCACCGGAGGACGCGGCGGGTCGGTGTCGACGGGCGGGCGAATCACGCCGTACCGCGCCACCACCGGCGGACGCGGCGGGGTCGAGCCATCGTCGATGACCGGCGGGCGAATGACCCCATAGCGCGCCACCACGGGCGGCTTTGGAGGCGTGCCGCCACCATCGACGGGCGGACGAATCACGCCGTAGCGGGCGACCACCGGCGGGCGTGGAGGCCTGGTGTCACCCCCGTCGACGGGCGGGCGAATGACGCCGTACCGCGCCACCACGGGAGGCCGCGGAGTCGCCCCCTCGGGCTTCGCGTACCGGCCACGCGGGTGCTCGTTGAGGCCCAGGCGGTCCTTCGCGCGGTTGATCGTCTCGTTCAGCTTGACGGGATCCTTCCAGTTGGCGCGCGGGAACTCGATCTTGTCGGTGGCCTTCGAGCCGGTCGCCTTCGTGGTGGCCTTGGCCGTCGTCGCCTTCTCGGTCGCCTTGGGAGCGGTCGTGCGGTTCGTCGTCTTTGGAGCGGGTTTACCGATGCGAGGCATGGTGGATCCTTTGAGGAAACGACAGGGTGACGAAGACCCTACACCGGAGCCGTGGGCCGTGTGCAATGGGAGGCGTGGGGTGAAACGCGGGGCAGACGGCCGGTCGACGATTCCGTGCTGACGCACGACGCCCGTCCCGTACGCTGCGGCATGGGAGGGGCGTTCGTGAGATTTCGAACTGCAGCGATGGTCGTGGTGCTTCTCGCGCAAGCGTGCGGGCAACTCCCAACACCTGACGCGGGGGCGACCGCGGGTGGCACGGGCGGCGGCTCCGCGGGTGGCACGGGTGGCGGCTCCGCGGGTGGCACGGGCGGCGGCTCCGCGGGTGGCACGGGCGGCGGCTCCGCGG
>JALOQF010000198.1 GCA_025459425.1 Myxococcaceae bacterium | reverse complement strand
CGCACCGTCGAGTGGCTCTACCGGAACCTCGACAAGGTGACGTCGCTCTTCTTCTCGCTCGACACGCACCGCATGTTCCAGATCTTCCACCCGGCGTGGTGGGTCGACGCGAAGGGCCAGCACCCTGCGCCCATGACGCCGATCTTCCACGAAGAGGTGCGCGCCGGAAAATGGACGGCCGTCGCGCACCCGCGCGAGTCGCTCGAGTACGTGAAGAAGCTCGAGGCGACGGGCAAGTACGTGCTGACGGTGTGGCCGTACCACACGCTCCTCGGTGGCCTGTCGCACGCGCTGGTACCCGCGATGATGGAGGCCTCGCTCTTCCACGCCGCCGCGCGCAAGCACCAGACGCACTTCGAGACGAAGGGCACGCACGCCATGACCGAGAACTACTCGGTGCTGTCGCCCGAGGTGACCGAGCTGTCGGGGCAGGTCGTCGGCTCGTTCAACACGCCGTTCTTCAAGATGCTGATGGAGCACGACCGCGTCTACGTGTTCGGCCAGGCGAAGAGCCACTGCGTGTTGTCGACGCTCAACGACATTCAGCAGCACGTGCTGCAGCACGACCCGGCCCTCGCGCAGAAGATCTGGATCCTCGAAGACGCGATGAGCCCCGTGCCCGCGCCGCCGCTCAACCCGCTGCCGGCGCACCTCGACTTCCCCCGCATCGCCGACGAGGCGCTCGCGCAGTGGAAGAAGGCCGGCATGAAGGTGGTCAAGACGACCGACCCGGTCGTGATCTGAAGCGCGCAGGTCCTCCCTCGCCGTTCCCCTGACGTGAACCCCACACCACGCGGCTTCGTCGCCGCGAAGGAAGCCCCATGTCCAAAGACGATGATGACGTGACGAAGTCCCTCGCGAGCGCCGTGGCCACCGGTGTCTTGTCGGCGCAGACGTCGAGCCTGGTGACGGGCCACCTCGGGCCCATCGTGCTCGCGGGCGCTGCGGGAAAAGCCCTCGAGGAGATCACCGCCAGCGACGTGACGCTGGTGACGTTGCTCGTTGACGCGAGCGGCTCCATCGCCGACCGCGGCCTCGAGCAGGCCGTACGTGATGGCCAGAACGCGCTGCTCGACGCCTTCGGCGGCGCGAAGGAGAAGGACTCGGTGCTGCTGGCGCTGTGGACCTTCAACAACGAGCAACGGGTGGTGCATGCGTACGTGCCCGTCGACGACGCCACCCGGCTCGACGCGCGCTCGTACCGCGCCGGTGGCGCGACGAGGCTGTACGACACCTGGTGCGATGCGCTGACGGCGAACGTGGCCTACGCGCAGCGGCTGCGTGATGGTGGCACCCCGACACGCTCCGTCGTCGTCGTGCTGACCGACGGTGAGGACGTGGGCTCGAGCCGCACGAGCCGGGACTGCGCGAAGCTGTCGAAAGACCTGCTCGCCAGTGAGCTCTTCACCCTGGCCTTCGTCGGCGTGGGGAAGGACGTCGACTTCGGCCTCATCGCCGCGGCCATGGGCATTCCACCCGGGTGCGTCCACGTGCAGCGCGATGCCACGGCGTCGGGTTTGCGGCAGACGTTCCAGCTCGTGTCGCGCTCTGCCATCCGCGCCAGTCAGGGCAGGGTGGCTCCGGGGGTGAACGCAGGGTTCTTCACGCCATGACGCGTGGCGCGCCCTTCACCTCGCACGCCAGGCCCGGGCGCCGGTGGGGCAGCTCGTTCCCGCCCCGCGGTCATCGCCTCGCCTCATGGCCTCGCCCGGCCCGCAGCTCGTCGGTGGCCGTGGACACACCGCGCGCTCGCGGCGCCACACCGTTCTGGTGCGCCTCGACTCCCTGCGATGCGCGGTCCTGGGGTACACGGTCCTCGTGATTCGGGTCAGGCCGTCGACAGGCGACGTCGAGTGGGGCGAGGCGCAGTTCGAGCGCGCGACGCTGGAGCTGCCTGTGCCGGCGCTCACTGCCGACCCCGTCGCGGTGCTGGTGCGCTGAGCCGTGCCGGGGCGCGCCCTCGTCTGGTCGTCCGAGCTCGAGCGCTGGGTCGCCGAGCGGCTCGACGTCGTCCATGGCCGGCGAACGGCGCGGCGGCTCTCGGTGGCGCAGGTGAGGCTCGTCGCGGAGCACGCGCTCTCGGCAACCGAGGGCTTCGCGGTGATGACCGGCGGTGACGTCGAAGACGCCCGCCAGTGGACGACGGTGGCGCTCGCGGTCGTCACGGCCGACGGGGTGGTGGTCGGCCTCGGCGCCGGGCGGACCCAGGGCGTGACGCCGGCTCGTGCCTTCAGCGACCTGGAGTCGTGGGACGCGTGGAACCCGGTGGCGAACGTGGTGCGTGCCGAGGCGTGGGCGAGACGCGCGCGTGACGACCGGCGCCTGGTGCCGTTTCAGCGGGCTGCACGCTCGAACGACCCCGCCGAGCTCCTCGAGGCCGTGTTGGAAGCGCCGGACGACGAAGCGCCGCGGCAGGTCTATGCCGACTGGTTGCTCGAGCGCGGAGACGCACGCGGTGAGCTCATCGCGGTGCAGACCGAGCTGGCGCGGGGCGGACTGGTCGACGCGCGTCGCCTCGAGCTCGAGGCCCGTGAGGTGAGCCTGTTGTCCGAACATGGCGCTCGGTGGCTGGGCCGGCTGGCGTCGGATGCGGTGCGCGCCTCGTTCGCGCGCGGCTTCCTCGATGCGTTGACGGTGCTCGACGTCTCGTCGTTGTTCGACGCCGACGAGACGCTCCGGCGCGAGCCCGTTCGGCAGCTCGTCTTCATGACGCGGCAGCGGCTCGACGTGGCGCGGGTGCTGACGCTGCCCTGGGTGTCCCGCCTGCGCGCGCTCGAATTTTCGGCGTCACATGAACTCCGGCCAGCGCTGAACCTCGAAGGGTTGTCGACGTTGCTGGGGACGCGGCGGCTGCGGGGGCTGACGAGTCTCGGGTTCCACGGCCAGGCGCTGGGAGACGATGGCATGGCGCTGCTCGCGCGAGACGGGCCGCACGCCTTCCCGTCGCTCGTCGAGTTGGCGGTGACGCGTGATCGCGTCTCGGCGGTCGGGCTGCGAGCGCTGGCGCGCACCCGATGGTTCGCGGGACTCGAGCGGTTGTCCCTCGATGGGAACGAGCTGGGGCCCGACGGAGCGGCCGAGCTGGCCGACGTGCGCTTCCGGAAGCTGGAGCGGCTGTCACTCGGGCAGAACCGCCTGGGCTCCGACGGCGCCGCGGCCCTGGCGCAGTCGCTGGGCCTCGAGACCGTCGAGCGACTCTGGCTGCACGCCAACGGCATCGGCGTCACCGGCGGAGAGGCCCTCGTGCAGTCGCCGAACCTCAAGCGCGTGTCGCAGCTCGTGCTCGACGGCAACCCCATCGGCGCGAAGCTGCGTCAGGCGCTCGCGGGGCGGCGGTAGCGACGAGGTGGTCGGCCCGGTCCTCGGCGAACGTCGTCGCGTCCGCCACACCGACGCTCGACTCCTTCATCTGTATTCGCTCCGAGCCCTGTCACCTCAGCCCGCGCGCCGTGACGAGGTACGTCGCGAAGCTCCCGAGCCAGTGCCCGCCCTCGTAGTGCTCGCCGGTGACCGCCTCGAGGCCTGCGGCGCGGTGTGTCTGTGCTGCCGTCTCGATCATCGCCCGTCGGGCATCGTCATCTGGGAGGCCGGCCCGAATCCCTTCGAGCATCCACGCGCGCGAGAGGTTGAGGCCATCGAGGTGCGCGAGCTTCGGGTCCGAGCGGTCGGTCACCCGCTCTGGCTCGAGTGACTTCGAATCACCGAAGCCTGGAAGAAAGGTGGAGAGCCACGCCGCGAAGCGCGGCTTTGGCAGCAGCCGCCGCATCAAGTCGGCCTCCGCGAGGCAGGGAGACAAGAAGTCCTGACCGCCGGGCTCGTAGGCGAGCGGGCAGGACACGTCGTTCGAGTAGTACGTCTGGGCGCGCTCGGTGAGCAGCGCCTCGAGCTCGCGATGGCCAGCGCCGCGTGCCCAGTCGAGCGCCAGGCCGAACGCGAAGGCCGTCTGGTCGTGCTCTCCGACGCGGATGGGGCGCGACAGCTTGGGCAGCCACTCCATGAGGCGCTTCACCGCCACGGCCTCGAGCGGCTCCAACGCCTTCGCCCAACGCTTCGCATCCGGGTCGTCCCACTCGCGCAGCTCGAGCGAGAGCTGGAGCAGCCACGCCAGGCCATACGGACGCTCGAAGCTCACGCGTCCCTTGCCCTCGACGTAGGCCACCTCGGCCGCGAGGTTCTTCGCCGTCAGGCTCTTGTCGAGCGCGCGCTTCGCATCAGCGGCGAACGGCGCCCCGGGGAACGTCCGCGCGAGGCGGGCGAGGAGCCAGTGCCCATGCACCGACGAGTGCCAGTCGTAGCAACCGTAGAAGGCAGGCGTGAGCTTCGAGGGCACCTTGGCGTCGGCCGGGCTGGACAGCACGTGCGCCAGCTTGTTCGGGTACTCGCGGTGCACGCAGGCCAGCGCGAGCTTCGCGAACCGAGCGGCCACGGCCTCGTCGACCTGCCCGAGGTGTGCCGTGAGGACGAGCGCGAGCCAGTTCATGGGAGCTCCTTGAGCGCGCGCTTGAGGATCTTGCCGGAGTCACTCTTCGGCAGTTCGGCGCGCACCACGACGGACTTCGGGATCTTGTACCGGGCCAGCTTGCCCGAGAGGAACGCGAGCACCTCGTCTTCGGAGAGCGACGTGCCTGCGACCGGGGCGACGAACGCCCGACCGACCTCGCCCCACTTCGGGTCGGCGACGCCGATGACGGCCACCTCACGGACCTTCGGGTGCGTCGACAGCACGCGCTCGATCTCGACGGGGTACACGTTCTCGCCGCCGCTGATGAACATCTCCTTCTTGCGGCCGGCGACGAAGAAGAAACCCTCGGCGTCACGGCGCAGCAGGTCTCCGGTGTGGAACCAGCCGTCGCGAATCGTCTCGGCGGTCGCGCGCTCGTTGCGCCAGTAGCCGGGCGTCACCACGGGGCCGCGCAGCAACAGCTCTCCCACCTCGTCGAGGCCGCACTCGGCGCCGTCGTCTCGAACCAGCTTCGCGTCGACGTAGAAGTTCGGCCGCCCGATGGAGCCGATCTTCCGCACCGACTCCTTCGCGGCGAGCGAGAAGCAGTTCGGGCCCACTTCGGTCATGCCAAAGCCCTGCCGAATGGCGACGCCGCGCGTCTGCCACGTGGTGATGAGCTCGAGCGACATGGGCTCACCGCCGACGATGGCGAACCGTACCGAACGCAGGTCGGTGCTCGCGAACGAGGGCGCTCGGGCCATGGCGTCCATCGTCGTGGGCACGCCGAAGAGCACCGTGACGCGGTGACGTTCGCAGAGCTCGAGCACCCGGCCAGGCTCGAACTTGTCGACGAAGACGATGGTGGCGCCGCGATGGAGAAGCGGCGTGTTGAGCACGTGCCAGCCGCTGACGTGAAAGAACGGCAGGAAGCTCACGGTGACGTCGGTCGAGGTGAGGTCGAGCCCCAGGCCCGTGCTGACGGAGTTCCAGAAGACCATCTGGTGGGTGATGACCGCGCCCTTGGGCGCTCCGGTGGTGCCCGAGGTGTAGAGCACCATGCACGGGTCGTCGAAGCGCGCGTCCCAGGGCGTTGGGCCGCCGTCGAAGCCCGCTGCCAACGTCTCGAGCTCGTCGAACGGCACCCGCGGGATGGAGGCGTGTGACGGGTCCAGCTGCGCAGTGACTGGCTCGTACGCCTTCGAGACGACGAAGAGGGCCGGGGCCGCGTCCGAGAGCACGTGGTCGATCTCGCGCGGCGCGAGGCGGAAGTTGACGGGAACGAGGACGGCACCGAGCCGGCTGACGGCGAAGAACAGCGGCACGAAGCCCACGTCGTTTCCTGCGAGCACCGCGACACGATCACCCCGGCGAACGCCCCGTTCCGCCAACAGGCGCGCCAGCCGGCAACTCGTGGTGAAGAGGTCGGCGAACGTCCAGCGGCGCTCCCGGGTGGTGTCGATGAGCGCGGTGCGGGTGCCGTCCCACGTCGCCCATCGCGCCAGCCAATCGAGTTCGATGGGATCGTTCATGCGTGCACTCCGAGCGGTGGGGCAGAGCGTCATTCATCACAGCCCGACTGGGTATCGGAACTGCAGATGGTGGAGCTTCGCAGCGAGAGTCGAGGGGCGTCACGGGGTACACGGCCCGGCGCGCCCAGCCCGGCGCGCGCATCGACCCGGTGTGGTGGATGGTGGTGGTGATGAGCGCCGAGGTGGCAGGTGAAGGTCAGCGGCGTCCGGCGACGGCGCCTGCCTTCATGACGAGGCACGACGGGTTTGATGGACGACTCGGGCGAGTCGTCCGAGCTGGGAAGCGGGTTCAGCAGGCTGGGGCGGCGTCACCGATGGCGCTGACGACGGGGGAAGGCGAACACGCAGCGTTCGCGGCCGAGACGGCTCCGTGTGCGGTGTGATCAGCGGGTACCGGATGTGAGGCTGAAGCGTCGGCGGCGCAGGAGCTCGCCTTCGCTTTCGCCGACGGCATCGGCGCGCGCGTGCGCACCGGCATGCGGGAAGAGATCGTCACGGTACGACTTCTTCGAAGAGGTCGCTTCGCCTGAGGACGGTTGACTGCGACGGAGAGCGACGGCGTGTCGTCCGTCACGCTTCGTGCAGGCCGGGTGCTTCGCGGCCCGTCGACTTCACGTACTCCGTGTATCCACCACCGAACGTGTGCGGGCCCTCGGGCGTCAGCTCGAGCACGCGGTTCGTCAGCTCGGCCAGGAAGTGCCGGTCGTGCGACACCACCAGGAGGCTCCCTTCGAAGCCCTTGAGCGCGTCGATCATCATCTCCTTGGTCGCGAGGTCGAGGTGGTTGGTCGGCTCGTCGAGCACCAGGAAGTTCGGCGGGTCGAACAGCATCAGGGCGAGCACGAGCCGCGCCTTCTCTCTGCCCGACAGCACCCGCACCACCTTCTCGGTCTCGTCGCCGGGGAAGCCGAAGCAGCCGGCGAGCGTGCGCAGCGTGCCCTCGCTGCTCCGAGGGAACGCGTCGACGAGGGTCTGCCACACCGTCTTCTGGCCATCGAGCACGTCCAGCGCCGTTGACGCCCAGCACGCACCACCGCTCGCGCCGGCGCAGCAGGAAGTCGAAGTTCTTGTACACGACGAGATCGCCGTAGGCCTTCGAGACGCCCGTGAGCTTCACCACGTCTTCACCGCTGCGCGGCGGTGGCTTGAACTCGAAGCGCACCTTCTCGACCCGGCGCGGTGGCTCGACGCGCTCGATCTTCTCGAGCTTCTTCACGCGCGACTGCACCTGGGCGGCGTGCGAGGCGCGGGCCTTGAAGCGCTCGATGAAGGCGAGCTCCTTCTTGAGCATGGCCTGCTGCCGCTCGAAGGTGGCCTGCTGCTGCGCTTCGGCGAGCGTCTTCTGCTGCACGTAGAACTCGTAGTCGCCGGAGTACGAGGTGAGCTCGCCGCCGTCGATCTCGAGAATGCGCGTGCACACCCGGTTGAGGAACTCGCGGTCGTGCGACGTCATGAGCAGCGCGCCGTCGTACTGTTTCAAGAACTGCTCGAGCCAGATGAGCGACTCGAGATCGAGGTGGTTCGACGGCTCGTCGAGCAGCATCGCGTCGGGCTTCATCAACAGAATGCGCGCGAGCGCGACGCGCATCTTCCAGCCGCCCGAGAGCGCGCCCACGTCGCCGTCGATCATCGATGGGCGGAAGCCCAGGCCCGCGAGGATCTCACGGGCGCGGCCCTCGAGCGCGTAGCCGCCCAGCTCGTCGAAGCGGGCCTGCACCTCGCCGAAGCGGGTGACGAGCGCGTCGAGCTGGTCGGCTTTGTCCGGGTCGGCCATGTCGTGCTCGAGCTGCTTGAGCTCACGCGCGACCTCCGAGACGTTGCCCGCGCCGTCCATCGTCTCTTCGATGACCGGCCGGCCGCTCATCTCGCCGACGTCCTGCCGGAAGTAGCCGATCGAGACGCCGCGATCGATGCTCACCGAGCCCTCGTCAGGCGTCTCTTCCTTCATGATGTAGCGGAAGAGGGTGGACTTGCCGGAGCCGTTCGGGCCCACGAGGCCGACCTTCTCGCCCTTGTGGAGCGCCGCCGAGGCACCGATGAAGAGAATCTGACGGCCGTGCTGCGCGCCGATGGAGTCGAGGCGAATCATGTCGCGCAGGCCCATAGGTCAACGCCCGCGCTGCGTCACCCCTCACGGGCCTGTCTGCCTACGTTCTCCGTGGCGTTCCCCCTTGGGTGTGCCTCGCGCTGCCGCCGTGCCCTCTGGAGCGACGGGCTTCGCCGGGGGCGGTGACGCAACCACCGGCATCGCGGCTCCGATACTCACACCGTGCGCCTCATCGTGACGCTCCGCCGGTCTCTCGCTCAGCTCGCTCCGCCGCGGGCGCTGGGTGTGCGCTCGGGAGTCAGGTTCGATGACGGCGTGTCTCCGAAGCGCCTGCGCTCAGACGTCGTGTCGCCCTGGCTGCCCTCCACTCCTGGAGGCGCCAGGAGCGTCACATGCAGATCGCACGTGGGTTGATCGTCGTCGTCTTGTTCTCAGGAAGCGTGGTCGCCGAATCACCGTCGGGTGCGGCCAGCTTCGCCAATCGCGGCGTGGGCCTGGGCCTCGGCGCGGTGCGCGTCGTCGGGCAGGACCCGTCGGTGCCCGAGACGGTGTTTCCGCTCTTGTTCGAATACGCCTCGTACGTCGACAGTGGCTTCGAGGTGTTCGGTCGGGTTCCGGTCGCTTTGGCCAGTGTGCGCGTCGGCGCCGACACGCCCGACGGACGAGGCCTGGTGTTTGCGAGCGGCCTCCAGCTCGGGGTCCGGTACCTGTTTCTCGAAGAGGGCGTTCGGCCCTTCGTGTCGCTGCACCTGGGAGGGCTCATCGTGGCCCGTCAGGCTGCGCTCGGTGACAACGTGCTGGCCGGCCCAGGCGCGGGCGCAGGCCTCGAGGTGTTCGTGGTGTCCTCCGTGTCGTTGCAGGCGCGCGTCTTCGCAGACTGGTACGTGACGCTGAACGCGCCGCAGCGCTTCAGCCTGGGCGCCACCGTCACGGCCTCGACGTATTTCTGAGAGCCGACAGTCGATGATCCCTGACGACCTGCTCGATGCTTGTCGCAGTCGCGACATGCAACTGCGCGTCGACCTGCTCAACTGCGATGATCGGCTCTTTCGGGTCGAGCGAGACGAGCAGCGTCGCTCGCACGCCTCAGTTCCCGAACACCATGCCCGCGCGCGACAACCACTCGGCCACCGGCCCGGGCACGATGCCCAGCGCCACCGTCGCGATGGCCGAGGCCACCAGCGCCACCTCCGTCGTCCAGTGACGGAACGGCGCGGGCGCGTCGGCCGGAGCCGGCCGCATGAACATGTAAACGACGACGCGCAGGTAATAGTAGGTGCCCGCGACGCTCGAGAGCACGCCCACGACGGCCAACCAGATGAGGCCCGCGTCGACGGCCGCGCTGAAGAGGAACAGCTTGCCGAGGAAGCCCACCGTCGGCGGCACGCCCGCGAGTGACAGCATGAAGGCCGCCATCGCCGCCGCCCAGCCCGGCTGACGCTGGGCCAGCCCCGAGAGGCGCTCGAGGTCCCACGTGTTGCCGCGCGTCTCGTCTTCACGGCGCTCGATGGCCGCCAGCGTGCCGAACGCCCCGATGGACGTGACGGTGTAGCCGAGCAGGTAGAACAGAATGCCCTTGTAGACGCTCGCGTTGACGGCGCCCGCCGCCAGCAGCGGAGTCGCTGCCAGCACACCCCCGGCGTCACCCGCCTTCGCCGAAGGGGGCACGAAGAGGGCCGTGACGCCCAGCAGCAGGTAGCCTGCGTGCGCGATGGAGGAATACGCCAGCATGCGCTTCACGTTCCGCTGCGGCATCGCCAGCAGGTTGCCGGCCACCATCGTCAGCAGCGCAAGCAGCGAGAACAGGGCGAAGGGCACCTGCGGATCGAGCCCGTGCGTCAGCGCGAGGAAGGTGCGCACCAGCGCGACGAAGGCCGCGGCCTTCACGCCGACGCTCATGAGGGCCGTCACCGGCGTGGGCGCGCCCTCGTAGACGTCCGGCGTCCACATGTGGAACGGCACCGCCGCCACCTTGAAGGCGAAGCCTGCCAGCACCAGCCCGAAGCCCGCGTAGACGAGGCCCGAGCGCGTGGCCATCGCGCCCGGCAGCGCCGTCGCCAGGTCCGACAGCCGCGTCGTCCCGGTGGCGCCGTACAGGAGCGCCGCCCCGTACAGCAGCAGCGCCGCCGCGAACGCCCCGAGGATGAAGTACTTGAAGCCGGCCTCGGCCGGGCGCGGGCCGCGGCGCAAGAAGGCCGTCAGCGCATAGGTGGCGACCGACAGCACCTCGAGGTTGATGAAGAGGGTGATGAACTCGTTCGACGCCGCGAGCAGGCTCATGCCGGCCGCCGCGAAGAGCATCAGCGCGTAGAACTCTCCGCGCTCGGCGTTGCGGTGCTTGAGGAAGCCCGACGCCAGCAGACAGGCGAGGCCCGTGCCGAGGCACACCATCACCGTCATGAAGCTCGAGAACGGGTCGAGCACCGCGAAGCCCTGCAGCACCAGCCGCGCGGGCTCGAAGGCGTTGTTGAGCGCGAAGAGGCCGGCCACCGCCGAGGCCACCAGGCCCACGACGGCCATGTAGGTGCGGTTCGCCGTCGAGAGGAACACCTCGGACAGCATGAGCACGATGGCGCCGACGATGAGCACCGCGGCGGGCACCACCGTCATGAACTCGGCGAGCGTGAAGTTGGGCGTGTTCAGCACGGGAGCACCTTTTCGAAAGAAGTCACGGCCCCTGCGGGTTGAGCCCCGCGGCGGCGGCACCGGGCAGAATTCGGCCCGTGGGCAGGAAACGCGGCGTCGGCATGGGCGGCGTCGCGTCGGCGACGGCCACCTTCGGCGGCAGCGAGCGCACGCGCACGCGCACCGCCGAGTCCTCGGTGCCCGGGTCGGCAGCGCCCGAGGCGTAGTTCGCCCGCGCGAGGAAGCGCTGGGTCGACGGGTTGATGACGTCGAGCACCGGCTGCGGCCGCAGGCCCATGACGGCGATGAGCGCCAACAGCGGCACCGCCGCCAGCACCTCGCGCACGCCCAGATCCTTCAGGCCCAGGTTCTCCTGGTGCGTCACCGTGCCGAAGAACACCTTCTGCACCATCCACAGCATGTAGGCCGCGCCCAGCACCACGCACGTCGTCGCCGCCACCGCGAGCCACAGCGGCAGGTTCGACTTGAAGGTGCCCAGCAGCACCAGGAACTCGCCCACGAAGCCGTTGGTGCCCGGCACCGCGATGGACGAGAACGTCACCACGAGGAAGAACGCGG
This sequence comes from Myxococcaceae bacterium, assembly GCA_025459425.1. Lineage (GTDB taxonomy): Bacteria > Myxococcota > Myxococcia > Myxococcales > Myxococcaceae > Xiheimicrobium. Next base: position 9,024 of record JALOQF010000198.1, on the reverse strand, counting down.
TGAAGAGGGGCATCACCTTCGCGATGCCGCCGTAGTCGGCCATCAGGCGCGCGTGGCGGCGCTCGTAGAGGAAGCCGAAGAGGAGGAAGAGGGCTCCGGTCGATACGCCGTGGTTCAGCATCTGGTACGCGCTGCCGGTGGCGCCCTCGCCGGTGAAGGCGAACATGCCCAGCATGCAGTACCCGAGGTGGCTCACCGACGAGTACGCGATGAGCTTCTTGATGTCCTTCTGGGCGAGGCACATCAGCGCGCCGTAGACGATGCCGATGACCGCCAGGATGCTGATGGGCAGCTGGTACTGCCGCGCGGCCACGGGGAAGAGCGGCACCGCGAAGCGCCAGAAGCCGAAGGTGCCCATCTTGAGCATCACGCCCGCGAGGATCATCGAGCCGGCCACCGGCGCCTGCACGTGCGCGTCGGGCAACCAGGTGTGCACCGGGAACATCGGCACCTTGATGGCGAAGGCGAGCGCGAAGGCGAGGAACATGAGCGGGCCCCAGCGCACCATCGCCAGCGCTCCCGGAGACACGTTGCTGCAGTCACCCGCCGCCGTGCACGCCGCCACCTCGCGGTTGAGCGACATCAGCCCGTTGTAGAGCGTCGCGTAGTCGAAGCTGCGCGCGCCCGACGGCGCCGCCAGGAAGTACGCCGCCAGCAGCGCCACCAGCATCAGCAGCGAGCCCACCAGCGTGTAGAGGAAGAACTTGGTGGCGGCCATCTGCCGCTCCTCGGCGCCCCACACGCCGATGAGCAGGTACATCGGAATCAGCATCGCCTCGAAGAAGACGTAGAAGAGCAGCACGTCGAGCGCGCACACCGCGCCCAGCATCGCCGTCTGCAGCACCAGCAGCGCGAGGTGGAACTCCTTCACCCGCTCGTCGATGTACGTCCACGAGGCCAGCACCACGAGCGGCCCCAGAATGCCCGTCAGCAGCACCAGCGTCATCGCCAGCCCGTCGACGCCGACGTGGTAGCTCAGGCCCAGCTCGTCGATCCACCGCATGCGGTACTCGAGCTGGAACTCGACCGGGCTGTTGGGAATGAAGCGCACCCAGGCCCACGCGCAGGTGACGAGGTTCACCAGCATGCCCACCAGGGTGAGCGCGCGGATCTGCCCCTTCTCCGTCTTCGGCAGGAAGACGAGCAGCGCCGCGAAGAAGAGCGGCGAGAAGATGACCAGGTTCAGAATGCGGGAATCGAAGACGCTCGTCACAGGGCGTACCTCTGGAGGATCCAAACGAGGGCGCCCGCCAGTCCGAGCGCCATGATGGCGGCGTAGGCCTGCGCGTCACCCGTCTGCAGGTAGCGCAGCACCGAGCCGCTCTGCTTCGTCACCCAGGCGGTCCCCTTCACCGCCACTCCGTCGATGAGGATCGAGTCGACCACCCGCCACAGCACCCGGGCCACCATCGACAGCGGGCGGATGATGACGAACTGGTACACCTCGTCGACGTAGAACTTGTTCCACGAGGCCGTGCGCAGCGCCTCGACCGGCCCGGGCAGCGGCTCGCCCTTCCGCGCCGGGAAGACGCGCATGTAGAGGAAGAACGCCAGGCCGCCGCCGGTGAGCGCGATGATCCACGCCTGCAGGTAGGCACCCCAGGGCACGTGCAGCTCGGGCTCGATCTTCACGAAGCCCGTCCTGGCCAGGTTCTCGTTGGTGGTGCGGAAGACCGGGTCGAGGAAGTTCTCCATCAGCGTCTGAATCGTGTTGCGCCCCTCGGGCTTCATGATGGGCAGACCGTGCACGAGGGCGACGACCGACAGCACCGCCAGCACCACCAGCGGCAGCGTCATGTGCCAGCTCGACTCGTGCGCGTGCGGCGTCTTCGCCTCGGCCGAGCGCGGGTACTCGAAGGCCACGAAGTACATGCGCATCATGTAGAAGGCCGTGCAGCCGGCGGTGACGACGCCCAGAATCCACGCCGCCGACAGCGCCCACGACAGGCTCGGAATCGAGTTGACGTGCGCCGCGTGCAGAATTGCGTCCTTCGAGAAGAAGCCCGACAGCGGCACGATGCCGGTGATGGCGAGCGTCGCCACGAGGAAGGTGGCCCAGGTGGTGGGCATCTCCTTGCGGAGGTTGCCCAGCTTGGTGATGTCCTCTTCGTCTCCGTTGCCGTGCATCACGCTGCCGGCGCCGAGGAAGAGGCAGGCCTTGAAGAAGGCGTGGGTGACGACGTGGAGGAACGCCGCCCAGAACGCCCCGGCGCCGATGCCGAGGAACATGAGGCCCAGCTGCGACACCGTCGAGTACGCCAGCACCTTCTTGAGGCCCTTCTGGCTGAAGGCGATGAGGGCCGCGACGAGGGCGGTGGCGCCGCCGATGAGGGCGATGGTGGCCATCGCGTACGGCGACAGCACGGCCAGCCAGCTGATGCGGCAGAACAGGTAGATGCCCGACGTCACCATGGTGGCGGCGTGGATGAGGGCCGACACGGGCGTCGGGCCGGCCATGGCGTCGGGCAGCCAGACGTAGAGCGGAATCTGCGCCGACTTGCCGGCGGCGCCGAGCAGGAACAGCAGCAGCGCGGCCGTGAGCCACCAGCCGAAGGTGTGGCCCTCGAGAGGGCCCGACGGAACCTGCTGGTCGAGGATCGACGCGAACACCTTCGAGCCCTCTTCCAGCACCGGCACTGCGAGCGGCCCCTTCTGCTTCATGCCGTCGTTGAGCCGCGCCAGCACCGAGGTGCCCTCGAGGCCCGGCCGCGCCAGCTTCGTCGCGTTCTCGGCCGGGAGCTTCGTGGCGCCTTCGAGGAGCAGCACCAGCAGGAAGCTGCCGACGAGGAAGCCGAAGTCGCCGATGCGGTTGGTGATGAACGCCTTGCGGCCCGCGAAGGCCTTCGCCGGGTCCGTGTACCAGAAGCCGATGAGCAGGTAGCTGCACATGCCCACGCCTTCCCAGCCGACGAACAGCAGGGGCAGCGAGTCTCCGAGCACCAGCGTCAGCATCGCCGCCACGAAGAGGTTCAGGTACGCGAAGAAGCGCCAGTACCCGTCGTCGTGGCTCATGTACTCGGTCGAGTACAGGTGGATGAGGAAGCCCACGCCGGTGATGACGAGCAGCATCGAGCCCGACAGGTGGTCGGCGAACAGCCCGAACGTCACCTTGAAGGTGCCCGCCGAAAACCAGGTGCCGTAGTCGAAGCCCACCGCGTAGTTGACGCTCCCGAAGGGCGTCATCGCCATCGCGCGGTAGTCGTTGATGGTCCAGAAGACGATCAGCGACAAGAGGAAGCTGCCGAACACCGCGCCCACCGCGACGAGGTGCGTGTTGGCGCGGCCGATGATCTTGCCGAACACGCCGCACACGAAGGCGCCGATGATCGGCAGGAGGATGATGAGCCACAGCATCTGACCCGCCACCTGCGGGTCGACCGGGGCCGTCTGGAAGAACTCGACGAGTTTCTGCATGACGTTCGCTCGTGCTTTCCGGTCAGTGCTTCATCGACTGAATCTCTTCGATGTTCACGGTGCCCCGGTTCCGGAACACCGAGATGACGATGGCGAGGCCCACCGCCGCCTCGGCCGCGGCCACCGCGATGATGAAGAAGGGCGAGATGTGGCCGGTGACGTCACCCCGCTCGCGCGCGAACGCGAGGAAGGTGAGGTTGGCCGCGTTGAGCATCAGCTCGATGCACATGAAGACGACGAGCGCGTTGCGGCGAATCAGCACGCCGAGCATGCCGACGCAGAACAGCGCCGCCGCGAGGATGAGGTAGTTGACCGTTGGGACGACAGGCATGACGCGGTTCTCCCCGAAAAAACTCGTGCTTCAGACGCGCGCCTTCGCCACCACCACCGCGCCGACGATGGCGACGAGCAGCAGGAGCGAGACCGCTTCGAACGGGAACAGCCACTGGGTGTACAGCACCGCGCCCAGCTGCTTGATGGTGCCGAACGTCGCCAGCTGCCCGGCGTCGCTGGCCCACGAGACCGTGTCCGACGAGGGCAGCTTGCGGAACGCCATCACCAGCGCCACCAACAGGCCGGCGGTGGCCAGCGCGCCAGCGATGCGCGACGGCGACACGTGCGCGATGGGCCCGGTGTCGGTCAGCGACAGCAGCATGATGACGAAGAGGAAGAGCACCATGATGGCGCCCGCGTAGACGAGCACCTGCAGCACCGCGATGGTGTGCGCCCAGAGCAGCACGTAGATGCCGGCGAGGAAGAAGAAGCTCGCCACCAGCGACATCGCGCTCGCCACCGGGTTGCGCACGAAGATGACGCCCACCGCCGAGCCGATGGTGCCGACGGCGAACAGCCAGAAGAGAACGAGCTCGGCGTTCACTGGAACTCTCCAAACGCGCCCCAGGGCTTCTCGCCGTACGGGCACCCCTTGCGGGTGATGTGCTCCTCGAACTCGCTGCGGAACTTCTGCACGAACGACTGCACGGGCAGGGCGCCGGCGTCGCCGAGCGCGCAGATGGTGTTGCCCAGGCCGATGGGCGGCCACGGCGCGATGGCCTGCGCCACGTTCATGAGCGTGTCGAGATCGCTCAGCTCGCCGCGGCCCTCTTCGATCTTCCTGAGGATGCGCGTCATCCACGGCTGGCCTTCGCGGCAGGGCGTGCACTGGCCGCACGACTCTTCGGCGTAGAAGCGCGCGACGCGCCAGAGGCTGCGCACCACGCACGTCTGGTCGTCCATCACGATGACGCCGCCCGAGCCCGCCATCGACTGCAGCGGCTTGAAGGCGTCGAACTCGAGCTTCACGTCGATCTCATCGGCGGTCAGCACCGGCGCCGACGAGCCACCGGGAATGACGGCCTTCACCGAGCGCCCCTCGGGCAGGCCCTGACCGTAGGCCTTGTCGAAGATGAGCTCGCGCAGCGACGTGTCCATCGCGACTTCGTAGGTGCCGGGCCGCAGCACCGAGCCCGACAGGGTGACCAGCCGCGTCCCGCCGGACTTGGCGGCGCCCAGCTTCGCGAACCAGTCGGCGCCCTTCTCGAAGATGCGCGGCAGCGCGGCGATCGTCTCGACGTTGTTCACCACCGTGGGGCAGCCGAAGAGGCCGACGACGGCGGGGAAGGGCGGCTTGAGGCGCGGCCAGCCCTTCTTGCCTTCGAGCGACTCGAGCAGCGCCGTCTCTTCACCGCAGATGTACGCGCCCGCGCCGCGCACCTGGTAGACGTTGAGCTCGAAGTCCTTCCCCATCAGCTTCTTGCCGAAGATGCCGTCGGCGTAGGCCTCGGCGATCGCCTTGTCGAGCACGCTCGAGGGGTATTTGAACTCGCCGCGCGCGTAGATGTAGCAGGCGTGCGCGCCCAGCGCGTAGCAGGCGATGGCGATGCCCTCGAGGAGCAGGTGCGGGTCGTACTCGAGGATGAAGCGGTCCTTCGCGGTGCCCGGCTCGGACTCGTCGGCGTTGATGGCGAGGTAGCGCGGCTTGGTGTTCTTCTCGAGCGACGGCACGAAGCTCCACTTGAGCCCCGTGGGAAAACCGGCGCCGCCGCGGCCACGCAGGTTCGACTTCTTCACCTCGTCGGTGACCTGCGCGGGTTGCATCGTGTCGAGCACGCGCTTGAGCTGGCCGTAGCCACCGCGCTGCTTGTACCCGGCGAGGGTGTTCTGACCGGGCTTGTCCCAGTCGCGGGTCATGACCTTCTCGGTGAGGACGCTCATGTCAACTTCTCCAGGATGCGGTCCACCTTGTCCTTGGTGAGGTTCTCGTAGTGGTCCTCGTTGACCTGGAAGCAGGGCGCCGTGCCGCAGCTCGCCAGGCACTCGGTCTCACGCAGGAAGTACTTCTCGGTGCGGGTGCCGGCGGTCTGGCCCAGCTTGCCTTCCATGTACTTGAGCAGCCCCTCGGCACCCCGCAGCGCACACGAGAGGTTCGTGCAGACGTCGATGACGTACTTGCCCGGCTTCTCGGTGTGGAACATCACGTAGAAGGTCGCCACCTCGTAGCAGTGCGGCACTGTCGTCTCGAGGCGCTCGGCGACGAGCTTCATGCCCTCGGGCGGCAGCCACCCCTTGATCGTCTGCAGAATGCGCAGCGCCGGGAGCATGCCCGCGCTCTTTCGATCGGGTGGGTAATGGGTGAGGAGCTCAGCGATCTGCTCGTCGAAGCGTTTCTGCTCCGCGGGGGTGAACAGGGGGTCCGCCATGGCGGCGCGGTTCGTAGGGGCACCCAGCCCGCGACGTCAACGAAAACCCAAGCGCCAAGCGGGCTTCGAACGGATCGATGGATGAGCGCCGCTGCTTGAATCGGTGGGATCAAGACGGCGCCTCACGGCAGCTCGCAGCGGGTGCTGGCCAGGGCCCAGTCCGGCGCGCGGTTGGGGAAGCTCGCGTCGAACGGCCCGCTGCCCCGCGACGCCTGCCGGATGAGGGCCACCAACGAGACGCCGTCGAAGACCAGCTCGGGGTTCGGCCGCACCGCCGGCACGACGGGCTGCCAGCTCGAGCCTGCGCGCTGGAAGGCCTGGTAGAGCGCCGGCTGGAGCGCCAGCGTGTGGCACGCGCCCGGTACGGCGACGAAGCGGAAGGTGTCGGGCGCCGTCAGGGCCCTCGCCTCGAGCAGCCGGCGGAGCTCGGCGCGCACCATCGGCTCGCTCCCGAAGAAGGGCGGCGGCGCGAACTGAATCTGCTCGGCGTCGGAGGTGTAGGTGAACTGCACGAAGCGCACGAGCCGACGCCCGGCCTTCCCATCGAGGCGCGTCAGCACGTCGGTGGCCATCGCTCCGAACCCATCTCGGCCCACGCCCACCCCGCCTTCTCCCCACCAGGTGACATCGGCGATGGAAGGCCAGGCATCGGCGATCTCGGGCATCGCGCCCAGGGATGAGTAGGAGCCGGCGCTGGAGCCCCAGACGACGAGCCTCGGCGCGGTAGGGAAGACCGTGCGCGCCCAGTCCAGGAGGGCTCGGCGGTTGTCGAGGCCCCGGAAGTACGTGAGCTTCTGCGCTGGCGCCGAAGGGCTCGCCGTTGGCGGCTTCGTGAAGGTCTGCTCGGTGCTCTGCAAGCCACCGTCTCCGCTGCAGTAGGGGACGTAGAGCACGTCGAAGTCGGCGAAAAGGGCGGTCGGGTCGACTCGATCGAACAGGCCGAACGTTCGCCTCAACGTTGGGAGCACCTCGGGCGCGCTGCGCGTGTTGGAGAGCGTGCCGACCGTGCGCCCCATGCCACCCAGGCCGTCGAGGCCCCAGCAGGTGACGTAGTCGGTGCAGTTCCCTCCCCCGCGGAAATAGATGAGGAGGCCTGCGCTCGTCCCCGCCGCTCGCCGGTAGGAGAACCGGTAGGGCGTGCCGTCGCCACAGACCGCGCGTGGGTGGCGGGCGGGCTCGGCGCACACCTCGATGAACCCATCGCGGGCCGCGACCTCGGCGGCCGCGTTTCGTTCAGTGCAGGTCGTCACGCCCGCGTCGAGAGGCAGGCCCGCGTCGACCGAGGCGCCGGCGTCACTCGTCTCTCCTGCGTCGGGAGCGCCACCATCTGCCTCGGCGGCCGGACCGCCCGCGTCGGCTGGCCCGGCTGCGGGCGTGCCACAGCCGACGAGCAGAAACACGAGGGCCGACAGGGCGATTGCTCTCATGCTGGCTTGAACCCCAGACCCGCGCCGCGGTTGCGTCACCTGCTGCAAGCTCGCGTCAAGGCGCGTTCACCGGCGGCCGAAGCGGTAGGGCGTCTTCACCGACTGGGTGCCGCCCTTCACCACCAGCACGAGATCCTTCACCGGCAGGGCCTCGCTCACCACCGAGACCGCCTCGACGTGCACCTTCGGCTCGGCCGACGGCTCGAGCGCAAAGTACGTGCGCCCCCGCGTCACCTGTACGCCCGGCGGCAGCTCGAGCTGCACCTCGAGGTTCGTCGTCGTCGGGCCGTACTCGATCCGCGCCTGGAGATCGGCCTGCTGCGGGGTGAGGCGCTGCTGAACCCACGTCGCCGAGACCAGCAGCGGCTCGGGCGGAGGCGTCGGGGCCGGAGCGGCGACGGAGGCCGCCGGCTCGACCGTCACCTTCTTCTCGTCACAGGAGCACGCCGCGACCAGCACGAGCCCACCCATCCACCACGTACGCATGCAGCGGCCTGTAGCACTTCGACCGCCCTCGCCCCACCTCTCGCCGAATCGATGAGAAACCTTCACGCGATCGCCGCCGTGGGGCCGAAAGGAAGTTGACCTCGGACAAAAAGGGGTGTGGCTTCGGGTTTCCATCGGTTGGCGCGCGCGTGACGGGGCAGGCATCATCGTGATCGTGGGTTCGGAACACAGCCAGACGGCCAGCGGCACGGCACCGTCCGGGTACCGTGTGCTCATCGTCGAAGACAACCCGCACATCATCGAGATGTACAGCTACGTGCTCAAGAAGCTCGCGGCCAACGAGCTCAAGGGCGCGACGCCGCTCGAGGTGCACTTCGCCGCCGATGGCCACGCGGCCATGGCGCTGCTCACCGAGTCGTCGTTTCAGCTCGTCATGACCGACCTCTACATGCCGGTGATGGACGGGTTTCAGCTGATCGAGAAGATCCGCTCCGAGCCGCGGCTCAAGGATCTGCCAGTGGTGGCGATCTCGGCCGGAGGCCAGGACGCGAAGGACCGGGCGCTCAAGCTCGGCGTGACGAGCTACCTGAAGAAGCCGGTGCGGTTCGCCGACGTGATGGACACCGTGAAGCAGTTGCTGCGCATCACCTGAAAGAGGACATGTCCCAGGCCATGACGAGAGACAAGGTCAGCGGGGACGCGCTCTTCATCTTGAAGAGCCTGAAGGAGAACGGGCGGCTGGGTCGCTCGAACAAGCTGGCAGACGTGAAGACCTCGCTGGAAAACAGCGTCAGCCTCGAGTTCGACAGCTACTTCTTCTTCCTCCGCAAGTTCCATTACATCGCGATGGATCGCGAGGCCCAGCTCAAGCTCACCGACCAGGGTGAGCGCGTGGTGGGCGGCGACTATCTCGACAAGTTCACCGGTGAGGTCGGCGAGTTCTTCGCCGATCAGATCACCGCCGACTCCGAGTCCGACGCGGGCGACTCGACGATGCTGCAGCCGCCCGCCCCTCCCCCTGCCGCGACCGATCTCAT
>JALOQF010000542.1 GCA_025459425.1 Myxococcaceae bacterium | reverse complement strand
GGCCGTGATGGCCGCCTTGTATTCGATGGTGATGTCCACGCTCCGGCCCGCCGCGATGGGCAGCGGTACGGTGTCGGCGCTCCACGAGAAGTTCGAGATCAGCGAGTGGGTCGACAGCAGCCTCACCGCGATGGGCTCGTCTCCGGTGTTCATCAGGCGAACGGTGTTCGAACGGGCCGTCTCGGTGAAGATCAGCGCGTCGGTGCTGACCGTGAGTCGCCCACGTTCGCCCGCAGCGCCGCGACGACCTGCGCGTGCGTCAGCGTGCGGTTCTGTGACTTCATGAGCGCAACCAGCGCAGCCACGTGCGGCGTCGCCATGCTCGTGCCCTCGAGGTAGCGGTAGGTTCCATCACCGAAGGTCGACAGCACGCCATCGGGGTCTCCGTTGCCGTCGTCGTCGCGGTCGACGGCCCCGCCGGGCGCCGAGATGGTCACCTCACGCCCGTAGTTCGTGTAGCCCGTCGCGTTCCCGCGAAGGTCGACCGCGCCGACGCAGATGACGCCCGGGTTGTTGCAGGGCTGGACCGTCGCCGTGTCGGCATCTTCGTTGCCAGCGGCGACCACGACGATGGCGCCCGCAGCCGCCGCCGAAGCGACCGCGCTGGCGTAGGTCTGCGTGCCGCCGGTGCCGCCAAGGCTCATGTTGATGACCTGCGCGGGGTGCTGGTTTCGCGGGAGCCCCGGCACCGCCTCGCCCACGGCCCAGGTGATGCCCGTGGCGATGTCGAAGGTCGAGCCGCCGCCGCGTCCCAACACGCGCACGTGGAAGACGCGAACGTTGGGGGCACCGCCCGCGACGCCGAGCCGGTTGTCGGTGGTCGCAGCGATGGTGCCCGCGACGTGCATGCCGTGCCAGCTCGAGCCGCGCTGCTGTGGAGGCACCGGACCGAGGACGTCCGTGGGGTCGAGATCGCGCCCATCGCCATCGGCCGCGGTCGTCACGTCCGAGATGAGGTCGATGCCGGGGAGCGTGTTGGCGGTCAGGTCGGGGTTCGTCCCGCTCCCCGTGTCGAGCACCGCCACCACCACGTTCGAGGCGCCGCGCGTGATCGTCCACGCGAGGTCGAGCTTCATCGTGCGGTAGTGCCACTGCCTCGAAAAGAGCGGGTCGTTCGGCGTGAAGTGCGGCTGCGCGACGAAGTTGGGTTCGACGAAACGAAAGGCCTCGGCCTGGGTGAGGCGTTCGATGGCTGCTTCGAGGGCCTCGCGCGACACCGGTTCGCCATGTTCGGTGCAGATGGCGCGGTGCAGGTGCTCCGAAGCCCAGCCGCCGTGGGTGCAGCGAAGGCCTGCGATGGACTCGAGCCTCGAGAGCACCTCGCGGCGGTCGAGGACGTGATGGGTGCCGATGACGAGCTCACCGGGAATCGTGGGTGATTCGGTGACCTGCTTGCCGCCGAGCCCCTTGGGCGTCTCGGCCTCGTGGGCCGCGCCGGTCGACTGCCCCGAGGCGTTCGACGCGAACACGCGTACGAGTCCGCGCACCGTGCCAGGCTGTGGAGTCGCGGGCGGCGTCGGCGTGCTGGCGGGGGGAGGCTGGTAGGGCGCCAGCGCGACCGACGGTGGCTCGGCGGGGGGCGCGGCGCAGGCCGAGATGAGCAGCAGAACGATGGTGAGTGAGCGCATGAAGCGGCACGATGCAAGCCGGCTCGCGCTGTAAGCGACTGAAAGTCCTTGTGCTTCAGGGCTTCGTCCCGAGGTCTGGACACTCCGCGGCCAGCGGCGGCAGCGCCCGCCACCACCTCGAGCCCACCTCACCGGCCAGCGGCTCGATGGGCTGGCCCAGGCGCGGGGTGACGACCGAGGTGTTCGTCTTCTCGGCTTGCGTCACCAGCGTCTCGGGTGGCTCGTTCCACGCGTGCAGGCCGAGCTCGAAGGTGGCCCAGTGAATGGGGATGAGGTGCTTCGCGCTCAGCATCGCGTGCGCCTCGAGCGCGCCCTGCGGCCCGAGGTGGATCGCGCCCCACGCCGGGTGCCACTGCCCAATCTCGAGGAGCGAGACGTCGAGCGGGCCGAGTCTGGTCGCGATGTCCTTGAACTGCGGCGTCAGCCCGGTGTCACCCGAGAAGAAGACGCGGTGTTCCGGGCCGACGAAGGTCCACGACGTCCACAGCGCGCGGTCGTTGCCGAAGCCGCGGCGGCCCGAAAAGTGACGCGCCGGCGTCGAGACGATGCGCAGGGCGCCGATGGAGCGCTCTTCCCACCATTCGAGCTCGTGAATCTGCGCCGGAGGAACGCCCCACGCCTCGAGGTGGGCGCCCACGCCGAGGCCGACGTGAATGGGCACGCCCTTCGCCGCCAGCGCCTGGATGCTGCGCATGTCGAGGTGATCGTAGTGGTCGTGGGAAATCACCACCGCGTCGATGCGGGGCAGCTGGTCGAGCGCGAGCGGCGGCGGGTGGAAGCGCTTCGGCCCCGCGATGGTCGATGGAGACGCCCGCTCGCTGAACATCGGGTCGGTCAGCACCGTGACGCCATCGACCTCGAGAATCGTCGTCGAGTGTCCCAGCCAGGTGACGCGCAGGCCCGTCTTCGGCGGCACGTCGAGCACCGCGCGCGTGTCGGTCGCCAGCGGCAGCGGGCAGCTCGGCACCCGCATCACGTCCGAGGAGAACCACTCGAGCATCGTGCCGGCGCCGCCTTCTTGCATCACGGCGGTCGGCTCGGCGTTGACGAAGTGGCCGTCCTTCCAGTGGGCCGAGGCCTGCATGCGGTCGAGCCGCGGGCCCGAGGGGAGGCCGCCGAAGGACGCGCAGCCCTGGGTGGTGACGACCAGCAGCACGGGGCCGAGCGCGACGAGCGCCAGCGGAGCGACGAACCAACGACGAAGCACGGGACCTCGGAAGGCGCGGGGGACCTTCGTCCTAGATGCCGCGCGCTCGGAGCGGAAGCGCCGAAGGGCCGAGCCGCCACGAGCCACCCCGATTGGCCGGGCTTCAGATGCGCGCGGACGTCGAGGGCCAGCCTGCCGAGGGAGGCGCCGGCGAGACGTTGCCGCGGCTCCTCGTTTCGGCGGCCGTGGCTTGCGGTCGGCTGCGGAGCGCCAGCATCACGAGCCCGCCGATGGGCACCACCACCACGAGCGTCCACAGCGCATGGGCTCCGAAGTCCGGCCCCGCGGCTCCGCGGAGAAACGGGAGCGCCAGCGTCACGGCGAGGTACCACCCGAGCGCGAGCCCGACGCCCGCGCGTGAGCGGCCGCCCACCAGCAGCGCCAGCATCACGAGCGCCGAGGTGTACACCGCCAGGCCGATGAGCCGGTGGAGCTCGGCCTCCGAGAGGTTCCCGAGTCGCCAGTGGTCGACGTGCAGCCACACACAGCCCACCAACCGCACCGTGTTCGCCAGCACCGTCGCGACGAAGGCCCCGCCGACGGCCAGGGGCACGAGCCGCGGTCGGGCGAGCGCGTGGAAGAGGAGCAGCCCCAACGCCACCGAGAAGAACGTCACGCCGGCGCAGGCCGTCACGATCGAGAACCGCGCGGTGACGCTCGAATAGCCGACCCCCGCTTCCCACACGAAGGGGTGCCCGGTGGCCAGCGAGGTGAGCCACGACGTCGGCGCGAGCAACCACCGCAGGCCCTCGACCGGCTGGCGCGCCAGGACGAGCTTGAAGCCCAGCGCCACCGCTCCGGCGATGAGGGCCCGCACCGGCCACTTCACGAAAGGCTCCGGCGGCGCAGCAGCGTCGTCACCATCAGCGCGAGGCCCAGCGCGGCGACCAACACCAGCAGCTCGGGCTCGTCACCACGCTCCATGCTGTCGCCGACGGCGAGGTCGCTCACCCCGGCGGGCATCGGCAGCTCGGTCAACCGCACGCTCATCGAGGGCCTCGCGCACGCCGGCCGCGGCGAACCCTTCTTCGTGCTGAGCCAGGCCGAGGCCCACGCG
>JALOQF010000197.1 GCA_025459425.1 Myxococcaceae bacterium | reverse complement strand
CCGTCGACGTCGAAGCTGATGCGGTAGTGGCCCGGGTGGTTGATGGTCTCGTCCCACACCACCTCGATGGTGTCGCCCGCCGTGAAGGTGGTCACCCGGCTGGTGCGCAGGTCGGTGGCGCCGCGCCCGCACGGCCCGACCTTCTGGTCTGCGTAGCGCACCAGGGGCGAGCGGAGCGCGATGTGCGCCGCCGCCGGGACCGCGAGAAGAACGCCGACCACCCCGAGAAGTCGCATGGCGCCATCCTGAAGGGTGTGACTTCGGCTGTCACGCGAGGCACGCGGCGAACTCCCCTGGTCCGTGACGCGCCCGGCTGATCCGCCGCGGTTCCCGGCGGCTCGGCGTCAACGACCCACCGTCCGGAGGCCGCTCACGTCTCATCGCGTGGGTGGGCTCGCGTCTGCAGCGCGCTCATCGGGCCCGGCGACGGCGTGAACTCATCCGCCGAACGCCAGGCTTGCGGCATGGCGAGGGCACGACCCCTCGAGCGCTTCTCCGCGCTGGCGCGCTGCCCCGCCGAGACAGCAGGGCCAGTGTTGCACGTGCACACCAGCCGTGTCGGTGCGCCGTCGACTCGCCGCCACTGGCACCACGCACCACGGCATCGGCTATGGACGGCCGCATGAACCGTCGTCGGGCTCTTGCGGGTGTGGCGGTCGTCCTCGCGTGCGGGCTGGCCTTCGTCGTGATGCGGTCGACACCGCCAGACGTCGCCCCACCTCCACCGTCGTCGGCGACGACTCCATCGCTGGCGACGACTCCATCGCTGGCGACGACTCCATCGCTGGCGAGCCCAACGACCGGCATGGCGCCCACGACACTGTCATCCACGTCCACTCCGACGACGGGGTCCGCGGCGGAACGTGGCCAGCCGGCGGACGCGTCAATCGACGGTGGGGACGACGCCCGCCCTCCGGAACCTCCCGAAGTCTCTCCCGGTCCTCAGCTGCTCCGGGCGTGCGCCGACGCCGAGAAGGCCTGCTCCGCGCGGGTGGTGTGGACGCCTCCCGATTTCGAACTGCGGCCTCTCGTCAAGCTCTCGAGGGCCGGGGTCGCCTCGACGACGACCGACGGCGTGCAGGTGGCGAACGACTCGCCGTTCAACCGCTGTGTCAGCCGGGCGCTCTCGCGCGTATCGCTGACCGACCAGCCGCTCGCCAGCGAGCGCGCCGCGGCGCGATGCCCTGCCTTCGCCTACCGCCCCTCGGTCTTCGTCGAGTTCGACGCGCAGACGCTCGTACGCACCTGTTTCGGTGAACGCGCCCAGAAGGCGCCCGTCAGCCTCGAATACGACTGGCACGTCGTCGGGCGCCGGGTCGAGGTCGAGAACGTCGTGGTGACGGGCGAGGGCGTCGACGAGTCCATTCGGCGCTGCGTCGAGGTGGCGATGCGTGCCACCGGGCGCGACTTCGAGGAAGAGGACCGGCCCTCGTTCGAGCGGTTTCATCTGGTGTCGAAGGTTCGTCCGCCTCGGGTTCAGCGGCCGCTGCGCCTGCGCCTCTCCGAGCTCATGGCCGACATCGACGCCGGTGTCAGGCCGCCGACCGACGAAGAGCTCGACGAGCTGCGCCAGCTGACCGTCGACTTTCCCCAAACGGCCACCTACTGGCGAATGCTGGGATTCCAACTGGCCCGACGCGCTGGTGCCACGGCGAACCCCCTCCAGCTCGAGGCGGCGCGACAGGCCCTCGAGCGATACGTCAGGCACCCAGACGCGCCAGCCGATGACGTGGCGCTGGTGAGGACGCTGCTCGATGGCGGCGTGCTCCCGCCCTGACACGCCTGCGGGCTGGAAGCCCCTGGTGAGCCACACCTCGATGTTCGAAGGAGCCGGACGACGAAGACCTCTCCGCGCTGGTAGCCTCTCGCCGCCATTCCCCATCGGCAGCCCGTTGCCTTCTTCTCGACGGCCTCATCCCGCACCAGAGAGGACCTCCCGTGAGCTCGACTTCCATGCTCCGCAGCGCCCTCGAGCAGGGTGACGTTGCCGCAGTCATCGAGGTGTGGCGCTCGCGGCGGTGGGGCGAGCTCGGCGCCGAGCTGTGTGCCATCGAGGCACCGGTTCCGAATCTACCGCGCGGTGGTGAGGCGCTGGCTGCCGCGTGGGCGTCTGGGTGACCAGACGGTCGTCGTCGAGCGGGGGTCGAAGGGGTTCGAGACGATTCGTTATCGAAGCCGAGACGAGGACACGGAAAGACGCCTCGACTTCGAACGGTCGGTCGGCGCGAAGCGCATCGTGTTCGACCCGTGAGGTTCGGCGACTGGTAGGTGACCGGCGAGCGACGCCACGCGACCCCGCACGGCGAAGCTACTTCTTCCCCTTCTTCGACGGCTTCGCCGCCTTCTCCGGCGCCGGCGCCACCTTCGCCTTCACGTCGTTCGCCTTGAGTAGCGCGATGACCTGGTCGAAGTCTCCCTCGACGGCCACCCCGAAGCCCTGCGCGCGGAACGCGTCGGCCAGCACCTTCTTGCCGTCGGGCGACTGCCCCATGCGCCCGAAGGCCATCATCACGTCGTTGAGACGGAAGAGCGGGAAGTCGGGGCTGTGCGCGATGACCTCGTTCGGCAGGTTGTTCGACGAGCCCAGCACCTTGAAGTCACCCACGGGCCCCGCGTCTTCACAGCCCGTCGGCACCAGCGCCTGGCCTTCCTTCGGCTCGGCGGCGTAGGTCGCGCCCACGTCGACGGTGCCCTCGCGCACGGCCTTGCACACCGCGGGGTGGTCGCCCGAGAACACCTCGCTCGAGAACGTCTTGTCCGGGTCGAGCCCCTGGTCCTTCAGCAGCGCGCGCGGGAACAGGTACCCCGACGCCGACGACTTGCCGACCCACGCCACCTTCGTGCCCTTGAGCGCCTTCAGGTCGGCCAGCGGAGCGGTGGCCTTCGCGATGAAGACGGCGCGGTAGAAGAGGCCTCCGTCCGACGCGCGCATCGCCTTCGACACGGCGGTGACGTCACGGTTCTTCTGCGCGGCCTGCACGAAGGCGAGCGGCGTAATCCACGCGAGGTCGACCTGGTTCGTCGCCAGCGCGTCGGACAACGCCTCGTACGTCTCGAACGTCTGCACCGTCACCGCCGAGCCCAGCGCTTTCGACAGGTACGGCTCGATGAGCGCCTTCGCCTGCGCGGCGTGCGCGTCACCATACGGGTGCGCCATGCCGAACTTCAGCGGCTTCTTCACCGGCGGAGGCGCCTTGCTCTCGGCGAGCGACCAGGGCGCCAGAAGCATGAACACGGAGACGAGGAGTCGGGACATGGGGAAGCACCGTAGCCCAACCGTCGTGGCCGGCCTCACGGTGTCTCATGGAGGGACCTCGCGCCGTCGAACGACCCATGCGGGAGCGGCTACCGGGCACCCTCGTGTACGACCGCGCTCGCTCCAGGCTTCCGTTCTCTCGGGCACAGGGCGTCTGGATGGATTTGCCGCCCTGAGCTCCGGCCGCGCTTCGTCGAGGGGCGGGAGCACGCTACCCTCTCGGCGTGCTCTCAGCGCTCCTCGCTTTAGCCCTTGCGGCCCCGGCGAAGAAGCCGGCCCGCACCCCACCACCGGTCGCTTCTCCCGTCGTGGAGCAGCCCGCCCCGGCGCCCCCACCCACCCCGCCGGAGCCACCGCCGCCTTCGAAGGCCACGGTCGAACCGAAGCCCGTGCAGCCGCCGCCCGCCCTCGTCGAGGCCCCCGGGCTCGGACAGCGCCCACGTCTCGTGGTGCTCGACCTCGACGCTGCTGGCGGTTTCGACCCCTCGCTCGCGCGCAGCCTCAGTGAGGCCCTCGCCACCAACGCCGCCGAGTCGGGCTACTTCGAAGTCACCAGCTCGCTCGACGTGCAGCGGCTGTTGGGCGTCGAGCGGCAGCGGCAGCTGCTCGGCTGCTCCGATGAGGGGGCCTCGTGCATGGCCGAAGTGGCCGGCGCCCTCGGCGCCCGCTTCCTCCTCTCGGGCAGCGTGGCCCGCCTCGGCGAAAGAACGCTGCAGCTGAACCTCCAGACGCTCGACACCGTCACGGCGAAGACCATCGCGCGCTCGACCCGCATCGCGGCTGACGTCACGGAGCTGCGCCGGCTCCTGCGCGCGGCCTTCGCCGAGGCGACCGCGACGCCGCCTCCACCGGAGCCGAGCCGCGCGGGGCCCATCGCCCTCATCGCGAGCGGCGGCGCGCTGGTGCTCGGGGCCGGCCTCCTCGCGCTCCAGACGGTGGTGCGGGAACAGACGGTGCTGACCGAGCTGCGCGTCGCCCAGGGCCAACCCAACGCGCAGCTGCAACCGCTCGCCTTCTACGCGGCCGAGGCCCGTGACGTGACGACGCTGAGGCTCGTGAGCGCCCTCGCGGCGGGTGTCGGGCTGACGTTGGGCGTCGTCGGCGTGCTGCTGCTGCCAGCCCCGTCTTCGACCGTGCGCATGTCGTTGGTGCCGACCGGCACCGGCGCGGCACTCACGGGAGCGTTCTGATGCGCGCGCTCCGTCGTGAATGCCTCGTCGTCGTCGCGCTGGCCGGGTGCTCGAGTATCGACGGCGCGCTCGACGCAGGCGTCCTCGCCTTCCCATGCCAGCGGGGCACCGAGGGCCAGTGTCAGCCCGGGTCGCACTGCGGGCTCGAAGGCCGCTGTCTGCCCGACGCACCGGGCGCCTGGCGCTGCATGACCGACGACGACTGTTTCGGCTGGCGGTGTGGGCCGTCGGGACTCTGCTTCGACCGGCTCGACGCGGGCGCAACGAGCTGCCGGCCCGACGCAGGAGACCTCGACTGCAACGACGGCTGGCGGTGCGGCCGCGACGCCGTCTGTCACGTCCGAGGAACTCCAGCGCCGCTGACGTGCCTCGTCGACGAGGACTGTGAATCGACGGCCACGGCGCTGTGGCGGTGCGGCCCCGAAGACGTGCGAACGGGCCGGCGCGCGTGCGTCGACTCGACGGCCTCCCAGCTGCGTGAGCTGGGCCCCGTCGACGCGGGCGTCGTCGAGCTCGGCTGGGCGACGCAGGGGCTGTCGTTCGACCTCGTCGCCGCCGGCCGGGAGCGCGCCGTGCCAGGTGGCTGCGGCAGCCTCCCGGACCGCCGCGTCGCGTGGCTCGCCAATGGCACGCTGTCGACGCTGCGCACCGTTCCCCTCTCGTGCTCGCAGCCCGTCGTGACGTTCGCCACGCGACCGGGCGTCGACGGCACCGACCTGGCCATCGTGGAGAACGAGGTGTGGCTCGTGCAACGCGACGGTGGCGTCGTCGCGTACTTCGAGTTCGACGGAGGCCTCGGCACCCGCACCGTTTCCCTGGGGCTTCCCGCCGGCGTCGCGGTGAAGGGCCTCACCGTCGGAGAAGACGACCTGGTGGCGATTCGCACGACGGGCCCGCAGGTGCTGTTCCAACGCGGAAGCGTCCTCTTCCAGCAGAGGCCGGGCGCCTGGCCCTTCACCGTCGAGGCCCTCCAGCCCGTGCAGTTCTCACCGCGCAACGTGACGGGCCCGGTGCGCTTCCCCACGCTCGCCGGCTTCGGTGCGAACGCCGACGTGCTCGGGCTGTCGATAGGAAGCGGCGCGTTCGACAGCGCCTGGCAGGACGCCGGCGTGTCTGCGTGGAGCTTTGGCTCGGGCCCTCGACGTGGGGTGCGGCTGTCGCCCGCGGGCGTGCTCGAGTACGTCGCCGGGGGCGAGCTCTTGAGGGTGACGCCGTTCTCTGGCCCCGTGCTCGCGCCCGGCTTCGGGCACCTCGAGACGCCCTCGGGGCCGGTGTTCGAGTTCTCGGCGCCCGACGCTGGTTGGGCCCGCTGGCCTTCGGGCTGCACCACGGGCACCGCGCGCTTCGCGTTCGGTCCAGTCGCACAATCGAGCGTGGTGTCGGTGGGCACCGTCGAACAGTGCGTCGGAAGCGGCGGACTTCTCGGTGAGATGCACCTGCGCACGGGCGCTGGAGCCATCGTGGCCAACCTGCTTCCCTCGATTCCAGGCGCGGTGGACACGTCGAACACCGCCGCGATGACGCTGGCGACGCCGTTCGGCCTCTTCACCTCGTCGACGGCCAGGGTGTTGCCCTTCGAGCCGTTGAGCCTGGCCTCGGTTCCCATCTCGTTCGCCAGCCGCGCTGGCGACGCGCTGGTGACGACCTCGCCGGTGCTCGCGAACGACCCGAGCCGCCCCTTTCTCGACGTCGACGTGCCGGTCATCGAGGCCGCGACGTTTCGACTCGACCCGACGCTCGGGCCCGTGCCCAGCCCGCCGCTCATTGGGCCCAGCCTGTCCATCGAGAACCAGCCCGGCTGGTTCATGACGTTGGTGTCGCAGCAGCCACCGCTGCCGACGCGCGTGCTCGTCACCCGTGGGCCCGTCTTCGCCGACGTCGGCGAGTTCCCAGAGGTGGTGGCGATTGGTGACTTCGCGCCGGTCGCGCCACCCCTTGCGAGCACCATCGCCACACCCGACGGAGGCACCTGGCTGGTGGTAGCGCACGACGACAAGGTGAGCTTCGGCAACGTGAGCCGGACGCTCGAGGCGCTCGACACCGGGGGCATTCCGCCCGAAGACCGGGCCGACTTCTTCACGCTCCTCTCGGTCGTCGCGACGCCGGCCGCGGGAGGCACCATCACCGGCCTCGTGTTCACCCCGCCGCGCCCGGGGCTCCTCGCCGACGGCTGGGTGCTGTCGAGCGGGCGGCTGTTTCAGCTCACGGCATCCGGAGACAGCAGCTGGCAGACCACCGAGGTGTCCTTGCCGGCGAGCCCGTCTGGCGAGCCGCCGCTCTGGCTCTTCAGCGATGGCCCACGGGTGCGGGTCGGCTACGGCGACGGCCTGGTGCTCGGGCTGCCCGCACGCACGCCGCTCGCACCGCCGCTCGAGGAAGACGTGTTCGACCTCGTCGGGCGCTGCGGCCGGGCCTTCGCCCTCACCGACTCGGGGGTGTGGCACCTCGTCAGCCAGGCCGACTCGCCCGTTGGCCGGTGGGAACAGGTCGCCGAGTTCGACGCCGTCTCGGGGCGGCTCTTCTTCGATGGCACGCGGCTGTGGTCGTTCACCACCGAGCTGGTCGACCCGCAGGCCTCGGCCGGGCCGCAGCGCCTGCACACCCGCCTCATCTCGGGCCTCGGCTGCGCACCATGACCGGCTACCGTCGCCGACATGCGTAACCGGGTGGCACGGGCCATGGACCCACACCTTCACCAGAATCGCCTCGCATGAACCAACACCTGTCGTCGACCGTGGCCGTCTTCACCGCTGCGTTGGCCCTCGGCTGTGCTCCGGGCGCCACCGAGCTGCTGCACGTCGAAAGTGACGGGGTGCGCCTACCGGTGCGCCTCTCGGGCCGGGCCGACGCCACGCGAGTCGTGGTGTACCAGCACGGCGGGCCCCTCGGCACGTCGGACTTCGGAGCGCCGCCCAGAGGCCTCCTCGAGCTCGAGGCCGACTTCCGCGTCGTCACCTGGGCCCAGCGCGGCACGAACCACGTGACGGGCGCGTCGACGCGCGAGCGCCTCACCATCGAGCAACACGTCGTCGACCTCGAGCGCGTCGTCCGCGCCGTGCGCCTTCGCCTGCCGGACGCGTCGGTCTGGCTCTACGGACACAGCTGGGGCGTCCCGCTGACGTTGTCGCTGGCCGCGCGAAGGCCCGAGCTGGTGAGCGGCCTGGTGCTGTCCGACGGCTTCATCTCGGCGGCGCAGAACACGCGGCGCTCGGCCGCCCACCTCGTCGAGCGGGGCACTCGCCGCATCGCCGACGGCAAGGACGTCGAGACGTGGACGCGGGTCGTCGCCGTCGCCCGGGAGGTGCAGACGCGAGACGCGACGCTCGACGACATTCTGCAGCTGAGCGACGCCTGCGCGGTGCTCGAAGAGGAAGAGGGCCAGCCCGGCCAGAACGTGAAGGTGCCCGTCGAGGAGCCCTTCTCGCCCCTCGTCGTTCCCTCTGGCGGCAACGTCGCGCTGAGCGTGCGCAGCATCGTGCCCGAACTGCTCACCACCGGGTTCGACCTCACGACGCAGGTGCGGGGCGTGGCCGCGCCGGCGCTCCTCGTCTACGGGAAGAACGACTGCCGGGTGCCCGAGGCCACCGCCTAGGAGGTGTTCGACGGCCTGGGCAGCATCCAGAAGCGGCTCCTCCTGGTCGATGGCGTCTCGCACGACCCGGCCGCCCAGGCGCCTGGCGTCTTCGCCGAGGCCGTTCGGGAGTTCACCCGATGAGGCGCGCCGCCCTGCTCACCCTCGCCCTGTGCGCCCTGCCCGCCACCGCCGCGGAGCCACGCCGCTTCGGCCTCCAGGCCGAGCTCGGCACCTGGGTGCCAGCGAACCTCGACAAGGCCTTCCCCCTGCAAGCCGCGGTGGGCGCCGAGTGGCGGCTGCCGCTGGGCTTCGTCACCAGCGCCCAGTTGGGCTTCGTGCACCGCACCCTCGTCAGCGATGGCTTCGTGCGCGTCGAGGGCGGGTGGCGCAAGCGCTGGCACAGCGGCGTGACATTCGAGGCGAAGGTGGGGCTGGGCCTGGCCCTCTCGTACACGGCTGGGCCGCTCTACGGCGTCACGGCCGGCGGTGACGTCGGGCCCGTGCCCAACGCGGGGCTGCTGTCGGGGCTGGGCCGGGTGTGGCTTGGGCCCGGCTACGCGTGGGAGCAGGTGTCGGTGATGCTGGGCTTCTTCCTCCAGGCGCGCGGGCCGCGCTTCGAGGGCGTGGGCCTCGAGCCCGGCGTGGGGCTGCGGCTGATGGTGTGGTGAGTCCTTCTTTCTTCCCAAGCACCGGGCCTCGGGGCATGGAATGCCCCCGCGTATGAAGTGGTGCCTCGTCGTCCTGGTCGTCACCAGCTCGGTCGCGCTCGCCGGCCCCGACGGCGGCGTGGTGACGTGCGCCGACGTCGAACAGAAGCTCGCCGCGGCGCAGCGCACGTTGACGGCCTGCACCGAGAGCAGCCGCTCGCTCGCCGCCGCCCGCGAGCGCTGTGAGGCCGAGCTGCAGGACTCGGGAGAGCGGCTCCAGTCGACGCAGGCGAAGGTGGACACCTGCGTGCAGGAGCAGACCCAACTGTGCCAGTCGACGGCCGTCTTCGCCGCCTCGCTCCTCCAGGGCTCGGTGGCCGGCGTCACGGGCTGCGTGCCCTCGGGCACCCAGCAGCAGCTCCAGGGCCAGCTCGCCGCCTGGAGCGCCACCACGAAGGCCCTCGCGCAGCTCGACGACGACTTCCTCGCTGGCGCCATCGACAGCCTGCCGCGGGTGACGGGCCAGAGCGAGGCCGAGCGGCGGCTCCAGCACATTCTCGTGGGCAAGCAGGGCACGCCGGCGTGGAACCGGCGCATCCTCATCGTCGCGCTGCGCCTCACCGCGCCCAACACCTGGGCGTCGCTCCAGCGCTGCCCAAGGGCTTCATCGAAGAAGCCAACGGAGAACACGAAGGCCCCGTCGGGCCCGCTGGGCCACCGCTCACCGCCGCCCTGCGGCTCGTGTTGTCGTACCTCGAGATGGCGAATTGCGAGAGCCGCTCCGAGTCGACGGAGTGTGGGCGCGCGCGGCAGCTGCTCGAGCTGCTCGACGACACGGGGCCCCTCATCATCCGCCGGCGCGTCGAAGAGATGTGGGCGACGCCTTGCGACGCGCTCTCGCCCGACACCGTGCGCGCGTGGCTGCAGGAGTTCCCCTCGAGCGGCCGCAAGGAGAAGGAGGTCGCCCTCAAGGATCTGACGCGCGCCGCCAGCAGCAAGCTCTTCGTCTGCTTCCTCGCCGACGCGAGCGGCGACCCCTCGTACCGCGCCTGGGTGGGCCCGCGGCTGCCCGCGGCGAAGCAGGTCGAGTCGCGCAACGCCGCGCCGCTCGACGCCTTCCTCTCGCACGTGAAGGAAGGTGACGTGCTCGACCGCTGCGGCCGGGCGGTGCGGGCGATGCAGAAGCTGAACGCCACCGGCACCTGCGCCATCGACACGCCCGAGACGCTCACCACGCTGTCCAGCTGGGCCCGGCAGCCCCTCGCCGCCGACGCCTCGGACGACGCGCAGCTCTGCCACAAGGTGGCCACGCTGCTCTTCAGCGGCGCGGCCGTCGACATTCCTTCGTCCCCCGGCGAGCAGGTGAAGACGGACGCCGAGCGCACCACGGCCCTGGGAGACCTCCGCAGGGCCTGTGACGAGCGCGTGGGCGTGGGGCCGGCCTTCGAGCAGGGGCTCCTCGCGCTGCACGGCGTGGCGAAGGAGGTGGGTGAGACGGCGAGCGCGTCGCCGTGGCGGCTCGACGTCACCGAGACCCGTCCCGTCGAGCGCGCGCGCTTCGAGGAGGCCGAGACGTACGGCGGCTGGCTCCAGCACCTGCTCGACCAGGAGCGCCCGGCGCAGACGCTCGGCCTGTCTCAGGCGCGCGTCGAGGCGTGTCGTGAAGCGCCCGAAGGGAGCCGCTACGACTGCGCGCTCGTCTCGGTGCTCGAGGACACCTGGCAGCGCTACCGGCGGGTGACGGCCTGGTCGGCCTTGGGCCTGTTCGCGGTGGTGCTGGCCGCGGTGTGGCTCAACCGGCAGCGGCGCGCGCGCGGCACCTACAGCGAGACGCTGCGCACGGTGCGCGAGAGCCTGGGCGCGCTGGGGCTGTCGGGCGTGCGCGACTCGTGGCGCTTCGTCTTCCCCTCGCGGCACGACACCCTGCTGCTCGAGCTGCCGAAGACACCGGCCTGGGAGCGCTGGGGCCTGGGCGCCTGCGCCGTCTACTCGGCCGACCGCGCGGCGCTGCGCGAGGCCGACGTCAACCACGCGGCCCAGGTGGCGCAGCGTGAAGACGTGCGCGTCGTCTTCCTCCTCCACGAGGACTCGGCGGTGCCCGACCTGGGCGCGGTGCGCGCGACGCTCGACTGGGCGGCCCGCGGAGGCACGCGCGCGGTGACGGTGCTGCCGCTGGCGCTCTCGCGCCTGGCCTGGGCCACGAAGGACGAAGACCTGCTCGACCTCGTCGAGGCCACCACGCTGCGCGGCAACCCCTTCGAGGTGCGGGGGCCCGTGCGCAGCAGCTCGCAGTTCTGGAACCGCGAGCGGCTGGTGGCGGGCCTCCTCACCGAGGCGCGCAAGGGCAACTGGATGGTGGTGACCGGCCTGCGCCGCTTCGGCAAGTCGTCGCTGGCGCTCGAGGTGGCGCGGCGCATGACGGGCCCGTCGGCGTACGTCGACCTCGCGGGCTTCCACCACGAGGTGTCGTACGGCGAGACGCCGGCGGTGGCCGTCGAGGCGATTCTGAAGACGCTGGTGACGCGCCTGTCGGACTCGGCGGCGGCGCGCTACCCGGCGGCCACGGTGCCTGCGCTGCCCAGCGGCGCCCTCGACGCGCCCACGCTGGCCGCCTGGCTGCGCGCGCTCACGGTGGCGTGCGGCCAGTCGAGCGGCACGGCGCCGCCGCCGGTGATGCTGGTGCTCGACGAGGTGGAGCAGCTCTTGTCGGCGCCGCCGGAGAAGCTGGGCCGGGCCCTCGACGTGATGGCGACGCTCACCGGGCGGCTGCGCAGCGCGCTGGCCGAGCCCTCGTCGCCACACGCGGGCAGCTCGGTGTCGGTGGTGCTGTGCGCCGCGATGCACCCGCTCTTGTGGGCGCCGCTGTCGACGCTGGGCGGGCAGAGCATCATGGGCGCCTTCCCCAGCCTGTGCGTGCCGGCGCTCGACGACGAAGCAGCGCACGCGATGATGCGGGGCCTGGGCTCGCGCCAGGGCATCCGCTTCGACGACGACGCCTTGTCGTTGCTGGTGAAGGCGTCGCACGGCGTGCCGCTGCTCCTCCGCCGCCTCGGCACCTCGGTGCTCGAGCTGTACGACGCCGACCGCGCGCGCCAGGGCTCGCTCGGTGCGATGCGCATCGGCGTCGAGGGCGCGCGCGAGGCCATCAAGCGCGAAGAGAAGGGCGGCTCGCCGCTGCGGGTGTGGGTCGAGAGCGAGATTGCGCAGGACGACACCTCGCCGGGCGTGCTGCTACGCGCGCTCGCCGCCGGTGAAGTGGTGAAGGTGAAGGACCTCGAGACGCTGCTCGAGGCGCAGGTGCTGCAGCGCTTCGCGGTGACGGGCCTCACCGGGCACCTGTCTCCAGCCGAGCTCAAGCGGCGCGCGCAGGAGGCGGCGTCGGTGATGGTGCGCCTGATGGCCGAGTCGAAGCTGCTCGAGGCGCACGGCGACCTGACGTCTCCCGAGGCGTACTCGCTGCCCGACGGCGTGGTGCGGCGCATTCTGAGGGAAGCCCGCCGCGCCGAGCCGAAGAGCGCCTGAGACAAAAGTCTCGTTCACTCACCTCGAGGCTCCGTTCCGGCGGGCCTTGCGCCCAGTCGAGCGACACCTGTCGCGAGAGGCTCGTCGCGCGCATCGGCTTCCGCGCCGATGAAGGCTCGGGCGCGCCGTGACGAAGGAGCGAGACGCCCCTACCGCGCTCTCGAGCGCTCGCCTCAGCGGCGCACCCACACCTCGTGGACGGCGCCCGAGCCACGGCGCTGCACCACCCGCACGCGCTGCCCCGGGCGGATGGCCGTGCGCAACCTCCTGGGGGGTTGCATCACCTCGAAGCGATGGCCGCCGGCAACGAGCACCCAGGCATCCATCAGCCCACCGCGTAAGCCGCGCACCTTCGTCATGCGCACCTCGGCGGCCCTCGCCTCGTGGAGGAGTGGCGTCCGCAAGACGTCACCCAACACCTGATACGAGGTGCTCCCGCCCCACCACGCGAGCGCGCCGGCGCCGAGCAGCAGCAGCGCCTCGCCACCGTCCGGCAGTTGCTGCGCCTGCACGAGCCCGGCGAGGGTGGCGACGAAGGTGAGCCCACCCAGCGCCATGATGCCCAGCTCGAACGGTAACGAGAGGGCATCGAAGAGACGACCGAAGTGCCCCTCGCGGTACACGAGCTCGAAGCCGTCGCGGGTCTCCATGGTGTCGCCGGGCGCTCGCGTGCGGCGTCAGTTCTGCGCCGTGTCGGTGGTACCGACGAAGCCGTAGCGGCCCACCACCCAGATGCGGTTCTCGTCGAGCGCGAAGCCGTTGACGAGGTCGGACTGGGCGAGCGACGCCACCTGGCCGCTCACGTCCGTCCACGTACGGCCCGAGTCCGTCGTGCGCAGCAGCAGCGGCTTGCGGTTGTTGTTGCCCACCACCCAGCCGTGCACCTTGTTGGGCGCGAAGAAGACCGCCGAGAGCGTGATGTCGGTCGAGGTCGCGAAGCCCGCGGGCAGGGTCGCCTTCGTCCACGTCGAGGCCTTCCCCTGCGAGGCGTTGGTCGAGAAGTAGAGGTAGCTGTTGGCCTGCGAGCTGGTGCCGTTGAAGGCGAAGCAGCGGTCGGCGTCGAGGCAGGTGACGCCGAAGGGCCCGGGGCTGCTGACGTTGAGCGTCTCGGGCAGCTCCTTGAAGAAGAAGGTGCGGCCCTTGTCCGTCGACAGGCACACGCCCGGCTTCACCGCGCCGAACTCGTTCTCCTTGTTGTTCCGCTCGCGCCACGAGTTCTGGTTGAGGCCGTGCGCGGGGTGAATCAGCAGGGACAGGTCGGGCGCCGCCCAGAAGGACTGCGACGGAAAGGGCTGCGCCGTCGTCGAGATGTCCCAGTCACACAGCGTCTTGTCGGCCGTGTAGCGGGCCACGAAATCGGCCGGCACCGGTGGCGTGGCCGTGGGCGCCCACAGCTGCGTCCACACGGTGCTGGGCGAGGGCGCCGCGGTCGCGGAGTAGACGAAGCCGTTGTTGTTCACGAACACCCAGTCGGTGTCCGACGCCGACTGGAGCGTCAGGGTGGCGTTGAGCGCGAAGGTGCCTCCGCTGGCCACGGTGCCGGTCCGCACCGCCGACCAGCTCGACTTCTGCGTGATGTCCCCCCGCGCCGAGACGATGATGGCCGACGAGGTGACGCGGGCCAGAAGGCCCGTGCGCGTCGGCACGAAGCCCAGGAAGCCGAAGTCACCCACCTGCATGGCCAGCGCGCCCAGCGGTCCGTCTTCGTAGTCGCCGTCGACGAGGCGCTCGCCCCACCCGCTCGGCCCCAGCGCGTGAATGGCGCCTCCACGCGAGGTGCCGGTGCCCACCGCCACCACACACGCCTCGGCCGACGTGCAGTGCACCCCGTAGGCATAGGTGCTGCTGCTGCCGAAGTCGGCCGGCGGCTCGATTTTGCGCCAGCCCGCGCGGCTGCCACCCGCCCCGCCGCCGGTGCCGCTCCCGCCCGCCGTCCCGCCGCCCGTTCCGCCACTGCCGCCACTGCCGCCACCCGTGGGGCCCAGCGGCCCGCCAGGCCCGCAAGCGGTGAGGGTGACAATCGCCAAGAGAATCAATGCCTTCATGAGTCCGCTCCTTGTGGTGTAAATCGACGTGTTGCCCCGTCGGCGTGGTCCTCGAAATCGGCGGACAAAACCGGACATGGCCGCGGCCGAACCGTCACTCACGCAGCTGTTGAGAGAGGCCCGGCAGGGCGACCGCGCGGCCTCGGAGCAGGCCTACGCCCACATCTACCGCTGGCTGCACGACGCGGCCCGGGCGCAGCTGCGACGGGGCGCCGAGCACGCCACCCTCACCCCGACGGCGCTGGTGCACGAGGCGTGGCTCAAGCTGTCGTCGGCGGACTTCGAAATCAACGACCGGCAGCACTACCTCGCGATGGCGAGCGCGGCGATGCGGCACCTCGTCGTCGACGCGGCCCGCGCGCGCAAGAGTGAGAAGCGTGGAGGGCAGCTCGTGCGCGTCACCCTGCCCGACGACGGCGTGCCGGCCAGCGCGAACGAGGTCGACGTGTTGAGCCTCGACGCCGCCCTCGGCCAGCTCGAGGCGCTCGAGCCCCGGCTCGCCAGCGTGGTGCAGTACCGCTTCTTCGGCGGGCTGACGGAGGTCGAGATTGCGAACGTCCTCGGCACCACCGAGCGCACCGTGCGGCGCGACTGGCGCAAGGCGCGCGCGTTCCTCCACCGTGCGTTGAGCGAGGCGGCATGAGCACGGGAACCGACCGCACCGTCCAGGCGCACGCCCGCGGCCGCCGCGCGCTGGCGCTCTTCGACGAGCTCGCCGACCTGGCCCCGGCCGACCGCGCGCCGGTGCTCGACCGCCTGAAGACCGAAGACGAGGCCCTCTTCGCCGAGGTCGTCGCCCTGTTGTCCGCCGACGAGAGCGACGGCCCGCTGGAGCGCCCGTTGAGCGACTGGCTCACCGCACCCGAGCCCATGCCCGAGCGGCTGGGGCCCTGGCGCATCACCGGCGTCGCCGGCCGCGGCGGCATGGGCGCCGTCTACTTCGGTGAGCGCGACGACGGGCAGTTCAGCCAGCGCGCAGCGCTCAAGCGCATTCGCCTGGGCATGGACAGCCCGGGCCTTCGGCTCCGCTTCCTGCGCGAGCGGCAGATTCTGGCCGCGCTCAACCACCCGCACATTGCCACGCTCCTCGACGGCGGCGTCGGCGACGACGGCGCTCCGTACTTCGCCATGGAGCGCGTCGAGGGCCAGCCGCTCGGCCGCTGGTGCGACGAGCGCGAGACGACGCTGGCCGGGCGGGTCGGGCTGATGCTCCAGGTGTGCTCGGCGGTGCAGTACGCGCACCAGAACCTCGTCGTGCACCGCGACCTCAAGCCGGCCAACGTGCTGGTCGACGCGCAGGGCCAGGTGAAGCTGCTCGACTTCGGCATCGCGAAGCTGCTCGACGCGAGCGCGAGCGGCGGCACCACCCGCGAGCGGCCCCACACGCCCGACTACGCCGCGCCCGAGCAGGTGGCGGGCGGCCCCATCACCACGGCGACCGACGTCTACGGGCTGGGCGCCACCCTGCACGAGCTGCTGGTCGGCAGCCCGCCCCGGCGCGCCGGAGAGGCGTTGTGGCAGGCCGCCCAGCGCGCCACCGACGACGACGCCCGGCGGCGCGGCTTCTCGTCGAAGGTGGCGCTCGAGCGGGCGGTGCGCGGCGACCTCAGCGCCATCGTGCAGCGCTGCCTCGAGGCCGAGCCGAACGCCCGCTACCCCTCGGCCGGCGCCGTCGCGCAGGACCTCGAGGCCTTTCTGCAGGGGCGCGCGGTGTCGGCGCGCTCACCGACGCGGGGCTACCTCGCGTGGAAGTTCGTCGCGCGGCACCGGCTGGGCGTCGCGGTGGCGGCCGCGGTGGTGCTGGCCGTCGGCGGGAGCGCCGCCAGCGCCCTCTGGCAGGCCTCGCTCGCCCGGCGCGCGGCGGCCGAGGCCCAGGCGCAGCTCGACTACCTCGGCAGCCTGCTCCAGGTGTTGTCGCCCAGCACCGCCGAGGCGCGAGAGCTCGACCGCTCCCGCCTCGTCACCGAGGCCACCCGGCGGGCGCGCGCCGAGCTGGCCGACCGGCCCGAGAGCCTGGCAAGCGTCGAGTTCGCGCTCGCGAAGGTGGCGCAGAACGTGGGCGACCTGCCCCAGGCCCTCGCGCTCGCCGACAGCGCGTACGAGCGCCGCGTGGCGCTGGTGGGTCGAGACGCCGTCGCGAGCGCCGAGGTGCAGGTGCTCTCGGCCGTGCTGCGGGCGCGGGTGAGTCCTCCACGCTTCGCCGAGGCCGAGCAGTTGATGGAAGCCGCCCTCGCCGTGCTGCGCCGGCGCGCGCCGGGCAGCGTCACCGAGCTCGAGGCGGTGGTGCAGCGCGCGTGGCTGGCCGGCGAACAGGAAAAGGTCGCCGTCGAGGAAGCGACGCTCGCCGAAGCGCTGGCACGGTGTGAAGGCCCGCTCGCCGACACCCCCATCTGCGAAGAGGCCTGGCTCGTCCAGGGCGCGGTCGCGAGCCGGAGCCACCTGCCCGAGGTGGCGCTGAAGGCGCTGCTGCGCGCCGCCGACGCGAAGAGCCGGCGCCTCGGGCCCGACCACGCCTCGACGCTGAACGTGAAGAGCATGGTGGCGTGGGCGCAGGCCGAGGCCGGCGACCTCGCTGGCGGCCTGGCGGTGGCCGACGAGGTGTACCAGGCGTACCAGCGCATCTTCACCCAGCCGACCGAGACGAGCCTGCGCGCCGGCCTGCGACTGTCCCGCCTCGCTAAGCGCTCGGGCCAGCACGAGCGCGCGCTCATGCTCGTCGACGAGTACCTCGTGCACGCCCGGCGCGTCTTCGGAGAGCACAACCAGAACACGGTGCTGGGCCTGTCGGACCGCGCGAGCCTGCTCTTCGGCATGGGCCGCTTCGACGAGGCGGCAAGCGAGTTCGAGCGCGTCGCCGCCGAGTACGCCGCCATCGACAACCGCCTCAACGCTGCGCTGACGCGGAGCTACGCCGCCGACTCGCTCCGTGAGGCGGGCCAGGCAGCGCGGGCGCTGCCCATCGGCACCGAGGCGCTCGCGACGCTGCGCCAGTCGTACCCGAAGGGCCAACACGTCAACCTCGCGCGGGTGCTGACCAACGTGGCCCGCACCGAGAGCCTCGTGGGGCACCACCCGGAAGCGCTCGCCCACCACGCCGAGGCGGTCGCGATGCACCGCGCGCTGCAGCCCACCTCGTCCTACACCGCGCATGCACGCGCCTTCGAGGGCGAGGCGCTCTTCGCGGCCGGGCAGCGGGCCGAGGGTGAGCGGGTGCTCCGCGCGGCGGTGGCCGAGCTGAGCGCGTCGAAGACTGCGAGCCCCAACATGTACTGGGAACCCTTCGCCGTGCTGACGACGGTGGCCTGCGCCAACGGCGCCGCCGACTGCGACACCCTGAAGGCCGAGGCGAAGGCGCAGCTCGAGGCGAAGCTGGCGGCCGGCACGCTGTCGCGCCTTCGCGCAGCGGTGCGCTGAGCCCGTCGAGCAGGACCACCCGCGTGCGTCAGGCCTGTCGAGCGTAAGAATGGACCCTGCGATGGCGCGACCCGGTGTCGCACGGCCTCGAGGTCCAGGACCGACGCTGCACGCGTGTCACCAGCGTCGCGAGTCTCAACGAGGCGTCCTTCTGGTCTGAACGCGAGGCGCAGCCTGGACGAGGGAGCGCGAGCTGCGCCCCTGTTCGACAAGACAGGCTCTGGGAGGAACCGGCGCACGAATTCGATCGTCTCGAGGCCATCACCCATCCTCTTGCGGGCTCGGCGCACTCGCCGCAGCGCAAGAATCCGGAAGCGGGGAAGACGCCGCCTGGGCTCCAGTGGCGCCATGACCCTCCGCGTCCTTCCGTTCGTCACTCTTCTTCTCTGCACCTGCGCACCGCTGAGCCCCGTGCTCGACGGTGGCCTGTTGCCGGTCGACCCATCACCCGGCCCCATCGACGCGGGCGTCACCGACGGTGGCCTCGTCGATGCCGGGCCAGTCGACGCCGGGCGCCCCGACGGCGGCTCGGGCATGGCGCTCCCCGACGCCGGCTGGAGGCGCCTGCCCACCGTCGCCTTCAACGGCAAACAGGACGACGTGCACTTCATCGACGCGCAGCGTGGCTGGTACGCCAACGGCGCGGGCTTCGTGTACCGCACCACCAACGGCGGTGAGTCCTGGCAGGAAGTGCTTCGCCAACCCGGGACCTACTGGCGCGCGCTCGGCTTCGTCGACGAGCAGGTGGGCGTGCTGGGCAACCTCGGCCCCAACGTCTTCCCGGGCGTCACCGACCCAGAGCCGCTCTACCTCACCACCAACGGCGGCATGACGGTGACGCCGGTGACGTCGAGGGGGCCGAAGGCCGAGGGCATCTGCGCCGTCGACGTGCTGCGACACCCGGGCGGCGTGTTGATTCACGCGGCCGGGCGGGTGCAGGGCCCGGCGCACCTCATGCGCTCGACCGACCTGGGCCAGACGTGGACGACGACCGACCTGTCGGCCTCCATCGCCATGGTGACCGACGTGAAGTTCCTCACACCCGACGTCGGCTTCATCGCCGGCGGCTCGTCGCCGGACATCGCCTCGTCGCGCGCCGTCATCATCAAGACATCGAACGGCGGCCAGACGTGGACGAAGGTGTACGAGTCTGCGCGCGGCGCCGAGCTGGTGTGGAAGCTGAGCGTCCCCAGCGCCCAGGTGGCCTATGCGACGGTGCAGACGTACGACGGCGCGCGCGCCGAGCAGGTGGTGGCGAAGTCGACGAACGGCGGCGACACGTGGGTCGAGCTGCCGCTGGTGCGCGAGGCTGGCGCCCGGCAGCTGGGCATCGGCTTCGTCGACGAGTCCACCGGCTGGGTGGGGACGGTGCGGGGCGGGTTTCAGACGACGAACGGCGGCGCCACCTGGGAGCGCGTCTCGTTCGGCACCGCCGTCAACAAGGTGCGCGTGGTGCCGACGGCCAGCGGCTTCGTGGCGTTCGCCATCGGCGTCGAGGTGTTCAAGCTCGAGGTGACGCGCTGACTGGCGCGGAAGGCCGAGGGCGTCTCACCGAAGCGGCGCGTGAAGGCTTCGGTGAGGCGGCTGCTCGACGAGAAGCCCACCTCGTGGGCGATGTCGGTCAGCCTCAGCTCGCCGCGCATCAATTCCCGGGCGCGCTCGAGCCGGCGCTCGAGCACGAACTGGTGCGGCGTGCACCCGAAGTACTGCCGGAACGTGCGCAGGAAGTGGAAGGGGCTCAAGCCGGCCACCTTCGCGAGCGACGGAACGGTGTGGGCTTCGTCGAGGTGCGCGCGCACCCACGCCTCGACGCGCTCCAGGCGGCGCCGGTTCGGCAGCTCGTCGCGGCGCTGCTTCGTCACCACCATCTGGGCCAGCGCGTCGAGCACCGCGACCGAGCCGTCATCGGCCGCCAGCACGCTCTGGGCCTTCGCTGCCTCGAGCCGGCGGAAGGCGGCGCAGAGCCCGGGCGAGGCCAAGCGGGTGTGTGGGGCGTCGAGCACGTCGAGCGCCAGCTCGTCGAGCACGGTGGCGGCGTGCTGGGCGTCGAGGTGCAGACAGAAGAAGTCGACGCCCACCTGCTTCGTGAAGGACGAGTGCACGACGCGCGGAGGCACCACGATGAGGGCGCTGCGGGCCGCCTGCGCAGGCGCATCGTCGTCGAACGACACCCACTCCGCGCCACGCGTCACCAGCGTGAGCTCGATGGTGTCGTGCACGGCGAGCTGCGGGCCGGGAGCCCCTGCACCGACGGAAGCGAAGCGGTGGTTTCGAAGCAGACGAGCCACGGGCGGCACCGTAAAGACGCGCGCGCCGGGCGACAAGCGAGGCGCCTCGGTCGACGCGCGCAGGCGCCGCGCGCGCTTTCGGCGACGTGAAGGGGAGCGCCACGCTCCTGCTGCAGCACCTTGCGCAGCTCGAGGGCGATGAAGGTGGTCGCGACCTGGGTGAGCTCAGTGGTGCGCCGACCGCAGCCTCCGGGTGTGCGAATCGAGCGCGCCTCATGCCCGCCGTCGCGTCCGGGGTGCCCCCGGCAGCGACCGTCGCGACGGGTGACGAGGAGCGGCCGCTGCCTGGGCTGGGGCGATGTTCCATGTCACGACCAGGTGTCGTGGCTGACGGCCGCAGGTGCGCCAGATGCGTACACCTCGCGCGACGTGACTGGGGGCTGATAGAAACCTTCGACGATTCAGGTGGCTGACTTCGGGCCGTGGACACCACCTTCGCGGCCTGCACGTCGTCGGAGCACGAACATCATGAGACTCCTCGCGTTCGCCCTGGCGTCGTTGGTCGGCTTGCCGGCCTTCGCCCAGCTCGCGCCGTTCACCCGCACCACGGCGCCCTACGTTCCGCTGACGAACGCGACGCCGCTCGCCATTCCCCCGGGAGGCGGCTTCTTCTCGGTCTCGGACGAAGGGTTCATCGCGGTACAGCTGCCCTTCACGTTCCCCTTCAACGGGGCGAACTTTCAGACGGTGTTCGTGCACGTGAACGGGCTGGTGCTGCTCACGTTGCCGACGTCGTGTCTGCCGACCGCGACCATCTGCACCTCGGCGCGCACCCCGGTGCGGATTCCGGCTGGCGCGTCGGCGACGGTGCCGAACTACGTGGCGGCGTTCTGGCACGACTGGGAGCTCGTCACCCCGAACGCGCAGATGCTCTCAGCCGTCTCGAGCAACGAAGCGACGTTCGAGTGGCGCAACGTGACGTCGTCGTCGAACGGCTTCACCGCCGACTTCCAGGTGACGCTCGAGTCCAACGGCAACACGCGGGTGCACTACGGCCCCCGGGTGGGAACGCCGCTGCCCTTCGAGACGGGCGTGGCGGGCTATCAGAGCGGCACGCTCGGCTTCGCCACCCTCGGCGCCTCGTGCACCGCGACGGCGCAGAGCCAGTGCTGTGGGTCGACCGCCTTCGGCTCGAACTGCAACGGCGTCGAATTGGTGCCCGACACGCTGGTGACGACCGAGCCGCCGCTCCAGCCCGACCTCATCGCGCAGTCGGTGCGGGTCTCGAACTTCCAGACGGTGCTCCCGTCGGGCGACCTGTCGATGACCGTCACCGCCCGGGTGCTGAACTTCAGCCGCTCACCGGCCAACAACTGGTCGTTCCGCGCCGTGCTCTCGCCCGACCCGACGCTGGACCAGGCCGATGGTGGGCCTCCCCTGCCCGACGGTGGGCCGCGGGTGAACGACGTTCTGCTGACGCCCGAGGCGACGAACCTCTCGCTGGCGCCGCAGTCTGCGGCCGACTTCTCCGTGAACGTGTCGACCACCTCGCCACCTCCGCCGGGCGACTTCTTCGTGCTCGTGCAGGTCGACAGCCAGAACCAGGTGCCCGAGTCGTCCGAGGCGAACAACGTCGCGACGCTGCCCTTCGCCATCACCAGCGGCGTCGACCTGGTGGCGAGCTCGGTGTCTGGCAGCGCCACCAGCGGGCCGAACGCGCAGAACACGATGCGCGTGCAGTACTTCAACCGCGGCGGTTCGGCGGCGGGCACGGTGAACTACCGCATCATGCTGGCATCGGGCCGTGATGCCGGCTTCGTCCTGCTCCCCGACGGAGGCCCGGTCGACGCGCCGCTGCCCGACGGTGGTGACGGCGCGGGGCCTGCGGGCTTGACGGTCATTCACCGGGGCACGCGCACCGTCACCGGCGGAGAGACGGTCGACGAGAACGTGCTCGTCACCCTGCCGCCCGACGCACCCAACGGTGACTTCTTCTACGTACTGCAGCTCGACCCCGGCGCGCGCCTCGCCGAGACCAACGAGCGCAACAACGTCGTCTTCTCGACCGGCCAGGTGGCCGTGCGCCGGGCCGACCTCGTGCTCGAGGCCATCGAGCTCATCGACGCGGTGACGCGCCAGCCCGTGCGCACCGTGCTCTTCGGAGAGACGTACCGGGCCATCATCCGCTACCGCAACGGCGGCGGCGGCACGGCCGAGAACTACCGCATCGGCGCCATCCTCTCGAACGACAGCACCCTGTCGCTGCTCTCCGACACGATTCTCGCCGAGCAGCTCATCGCCTCGACCCCGGCCAGCAGCACCAGCATCACGCTCGAGCTGCCCGTGACGCTGCCGGTGGTGGACCGGACCGACGCGGGCCTGCCCGGCGGCAACTACTTCCTCTTCTTCGCGCTCGACACCCTGGGCGCCGTCTTCGAGTCGAACAAGGGCAACAACACGTCGAACATCGGGCCGGTGCGCGCCTTCGCTCCCGCGCCCGACTACACGGTGGCCACCCTGCAGGCGCCCACCGGCGCGGGCATCGGTGAAGTCATTCCCGTCTTCCGCACCCTGCGCAACGTCGGCAACCGTGCAGGAAGCCGGGTGCCGTACCGGTACTACGCCTCGGCCAACACCATCGTGTCGCCGAGCGACGTGCCGCTCGAGCTGCAGCTGGCCGACGGCGGAACGAGCCTCGAGGGCACCGTCGCGCTCGCGAGCGGCGCGGGCGACACGGCGACCGAGCTGGTGAGGCTGCCGACCTCGATGGCCCCTGGCACCTGGTTC
>JALOQF010000196.1:13376-21554 GCA_025459425.1 Myxococcaceae bacterium | reverse complement strand
CACCGAGACCGCGTTGGCCGGCGCCTGACACGGCGTGCACGAGTTGCCGCACGTCGCCACGTCGAAGTTCGAGACGCAGTCGCTCCCGCACTGGTGGAAGCCCGCCGCGCAGACGAAGCCGCAGTCGTTGCCGTCGCAGGTGGGCGTGGCGTTCGGCGGCGTCATGCAGGCGTCGCAGCGCTGGCCGCACGTCGCGGTGGCGAAGTTCGACACGCACTGGTTGCCGCACCGGTGGTACCCGGGCTGGCAGGTGAAGTCGCACGTGCCGTTGGTGCACGCCGGCACCGCGTTCGGACCGGCCGAGGCCGTGCACGACAGGCAGCGCGAGCCGCAGGCCGTCACCGTGTTGTTCGGCACGCAGGCGCCACCACACAGCGTCGAGTTGGGCGGGCACACGCACAGCGTGCGGCTCTGATCGCACACCTGCCCACCGTTGCAGTCGCTGTTGCCCTGGCAGCCGAACTGGCAGCGGCTGGTGCGCGTGTCGCAGTAGTGGTTCGCCGGGCACGAGCCCATGGTGCAGTTCTGCGGCAGGTTCTGGCAGGCGCCGTTGTCGCAGTACTGGCCCGTCGAGCACGCCTGGTTGCACGCGCCGCAGTTGCCAAAGCTGGTGCGGGTGCTGACGCACGAGGTGCCGCACAGCGTGAGGCCGGGCGCGCAGGCCAGCACTTCCATGCCGCCACCCTGCCCGCCCGCCGTACCACCGCCGGCGCCGCCACCCCCGACGCTGCCGCCGCCCACCCCGCTGCCGCCGACACCACCACCGGCGTTGTTGATGGCCTGGCAGACGCCCGACTGGCACGTCTGGCTCGCCGTGCACGTGTCACACGCGCGGCCCAACGTGCCGCAGGCCGTGACGCCCAGGCCCGACTGGCACTGGCCGTTCGCGTCGCAGCACCCCGCGCACGTCGAGGGCCCACACACCACCGGTGGCGTCGGGCACGCCAGGAACACGAGCGGCATGACGGACAAGAAGACGAGCCTGATGAATTTCACGACGGGAGCTCCCAGGAAGAAGACACGGCGGCCAGACCGACAAACACCTGAAACGTCGCCCAACCGCAAGGGGGGTCCGACCTTTGACGACACGCGGAAGGTGCCGATTCATGGGCAAAAACAGTCCGGGTGTATCGAAAAGGTTACTCAGCGCGCATGGCATCGACCGGATCGAGCCGCGCCGCGCGGGCCGCCGGGTAGATGCCGAACGCCAGGCCGACGCCCGACGACATCGCCAGAGACAGCGCGACGGCCCAGGCCGGCACCACGGTGGACAGGCCAAGGGTCCACCGCGCGAGCCCGGCGAGGCCGAGCCCCACGCCGACGCCGATGACGCCGCCCGACAGCGACAGCGCCACCGCCTCGGTCGCGAACTGCATCAAGATGCGGGAGCGCCGCGCGCCCAGCGCCTTGCGAATGCCGATCTCTCGGGTCCGCTCCGAGACGGACACCAGCATGATGTTGAGAATGCCGATGCCGCCCACGAGGAGCGACAAGAGGCACACGCCGAAGGTGGCGGCGGTGAGCACCTTCGAGAGATCGTTGAGCGTCTTCGCCATCGACTCGTTGGTCGACACCTCGAAGTTGTCGTCTTCGTCGGGCGCCAGGCGACGGCGCTGCCGCATGAGCCGCGACACCTCGTCCATCGCGCGCTCGAAGACGGCCTGCTCGCGCGCCTCGACGCTGATCGAGACGGTGCGACGTT
Organism: Myxococcaceae bacterium; assembly: GCA_025459425.1. Lineage (GTDB taxonomy): Bacteria > Myxococcota > Myxococcia > Myxococcales > Myxococcaceae > Xiheimicrobium. The sequence continues at coordinate 19,852 of JALOQF010000196.1, read as the reverse complement.
TCCCGTACAGGCCGAGGAACGTCGTCATCGGCGCCATCACCATGTTGTCGAGGTTGAAGAGCCCCAGCACCTTGCCCCGCCGCGCCAGCACGCCGACGACGGTGAAGGGCCGCCCCTTGAGGCGCACCTCCTGGCCCAGCGGGTCGAGGCTGGGGAAGAGCTTGTCGGCGACGTCGGGCCCGATGACGACCACCTGGCGGCCGTCGAGATCTTCCTGCTCGTTGAAGTAGCGCCCGCGCGCCACCACGAGGCCCGCCGTCTCGGGGTACTCGACGGTAGTGCCCAGCACGAAGACGTTGGGCTGCGTCTCGCTCATCGCCGTGCGCACGCGCTGCCCCGGCTGCCACGACGACGCGCTGGTGCGCTGCACCGACGGGCAGTGCTCGACGATGGCGCGCTTGTCGTCGAGCGTCAGCGCCGGCCGCGCGGCGATCTTGTTCCAGTTGATGCGATCGCCCCCGCCGAAGCGGAAGCCCTGCGGCCACTTGTCGACGCGGAAGACGTTGGCGCCCAGCTGCGAGAGATCCTTGTTCACCTTGAGGCGCAGGCCCTCGAGGAGCGCCATCATCGTCATCACCGTGGCGACGCCGATGATGATGCCGAGCAGGGTGAGCATCGTGCGCAGCGGGTGGGCGACGAAGGTGCCGAAGGCGAGCCGCAGGTTGTCCGAGAGCGCACGCAGCATGGTGGCCTACTCCTGACGGAGCGCCTCCACCGGGTCGAGCGCCGCCGCCCGGGCCGCCGGCCAGATGCCGAACAGCAACCCCACCAGGGCCGCGAAGCCCACGCCGAAGACGATGGTGAGGGGCTTCACGGTGGCGGCCAGCGGCGTCACCAGGCTCACCAGCTTCGCCCCGCCCAGGCCGACGAAGGTCCCCAGCGCGCCGCCGACGGCCGAGACCATCGTCGCCTCGAGCATGAACTGGATGACGATGGTGCGCCGACGCGCGCCGAGGGCCCGGCGCACGCCGATCTCGCGCGTCCGTTCGCGCACCGACACCAGCATGATGTTCATGATGCCGATGCCTCCCACCAGGAGCGTGATGAGCCCGATGCCCAACGCCACCGCGTAGAGCGCGCCGGTGAGCTGCTGGTAGGTGCTCGCGAGCTGCTCGGGGCGGTTGATGGCGAAGTCGTCGGGCCGATCGGGCGGCGTCTGACGCACGCGGCGCAAGATGCCGACGAGCGTGTCTTCCACCTCGTCGAGGTCGTCGGCCGAGGTCACCGACACCCCGATGGTGACGCTGCGCCGCCCCGCGAAGAAGCCGGTGAAGGTGTGGAACGGCATCACCACCAGCAGATCCTGCGACGAGTCGAGCAGCTTGCCCTTGCGCGAGAGCGTGCCCACCACCGTGAAGGGCTTTCGGCCCACGCGCAGCGTCTGGCCGATGGGTTCGATGCCGGGGAAGAGCGTGTCGGCCACGTCGGCGCCGATGACGGCCACCAGGCGCCGGTTGTCGTCGTCGGTCTGCGAGAAGAAGCGCCCCTGCGTCACCTCGAAGCCCGACACCCGCGGCCACTCCTCCGAAGTGCCGGTGATGTTGACGGCCGCGAGCTCGGCGCCCTGGAAGGCGATGTCCTCGTCCTCGTCCACCAGCGGCACCACCGTGTCACAGCGGGAGCACTGGGCCCGCACCGCGTCGACGTGGGCCAGGGTGAGGTTCTTCCGGTTTCGGAACTCCCACCAGTTGCCGAGCTGTACCCACGGCTGCTTCGAGACGTACAGCGACGACGAGCCCAGGCTCTTGAGCTGGGCGTCGAACGACGCGTCGAGGCCCTGGGTGATGCCGACGATCGCGAGCAGCGTCGCCACGCCGATGCCGACGCCGACGGTGGTGAGGACGGTGCGCAGCCGGTGCGCGGACAACGACGTCAGCGCGATGCGCAGGCCCTCGAGCACGTCGACGCGCAGGCTCATGGGCGCGACTCCGCGAAGGCGACCTGCGCGCCCGGCCCATCACCGACCACCTTCCCGTCCGACAGGCGCACCGCCCGGGGGCACCTCGCCGCCAGCTTCGGCTCGTGCGTCACCAGCACCAGCGTGTGCCCCTGCCGGTGCAGCTCGTCGAAGAGGCCGACGATCTCTTCGCCCGTCGCGCTGTCGAGGTTGCCGGTCGGCTCGTCGGCGAGCAGCAGCGAGGGCTCGGCGGCCAGCGCCCGGGCGATCGCCACGCGCTGCCGCTGCCCGCCGGACAGCTCGGTCGGCTTGTGGGTGAGCCGGTGGTCGAGCTTCACCCGCGTGAGCGCCTCGACCGCGCGCGCCCGCCGCTCCTTCGCGCTCACGCCACGGTAGACGAGGGGCAGCTCGACGTTCGCCAGCGCCGTCTCGCGCGGCAACAGCTGGAAGTTCTGGAAGATGAAGCCGATCTCGCGGTTGCGAATGTCGGCCAGCTCGTCGTCGGACAGCCGCGAGACGTCCTTCCCGTTGAGCCGGTAGGTGCCCCGCGTCGGCGTGTCGAGGCAGCCGATCACGTTCATCAGCGTCGACTTGCCGGAGCCCGACTGGCCGATGATCGCGACCCACTCGCCCTTCTCGATGTGCACGGTGACGCCCGCGAGCGCGCGCACCGTCTCGCCGCCCACGACGTATTCCCGCGCGATGTCGGTGAGCTCGATCAACATGTCGCGACTCAGATCCGCCCCGGGCCCTTGCTCCCGGGCCTGGCCTCTTCGACCACGTCGGCGTCCTTCAGCTCGCGCGCGAGCGTGCGGTACGGCCCGGCGACGACGCGCTCCCCTTCGGACAAGCCCTCGACGATCTCGATGTCGGTGTCCGACGCGATGCCCGTGCGCACCCGGCGAAGCGTCACGCGGCGATCGGCGCCGACGACGAAGACCACCTTGGCGAAGCGCTCGCCGGGGCGTTGGGCCGTGCGCTGCGGTGCACCCTCGACGGGCGGCGCGACGTCCTTCAGCGTCGACTCGGGGCGTACCGTGACGGCCTGCACGGGCACCACCACCGCGCGCTCGCGCTGTTCGGCGGTGATGCGCACCTCGGCGCTCATGCCAGGCATCACCCCGGGCGGGCGCGTGGTGAGCGCCACCGTGACGGGGAAGCTGGTCGTCTCCTGCTCCGTGCCCTGCGCACGAATCAGCGCCTTCTGGGCGATCTCGGTGACCTGGCCGTCGAACGTCTGGCCCTCGAGCGCGTCGACCTTCACCTCGGCGCGCTGCCCCTGGGCGAGGTGCACCACCTCGTGCTCGCCCACCTCGAACTTCACCTCCATCGACGCGAGCGCGGCGAGCGTCATCACCACGTCTTCGTTGAAGTCGCTGCCCCGAACGCGCTCGCCCACCTCGCGGGTGCACTCGATGACCGTGCCGTCGATGGGAGAGACGAGCGTCGTCTTGGTGAGGTTGTTCTGCGCCTCGTCGAGCACCGCCTGCTGCTGGCCCACCCGGTCCGACAGCGCGGCGGCCCGGGCGCGCGCCGACGCCAGCGCCGATTGCGCGCCCTCGACCTCGGCCTGCGACGACAACCCCTTCACCGACAGGCCCTGCACCCGCTCGAGCTCACGGGTGGTGCGCTCGACCTCGACCATCGCGGTGGCGACGTCGGACTTCGCGGCGTTCCACCCGGCCTGAGCCTGCCGCACGTTGGCCTCGAAGCGGCGGCGGTCGATGCGGCCGAGCACCTGCCCGCGGGTGACCTGGTCTCCTTCCTTCACGGTGAGTTCGATGAGGTCGCCCGAGAGGCTCGAGCTGATCTTCACGGTGGTGGCGGGCTGCACCTTGCCGGCGCCGGTGACGGTGCGGGTGATGGGCGCCACCTTCGCGGTCCCGAGCTGCACCTCGACGGGCGGCGGCGGGCGCTCCTTCAAGCCGAAGGCGGTGATGGCGACGAGGCCGGCGACGAGCAGGACAGCGAGGAGGGCTCTGAACCACGTCATGGGATCTCCACGAAGTCGATGGTGCCAAGGAAGGCGAGCGGTGTAGGGCTTCGCGCGGCGGGACCGCTCGGGTCGCGGCGCCTGGTGACACCGTGAAGACGACCGCTGGTGAAACGGCGCGCGGCGCCTCCCACCTCGTTCGCGCAGGCCCGAACATTGGCCACGCTCCCAACGAGGCAGCGCGTCGGACGCTGAGGACCACCCTCCTTCGCGCAGGCGCTCGCGCTGGCCGCGCGCCCAACGAGACAGCGTGTGAGACGCTGAGGGTGTTGGTCGGCGACGAAGTGACGCTGGGCCTCTGCGCCAGCACCCTGCTTCGGGCAGGCGCTCGCGCGAGCCCCACTCCCAACGAAGCCACCCCTGGAACGGAGAGGACACCGGCGCGGGCGTAACTCGCCCACGACGTCGCCACCCTTCGCGCTGGCACCGCTCCCAACGAAGCAGCTCATCGGACGGGGAGGACACCAGTTGGGGCGCAACTCGCCCACGGCGTCGCCAACCTTCGCGCAGGCGCTCGCGCTGGCCCCGCGGCCAACGAGACTTCGCACGAGACGATGAAAACAGCGCGCGGTGACGAGGCGCAGCTCGGTGTCCGCGCCACACGGCGCGCGTGGGTGTGCCGGCGTCGGCGCGGTGCGCTGCGAGTGTCGACGCAAGAGCCGTGCGGTTGGCCTCATCGCGGCTCCCTGTCGTCGACGAGCGGGCCACCGACGAGCCGTTCGAGCGCAGCCTTCGCCACCTCGACGTCGACGCGTGTCTGCAGGCGGGTGAGCGATGCCGAGAGGGCGCGCACCTGGGCGTCGCGCACGCTGAGGCTGGTGCTGGCGCCGGCCGCGTAGCGCTGCGACTCGGCCGAGAAGCTCGCCTCGGCCAGCTCGAGGTTCTTCTGTGACAGCTCGTGAATCTCGAGCTGCGCCGAGAGCGCCTGCGTCGCCCGCACCACCTCGGCCTCGAGCTCGACGAGCGCCTGGGCCTGCTGCCGCTCGAGCTCGGTCCGCTGCACCTCGGCGCGCTCCACCTGCGCCTGCGTGGCGAGCCCACTGAACAGATCCCACGACAGCGCTGCGCCCAGTGACAACGCGTGCTGTCGACCCGGGTCGACGAAGAGCTCGGCCGAGGGCGCCGAGCGCGAATACCCCGCGTTCGCCGTCACCCTCGGGAGGTAGTCGGCGCGGGCAATCTCCACCGACAAGCGCGCGCCCTTCGCCTGCGCCTCGAGCACCTGCAGGAGCGGCCGCTGGCGGCGCGCGCGCGCGACGAGGGCCTCGACCTCGAGCCGAGGCACCGACACGGCGGCCTCGAACCCGTCTGGAGCCCTGGCCTGGACGTCTCTCGGGCGCTGGCCAACCCACTGGAGCAACGACGCCTGCGCCGCGGCGATGGCCTGGCGCTGGCGAATGACGGCGATGCGGTCGTTGCCCAGGTTCACCTCGGCGTCGAGCACGTCACGACGCTGGGCCCGCCCCGCGTCATAGAGGCCCTTCGCCCGCTCGAGCAGCTCGCCGCTGCGCTGCACCGCGCTCTCGAGCACCGACAACACGAGCTGGGCCCGCAACAGCTCGTAGAAGCGCCGCGTCGCCTCGAGCTCGCTCGCGGCCTGCTGTTCGACGAGCTGCCCTTTCGCGGCCTCTTCGAGTGCACCGGTACGGGCCAGCTGGTTCCACCACCGCCCGCCGTCGTACAGGAGCTGGTTCACCGTCAGGCCCAGCTGAAAGGTGCCCTGCGCGAAGCCGGGGATGTCGACGGGCCGCTGCACGAAGGTGAGCGAACCATCGGGCTGGAGCTGGGGCGCCGTGGCGAAGCGGCGCTGCGGGCCCGCGAGCACCTCCGAGACGCCGAGCGACAGATCGACCTGCGGGAAGATGACCGAGCGCGCTTCTTTCCGGTCGGCCTCGGCGCGTGTGACGGCCAGCTCCGCCCGAACGGCGTCGAGGTTCTGCCTCGCCGCCACGCGGATCTCGTCGAGCGTCACCGGGGTACCGGCGAGCAACACCAACACGAGCGCCGTCATGCCGCACCACCCACTGCTCGAACGCACTTTCGCCACCGGCCAGCCGGAGACCCGTCGAGCTCCCGATCGTACGGTCCAGCCCCACGAGTCGTCGCCCTCATCGCCCACCTCCAGCCTCGAACACGCCGGGCAACCCGATGGTGAATGCCGCGATCACGAGCACGTACAGCGCCGTCGCACCGGGCACGAGCCACGCCCGCCGCCCGCCCACCGCCGCCGCGAACCCGACGCCAAAGACGAGCGCGCGCCACGCGTGAAAGAAGTCGACGAGCGACAGCAGCTTTTGTGTGGCCCCGGGCTTCCACCCGGCGATGGCCCCCGGTGCGTCGACCCACTGGGCCAGCGACGACGGCACCAGTCCGCCTGCGGTCGACGTCGAGAGCGACGCCTGACGCAGCGCCGCGACCAGCGTGACGAGCTGCTCCACGGCGAACGGCACGAGCGTCACGGCCACCACCGTCAGCGCCGTCCCGAACGAGGGCGTCGCGCCGACGAGACGCGCCGCCAGCCACGTCGCCGCCGCCGCCAGAAGCGCCAGCAACGGGACGCCGAACACGCCCTTCGCCACGCCTCCG
>JALOQF010000196.1:0-13371 GCA_025459425.1 Myxococcaceae bacterium | reverse complement strand
ACGCCTCCGACGATGCCAACCCGGCGCGCCTGCTCGATCTGCTCGGACAGCTCGCGGTCCGTCACCTTCGTCAGCTCGCCGGCCTTCTCGAGCTTCGCGCGCACCGGCGCCGAGGAATCGATGCGGCTCGCCAGCGCCGCGCTGCCACACGCGGTCGCGATCATCGTCACCAGCACCGGCGCGAGCCAGGAACGCGCCGCGACGACGGCAGGCACCGTGCCGAGCGGATCGAACGCCGCTACCAGCGCACGCACCCCGACGGGAGCGCGCAGGCCCTCGACGCCTTCGCCCTGTGCCCTCGTGTGCATCACCGCCTCCGCTCGACGGAACGTCCGTGCTTGCGCGCGAGCCTAACGCCCGGCCGCTCCCGTCATTTCGGGGCGGTCGTCATTCGGCTGCGCAACGTCGCCAGCGCGGCCTGCCGGTCTTCCACGGACGAGAAGCTGCGCGGCGCCAGCACCACGCGGAACAGCCGCCGCGCGGGCCGATCGACGCCCCGTACCACCAGCGCCTCTCCATCTTCGGTGATGGCCGTCACCGTGTCCCACCGGAAGCGCAGCTCGCCCACGGTGAGGCCCTGCTCGTCGGCCTCGATGGGGACGCCGACCTGCATCGACAGCCCGCCGCCGGCCGCCAGCGTCGAGCGCCCGAGGAGCGCCATGGGCACCAGCACGGCGGTCGAGAGCCACACGACGGGCGCGAGCACCACCAGCCCGCACAGCCCGACGGCCAGCGGCGACTCGACGCGCGAGGCGACGAAGGCCAGCCCCACCACCAGCGCGAGCGAGAGGCCGACCCGGAGCGCACGAACGATCCGCTGCGTGCGCCCGAGGAAATCGACGAAGGTGCGCTCGAGCTCGCCGACGTCGCCGAGCAGCTCGCCCGGCACGACCTGGCTCTGCACCTGACCGACGAACGACCGTGAGAACCTGGGCTCCGTCACGCCCTCAGGCTGGTACCACTCCGTCAGGCGGGAGGCGATCGTCGTCGCCACGCACCCAGTCGCGATCGGGCAGGTCGACCGGCTCGACCGGCCGCCCGTCGAAGGTGAGGCGCCGGCCGGGCCAGACGAAGGTGCGGAAGACGTAGCGGGCGAGCGAGGGCTGATCGAGCGCCGGGTGGAGCGTCGGCTTCACGTGCTCGGCGTGGAAGGCCGGCAAGAGGCTCCAGTGCAGCCCGGGCATGAGGTGATGCGCGCCGTGGTACCCGTTGTTGAACGTCACCCAGTTGAAGAAGCGGCCGACGAAGTTGCGCGAGTGGTTGACGGGGTGCGTCTCGTCACAACCATCGTGCTGCACGAGGTTCACCGTCACGATGCCCCAGTTGGCGAAGAGGTGGGGAATCCACACGAAGAGGAGCGCCTTGCGCCAGTCGAGCAACGTCAGCGCCAGCTTCACCGACCAGACGACGATCAGCTCGAGCACGAGCTGCCGCCGCCACGCCCGAACACGCCACCCCACGCGCCGCAGGTACAGCGCGTTGCCGCGTACGATGCCGGGCGTCACGGCGGGCAGGAAGGCCAGCAGGTTGAGCAGGTTCCAGCGGAAGCGCACGCGGGTGGTGCGCATGACGTCTTCGGCCTGCTGCGTGTAGCGGTGGTGCGACAGGTTGTGCCCGGGCACGTAGTCGCTGATGGGGAAGCCGTACGACAGTGACACCCAGACCTGCAGCGCCGCGTTGAGCGGCCGTGAACGGAACACCGGCGTGTGCACCACGTTGTGCGCGATGATGGCGCAGACCCACGACAGCGCCGAAAGCCAGACGACGGCGGGCACGAGCGCCCACGCCGTCGAGGGCGAAGCCCACCACAGCAGGCCCGTCGACACCGAGTGCAGCAGGAGCGTGGCGATCGTTCGACGATCAGCACGAAACCGGAGCATGGGCTTCTGTTTTGCAAACGGCCCGGCGCCCGCGCAACCCCCGTTCGGTCACGTTCGTTTGACGAAACTCAGCGGCCCAGGCGGCGTGGCCGGGCCGAGTCGGCGGGCTCCTGGTGACGGGAGCGACGACGCGTCCGCCTCGCTGCGCTCCGCTGCCATCACCGACGTCTTCGGGAGGAACGAACGACAGCGCGCGAAAGACGCAACCGCAAGCCGTTCTTCCACCATGCGCGCGTACGGAATCAGGGCCCTTGTGCCGCGCTGCCGGCCGGCGGCTCCACCTTCCACCGCCGATGGAGCCACAGCCACTGATCCGGCCAGCGGCGAATCAGCGCCTCGATGATTCCCGTCAACGCCGCCGTGTTCGCCACCAGGTCGCCGTCTCGATCGTCGGTGTGCGCCATCGGCACCGGGCCCTCGACGATCATGCGCAGGCCGGTTCCCTCTCGCACCGCCGCCACCACGTACACCGGCGCCTTCGAGACCCGCGCCGCCATCGCGATGGCCGGGGTGGTGCTCGCGAGTCGCCCGAAGAAGGGCACGAAGACACCGTCTTTCGCGGGCAGCACCTGATCGATGAGCTGCACCACGGCGCGGCCCTGCTCGAGCGCCGACACCATGCGCTTGAGCGCTCCGCGCTGGAGGATCAGCTCGACCCCCGCCGCCTTGCGGTTCTTCACCACCCACTCGTTGAAGGCGCCAGCGAGCGGGCGAACCACCGCGCTGAAGACGTACCCGCGCCGCGCCATCACCTCGGCGAAGAGTTCCCAGCTGCCGAGGTGCGCCGAGGCGATCAGCACCGGCTGCCGCGCCTCGAGCAGGCGATCGAGCCCCTTCCAGTCGGCGACTTCCACGACGCGCGCCACCTCGGTCGCTGGAATGAGATCGCTGGTGACGGCCTCGACGGCGGCGAGGGCGAGGCTCCGGTAGACCCCGCGCGCGATGGCGGTGCGAGCGTCGTCATCGAACTCCGGCAGCGCACGCCGCAGGTTGTCGAGCGCGACCCGTCGTCGAACGCCGAGCTGCCAGGCGAGCCAGGCGATGCCCGTGGCGAGCGTCGTGCGCGTCGCCGGAGAGAGCCACCGGAACCAGCGCAGGAGCAGCCCCACGACGAGGCGACCAGCGGGGCCTCCAGGCGTGATGTCGGGCTTGCGCGCCGGAGCTGCCACCGTCACTCGACGTTTTCAGGGATCGCTGCGGCCCGGCACTTCGCGAGGCCCGCGTTCACGGCGGGCACCCGCGCGTTGAGCCTCGCCGCGCTCTGGTAGGCCTTGTTGGCCGCAGCGCAATCACCGCGCCGGAACGCCGCGTCTCCGGAAGCGACGGCCTCGGTCACCGTCTTGATGTCGCCCAGCAGGCGCTGCGCCTCGACGAAGGCGTCGGTGTCTTTCGGCACCTTCTCGAGGTCGAGCCGCGCGGGCTCGAGCTCACCCTTGTCCCAGGCCGAGCGGGCCGTCGTCAGCAGCTGCTGGCCCACCTGGTTGTTCATCAACCGCATCGCCTCGGTGGCCACCTTGGTGGCGTCGTCGGGCGGCGGCTTGACGGGCTCGACCACCGTGGGCTTCACCACTTCGGGGGTGTTCGCCACCGGCCCCGTCGTGGGACCGTCACCCTTCATGGCGTACGCGACGCCCACCACCAGCGCCACCACCACGAGGCCTCCGACCACCACCATCGGCGCCTTCGACTTCGGCGCCTCGAGCGGCACGTCGGGAATCGAGGCGACGTTCGGGCGGAGGTCGCGGCTGGGGTCGATGCCGCCGAGCGTGTGGCCCTTCGCTGCGGTGACGTCGGGGAACGGCCCGGTGGCGAGCGCGGGAATCGTGCCGGGCGTCGGGGGCGCCGACGGCGACGGCGTTCGCATCATCGTCGCGGCGTCACCATCGCTCGAGTCGACGAGCGTGCCCGTCGCCACCCCCGTCTGCGCGTTCGGAGACGGCGTCGCGGCCGACACCGCCTGACGCCTCGACTCGGTCGCCAGCCGCTGCATCGGCGGCAGCGCCATGTGCAGCTGCGTCGGGATCGCCTGCGAGAGCGCGCTGGCGAAGGACAACATGTCGGGGAAACGATCGTCGCGCCGCTTGGCGCAGGCCTTGTCGAGCGCCGCCTGCAGCGCCGGCAGATCGAGCTCCGGCGCGAACTGCCCCAGGCGGGGGAGCGGCTCGAGCACCTGCTTGCGCATGATCTCGGCGATCGTGTTGCCGTCGAAGGGTTGCCGGCCCGTGAGCGCCTCGAAGCAGACGATGCCCAACGAATAGATGTCGGCGCGGCGGTCGGCTTCGCGGCCCTCGACCTGCTCCGGCGACATGTACCGCGGCGTGCCTGCGATGGCGCCGGCGACGGTCAGCTTGGTGCTGGCGTCGAGGATGCGCGCGATGCCGAAGTCGAGCACCTTCGCGTGCATGCCCCGCAGCCCCTTGCGGATCATGATGTTCTCGGGCTTCAGGTCGCGGTGGACGATCTGCTTGTCGTGCGCCTCGGCCAGCACGTCGGCCACCTGCGTCACCACCTCGATGCCCTCGACGATGCTCAGCCGGCCCGCGTCGGCGATCGTCTTCTTGAGGTCGACGCCGTCGCAGTACTCCATCGCGATGAAGAGGTTGCCCTCGTCGTCCTGCCCGAACTCGTGGAACGTCACCGCGTTCGGGTGCGTGACGCGCGCATAGGTCTTCGCCTCGTTCAAGAAGCGCCGGGCGATCTCGACGTCGCTCGAGAACTCGCTCTTGAGGAACTTGATCGCGACGCGGTGCCCGATGCCGACCTGCTCGGCCAGGTACACCGCGCCCATGCCACCCTGCCCCAGCTTGCGGACGATCTTGAACCGGCCGGCGATCACCTTGTCGACGAGGCGATCGGTGCGGTTGAGGCGAATCGTCTCGGTGCGGCCGCAGGCCGGGCACTTCGGCTCCTGCGCCTCGTACTCGGTGCCGCAGGACTGGCAGATGAAGAAGGCCACCGAAGACGACTCCTGTGAGGCCTGCGCGTTACTTCTCGGGCGGGAAGCGGGTCGAGAAGAGGAGCCGCTCGACCTCGGCGGCGCCCACCTCGGGAGAATTGCCGAGGGCCATCGAGGTGCGCAACACGGCGGTGCGCGGGTCGTCCTTCAGCTCGACCTCGAGCACCTTGAGCGACGCGAGCCGGTCACCCGCCTGGTAGAGCGAGAGCGCGCGGTAGAAGACGTATTCCTTGTTGGTGGGGTCGGCCCGGGCGGCTTCGCCGAAGAGCTGGGTGGCGCGCTTGAAGTCCTTCTCCGAGAACTCGGCCAGGCCGTCGAGGAAGGCGGTGACCGAGGCCGCGTTCGCCGCCGTCTGGCCGACGTCCGCGGCGATCTGGAAGAGCGGCCGCGCGCTGCGCAGCGTCTCGGCGGGGAGCTTCTCGTTGGCCAGCGCGCGCTTGTGAATGCCCTCGGCCTCGGCGATCGCCGCGGCGCCGAGCTTCTGGCCCATGTCGCCGAGCTCGGGACCCAGCAGGCCGTCCCTCACCAGCGTACGGAGCTCTTCGGCGGCGCCCGTCGGGCCCATGACCTGGCCCTTGTCGAGCTGCGCGAAGAAGGTGGCGCGGCCTTCGACGTACTTCGGCGTGGGATCCGCCGGCTGGCCCTTGGCGACCTTGAGCTGCCGCTCGCACTGCTCGCTCTCGGCCTGCGCCTTCTTGCGGTCGGGCGTGTCGGGGCTGGCCTTGAGGTAGACCCGGTAGGCGTAGCACCCGCGCTGGAGCTGCTTGGCCAGCACCGACGCGCGCGCCAGCTGCAGGTACGTCGGCAGCGTCGCCGGCGCGATGCGGGTGGCCTTGAGGTACAGGTCGACCGCCTTCGCGTACTGCTTCTTGTTGTAGAGCCGGCTCGCCTCGGACAACACCGTGTCGGCGTTGCCCACGCCCGCTCCGACCAGCGGCTCCGCCATCACCAGCGACGCGGTCAGCGTCGCCACCAGCATCACGCCGCGCTCAGAAGCCATAACCAAACCCCGCGTTGAAGCCCCACTGGTGCGAGTTGGCGAAGGTGCGGCGCTCGCCGATCTCCATGCCCATGTCGTCGAACCCCGCTTCGAGCACCGAACGCTCCCCGAGGATGTAGTAGGTGAAGTTGCCGCTGCCGTAGAAGTACAGGCCCTCGACGATGAAGAAGCGCAGGTTGAACCGCGCCGCCGCGAGCAGGTCGAGGATCTGGAAGCCGTCGGTGTACGCGGGCGTCGAGTTGCCGAGGATCTGCCCGGTGCGGAACTCGGCGCCGATCTGCAGCTGGAACATGAAGCGCCAGGCCGCGAGCCGCAGCTGGGGCTGGAGCGCCCGCACCGTCACCATGTGAATGCGCGCGCGGTCGATCTGCGACGGGCCCGGCATGCCCATGCGGATCTCGCGCGTCGAGTTGGGCGCGAAGCCGACGCCGAGATCGAAGCGGTCGACGTTGGTGAGGTAGCTCACGCCCACCACCGCGACGCCGAAGTACTTGCCGCCGGTGCCGTACTCGAGGGTCGCGCCCATGAGCGTGCGGCTGGGCGAGCGCAGGTCGGCGGTGCGGCCCGTGCCCGAGTCACCCCAGCGCCGCGCCACGAGGTTGGTGCCGATGAGGTTGCTGAACTCGTAGCCGAGCTGGAAGTACGAGCGCTTCTCGTAGGTCTGCTCGGTCTCGGTCAGCTTCGGGGGCGGCGGCGGCGGCGGGTTCACCTTCACCACCGGGTTCGTGTCGGGCGGCGGCTGCTTGATGATGACCGCCACCGGATCCTTCCCCGGCGTCGGGGTGAGCACCACGCCGGGCAGCGGCTCGAGCGTCTTGTCGAGCACGTACTGCTCGTCGGGCTTCACGTTGATGGTCTGCTCGAAGGCCTTGTGGTTCTCGGCCGACAGCCGCACCGTGTGCTGGCCGGGCTGAATACCGCGATCGATGCGATCCTTCCCGAGCGGCTGGCCGTCGAGGAAGATCGTCGTTCCGGCAGGCGCCGCGGTCACGATGAGGCGCGCGGCCACCTTCTCGAGGGAACGCTCGAGCGACGCGCTGCCCTTGATGGGCACCACGAGCGTCTCTTCGACGGGCTGGTGGAGCTTGAGGTCGAGCTTGATCGAGCGCTCGCCCGGGAGCACCTGCGTGTTGAGCGGCGTGACGCCCATCTTCGTGTCGTCGACGTAGACGGTGGCGCCGGGCGGGTTCGTCTTCACCTCGAGCGTCGACGCGACCGGCACCACCTTCGCCACCGCCCCGAGGAGCGCCTTCTCGAGCACGGGCGCCGCCGCGTTGGCCGGCACCACCTTGTTGAGCGCGGGCTCGTACGAGACGACGCGGAACTTGAAGCCCGCCTCGTCCTGCCCGCCCTGCACGAGGACGATGCGCCCGAAGCCGAGCTGCGCGACGAAGGGATCGATCGGGTCGGCGCACCGCTCGCCGAGCGTGAGGCACGGCACCTCGTCGACCTTCTTGCCCTTGAGCGCTGCCGCCAGCTCGGCGCGGCCGATGACGTGATCCTTCCGGTCGGCCGGCGCGATCAGCTTGTCGAGCGCCTTCTCGGTGCGATCGACGAGGGCCTCCTGGCCCGGGTACAGCGGGCGCACCAGCCAGAGCGTCGTCTCGGCCAGCACAGGGGTCGACGTCAGGGCGAGGAGGACGCTCAGCATCCCCCCGGAAAGCCTCGCGAAACGCGTCATGATCCCGGCCTTCCTACCGGACTCCCCCCGCGAGTGGCCACATATTCCTCAAGCTCGTCGAGCGTCGTCGGCCAGTCGTCCTTCAGCAGCCGGGACAGGGAGCGATCGGCCAGCAGCCGGCCCTGCGCCTGGCACTTGGCGCAGTAGTTGGTCTCGTTGTCGGCGTAGACGATGCGCTGCACCGGGCTGCCGCACACCGGGCAGGGCTGCTTGTGCTTTCCGTGCACGGCCATCTCGGGGCGAAACGCGGTCACCTTCTCGGGCCAGCCGCCGTCGAGCTCGGCGCTCAGGCGCTCCTTCCACTCGCGGAGCACGGCCCTCGTCGCCTCGTAGAGCCGGGCGATCTCTTCGCCGGTGAGCTGCTTCGTCTGCTTGACCGGCGACAGCTTCGCCCGGTGCAGAATCTCGTCGGAGTACGCATTGCCGATCGCCGAGAAGAGCCGCGGATCGGTGAGCGAACGCTTGAGCGTGTGGTTCTCGCGGCGCAGGCGGTCGGCGAAGGCGTCGAGGTGCGCGGTCATCACCTCGAGCCCGCCGCGATCCATCGCCTTGAGCGCGGCCTCGCCGTGCACCACGTGCATCGACGCCCGCTTCTTCGTGCTGACCTCGGTGAGCACCAAGGTGCCGCTGGGAAAATCGAGCGCCGCCAGCCCCGCACGCCCCGGCACCTTCGCGCCCTTCTCCTTCCAGAACAGCCGGCCTGCCACCATGAGGTGGATGACGAGAAAGGACCCTTCATCGAACTCGAACACCAGCCGCTTGCCGATGCGCCGAAAGCCCACCACCCGCTTGCCGTGCAGGCTCGAGATGGGGGGCTCGACGGTACGCAGCACGAAGGGGCTCGCCAGGCGCACGCGCTCGAGCGGCTGGCCCTTCACCCGGGGGTCGAGCGCGGCGAGGTAACACTCGAGGTCGGGGTACTCAGGCACCGGACGTTCACCTCGGGTCGAAGCGCTCGACGAGCGCCTGGGCCCAGGCAGTGTACGCCTTTCCGGACGGGTGGAGGCCATCGCTGGCGAACAACTTCTCTTCCCCCTGCGCCACCAGCAGCGGCCACAGGTCGACGTAGACGCCACCCGCCACCTTCGTCTCCTCGGCGAGAATCGTGTTGTACGCCTCGATGCGGCGCCGCAGGTCGTCGCGATCGCCGAACGCCTCGGCGATGGGCGCCTGGCTCCAATCGGGCTGCGGCAGCACCACGAGCCTGTCGCCCGAGAGCCCCGCCCGCACGAGGCGCGAGAAGATCTCCTTGAGCCGCGCCCGGTACTCCTTCGGGCCCGAGCCCCGCACCAGATCGTTCGCGCCGACCGCGAGCGTCACGTGCGTCGGCTTCACCGTCTCGAGGGCCGGCAGCTCGTCGCGAAGGAGCTCCTTCGTCGAATAGCCGTTCACCGCGACGTTGGTGAGGCGCACCGTGCGCCCGCGCTTCTCGAGCAGCGCTTTCAGCTGGCTGGGGAAGTTGAGGCGCTCTGGCTGACTGGTGCCGATGGTGAAGCTGTCGCCCAGCGCCAGGTAGCGGATCTCAGGGGCCTGGGCGGCCGACCCATCAGCCCCGCTGACCAGCCAGGTGAGCAATGCCACGGTGTGCCATCCCACATGCACCTCCGATGTGAATGTTTGGCCGCCGATTGCGTATCGTCATCTTCGGAGGCTTCATCATGACGCTCGGACGCTCCTTCGCCATCGCCGTCATCGCATCGCTCGTGTGTACGGGCACCGCCGAGGCCCGGTTTGGGCGCCGCAGCAGCGGCAGCTCGAGCTCGTCGTCCTCGAGCAGCTCGAGCTCGAGTTCGGGGGGCAGCTCGTTCCGCTCCGGCGGGTCGAGCGGCTGGTCGTCAGGCGGCTCGTCGTTTCATCGCGCGGCGCCCGTGGGCAGCGTGCCGCCCAGCAGCTTCAACTCGTGGAACGGGAACCCCAACCGCGGGTGGACCGGCTCGTCCTGGGGCTGGGGGCCGAGCTACCGCGCCTACCGCTACGGCTACTGGTCGGGCGCCTTCGTGCCCACCTACGGGTACGGGTGGGGCTCCTACTATGCGCCGCCGGTGATGGGCGCGACGGTCGTTTCCCAGCCCACCGTGCAGCAGGAGCCGGGCGGCCTGCGCATCGGGCTGGGCATCGAGGGCCTCTACTCGCTCTCGTTCACCAACGGCGGCGGCTACATTCTCGGCGCGAACATGCTGTTCGAGGGTGATCGCTTCGGCGTGTCGATCTTCGCGCAGACGATGCAGACGCAGCTCAACCAGCTCACGCAGCTCAACGCCCACCTCACCTTCGCGTTCCTCACCGGCCGCTACGGGCGCCTGCGCGTCGAGCTGGGCGCCGACACCATCTTCGCGCGCGATCTCATCGTGATGGCCCCCACGGGAGGCCTCTCGGGCCAGCTGTGGATCGCCGGCCCCTTCGCGCTCGAGGGCGCCATCTTCGCGACGCCCTGGCCCATCTGGCAGCTCGACTACCGCGCCGGCGTGGTGATCGGCATCGACTCGATCGGCCTTCGCGCCGGCTTCCGCTCACAGACGCTCGAAGATCGCGGCATCGTCGGCGGCGTGCCGGAAGACACCACGGGCTGCCAGCAGCTCCCCAACGGCAATTGGAGCTGCCGCGACGTGGTGCTCGGCCCCTACGTCGGCATCGGCGTGGTGTTCTGAGGCGGGCCGTCGAGCCCCACCCGCTTCGCCAGCTCGGGTCGCCGCAGCTTCCAGATGACGCCGTCGAGCCAGTAGTGCGACAGGGTCAGGGTGATCCACACCACGCCACCCCACGTGTAGAAGTTCCAGCCGCCGCTGCGGGTCACCAGCGAGAGCATGAAGATGACGCCGTAGACGCTGCCGGCGAGCGCGCCCAGGAACGCCATGTAGAGCACCGCGCGCGACCACCCCGGCTGTGACAGCCACGAGATGATCTTCGCGTTCGGGTCGACGCCGGCCCGCCAGGTGTTGCGGTGGTAGAAGCGCACCATTCCCAGGTACTGAAAGCCGTGCCAGCAGGCCGCCGCCGCGAACGCCGAGGTGTCGTCGGTGGTGATCATCTGGAACGGCACGAAGAAGCCGAGGAACGCGCAGAAGAGGAAGGCGAACCGAATCCACGCGGCCCGGGCCCACGGCTCGCGGCGCTGGCCGATGCGGTCGACGAGGTACACGCCGAGGACGGTGACCACGATCGCGAGCAGCGAGCCGATGAGATCGCGCGACGGCAGCACGTAGAAAATCTCGGTGCCGAAGAGCATGCGGGGCCCGGTGTGAAGCCGGTAGAGCACGCACCAGGCGACGAAGAGCAGCAGCAGCGGCTTCTCGAGCGCCAGCGCCAGCGACGTCTCGGGCTCGCCTGACTTGCGCTGGTAGATGCGCAAGATGCCCCAGTTCTGCGCCACGAAGTGCCACGTCGCCCAGTAGAGAATGACGCTGTTGAGCAGCCTGACGCCCGGGAAGCCGGCCTTCCACGTGGTGAGCGCGACGAAGACGAAGATGAGCGCGGGTGCCACCAGCAACGCGACGGGCCGCTCCTTCACCTCACGCTTGTCGAAGTAGACGCGGCTCCAGGTGGCGACGAGGTGCGGGCCGTTCGAGACGACGGCCACGGTGGCCAGCAGGTAGAACGGCTCGACGTGGAACCAGGCGGTCGCGGCCCACGCGATGAGGACGACGGCCGCCGAGAGGAAGAAGAACAGGAAGTCCTGCACGGGCGAGATGATCGACAGGCGCGGGGCGGCGGCAGCTGACATGGCGCGGCGCTCGTAGCAGAAGGCGCCGCGGCTCGTCATGGCACCTCCCCGCCTCGTCCTCTTGCGGCCCCGCAACGCCGACAACCTCGGCGCCATCGCGCGGGTGATGAAGAACTTCGGCCTGTCGGACTGGGTCGTCGTCTCGCCGAACCCGAAGCTGCTCGAGGTGCCCGGGCTCCACCGGCTCGCGGTGAAGTCGGGCGATCTGCTCGAGTCGGTGCGCCGCGTCGACACCTTCGAAGAGGCCGTGGCCGACTGCAGCTGGGTCGTCGGCACCACCATGCGCCTGGTCGAGGGCCGCCGGAGGCTGACGCCACGCGAGCTCGGCACCGAGGTGACGGAGCGCCAGGACGAACGCTGGGCCCTGGTGTTCGGAGACGAGCGCAACGGCCTGTCGCACGACGACGTGAAGCAGTGTCACGCGCTGTCGTTCATCCCCTCGTCCGATGAGCAGCCGTCGCTGAACCTCGCCCAGGCCGTCGGCGTGTACGCGTACGAGCTGGCCATGGCGCGGCGCTCGACGAACGCGCCACCAGCGCCAGCCTTCGCCGATGACGCGACGTTGCGGACCCTGAGGGGCGCACTCGAGGGCACGCTCTCGGCGGCTGGCTTCCTGCGCAGCGACGACCGGCACGCGGTGGACGATCTGGTCGCCACGCTCCAGCGAGCCCGGCTGACGCGCAAAGAGGCCGGCTTGTGGATCGCGGCGCTCAAGGTGATCGGCAAGCGCCTTCCGAGCGCAGACCCGCCGTAGCGACCCGACCCCGCTTCGCCCCGCACCAGGAAGGCGCACGCGCGACCGGCGAGGCAACGATGGCAACGCGGAGCGCCCCTGGCCTGGTGTGCGGAGCCTCGTGCTGGCCGCCTCGACCGCAGGCGAACGCATGGCCCAGCGGCAGTGAGCCATCGGGTCGGCACGAGCGACGAGCACATCGCCCGCTCCGGTGGTGCAGCCAGGCGGGGCCGTGGCAACGGAGCGTCTTCCGGCAGCCCCTCACGACTCGCCGTGGCGACGACGGCGTCGATCCCCTCTCGGGCCGGCGCGTCGCGGGGTCCCTTTTGAGGAACAGACCGACGAGAAGAACGATCCTTCGCCCGCCGTGCGAGTTTTTACCTCGCACGACCTGGCCGTCACCATCACGCTGCGACCCTTCCCCGTCCGCCTGCCTTCGAGGAGCGTCTCCTCTCACGCGAGGTCGGCGACGATGGCTCCCGACGAATCGACCGACAGGTGAATCGACTTCGGGGCCCCGGTGCCAGCCTTCGCGAGCAGGGCTGCGAGCGGCGCGACGACGTGCTGCTCCACCGCGCGCTTCAGAGGCCTCGCCCCGTACCTCGGGTCGAACCCGAGCTCGGCCAGCCGGTCGACCACCTCTGGGCTCCACCGAACCGACACGCCGCGGCGGGCGAGGCCCTCACGCCGCACGGCCCGCTCGAGCACCCTCACCGCGATCGCCTTCACCTCGGCTGGCGTCAGCGGGTGGTACGCGACGATCTGATCGAGCCGGTTGACGAGCTCGGGCCGGAAGAACTGCGTCGCCGCCGCGAGGTAGTGGCCCCTGGCGTCGGCCGACGCGCCGCCGAAGCCGAAGGTTCGACCCGACGACTCCGCGCCGAGGTTCGACGTCAGCAGCACCACCGTGTTGCGGAAGCTCACCGTTCGGCCGTGGGCGTCGGTGAGCCGGCCTTCACCGAGCAGCTGGAGCAGCAGATCATGCACGCCACCATCCGCCTTCTCGATCTCGTCGAGCAGCACCACACCGAACGGCTGCTCTCGCACCCTGGCGGTCAGCGAGCCCTGGCCGGCCCCCGCCGCGGTGAGGCGGAAGGCGCTCCCCGGCGCGGCGTACTCGGCCATGTCGAAGCGGGTGAGGCGCTTCTCGTCGCCGAAGAGGTACGCCGCGAGCGACAGCGCCGACTCGGTCTTCCCGACGCCCGTGGGGCCCAGCAGCAGGTACGCACCCAGCGGCCGTGAGGGATCGCACAGGCCGGTCTTCAGCGTGACGACGAGATTGCGCAGCAGCGCCATCGCCTCGTCCTGGCCGACGACGCGCTCCTTGAGCCGCGCGAGCACCTCGTCTGGGTCGAGGCGCACGGAGGGATCGATCAACGCGCTCGGGTAGCCCGTGCGCG
>JALOQF010000541.1 GCA_025459425.1 Myxococcaceae bacterium | reverse complement strand
CCTTGACCACGAGCGTCGACTTCACCGTCGCCTCGTTGCCCTGGATCTCTTCGCTGGCGAACTCGAACGTCGCGCCGTTCTTCGAGTCACCCAGCGCCTTCTGGGCGTAGCTCGCGCGCAGCAGCCCCTTCATGGTGGCCGAGAACTCCTCCTGCTTCTTCTTGTCGAGCTTGTCCCATTCCTTCTTGCCGAGCGCCCGCTTCGCCAACTCGACGAAGTCGATGTACCCGTCGGCGGCGGTCGCCAGCCGCTCGATGGTCGCGTCCTTCGCGAGCACCTTCTGCACGTCGGCATCGGCCAGCTTCACGAGCGCAAGGGGACCAGGGGCAGCGGTGATGACGGCAGCAGCGAGCGCGGTCACGAACACGGGCATCTCCTCGAAGGGCTCCGGCGACTGGAGCGTCTACACGCCTTCGACTCCGGGCGGGAGTTGGGATTCACGCCACCGTCCACCCGCCGGGACGGCTCACTTCGCCGGGCTGGTGACGGCCGCTGGGGGTGGCAGCGGCGACACGTCGTACGGCACCTGCAGCATGACGGGCTGCCCTACCGCGCGCGAGAGGGCCTTGAGCGCGACCTGAACGTCATGCTGCGCCTGGGCCCGCTGCGCCGAGGCGCTCGCCAGCGCCGAGAAGGACTCGACGAGATCGCGCGTGTCGCCGGTGCCGAGATCGAACGCCGCGAAGGCCGCCGTCGCCCAGCGTCGCGCCGACTTCTCGGCGAGCGTCTGCCGCTCGAAGCGCACCTGGGCCGCAGACACCTCGCCCCACGCCTTCTCGAGCTCGAGCCGCACCCCGGCACGAATGAAGTCGCGCTGGGCCCGCATCTTGTCCAGCTCGGCCCTCGCGCCATCGAGGAGCGCGCTCTTCTGCGGGAAGTCCCACGTGTAGCGGGAGACGAGGGCAAGGCCCGCCGAGAGATCGTTGTAGGGATCGTAGGCGAACGGAGACCGCTGCCGCGTCGCGCTCGTCGTCCAGATCCACCGGGCAAAGCCGGCGATGCCGAAGTCGGGGTAGTACATGCGCTCGCGCAGCTTCACTTCCTGCTCGCGGGCCGCGACGCCGGCTTCGATGGCGCGCAGCTCCGGGCGGTGGGCGAGGGCCTGGTCGAGCAGCGCGTCGACCGGGTCGAGCCCGCCGCGTGGCTCCGGCAGCGCCTCGGTCGCGACCTCGAGCGGCTCGTTGGGTGGGTGCGCGACCAGCAACCGGATCGCCGCCAGCGCGAACGCTTCTCCCTGGCGGGCGGCGGCGCGCTGCACCTCGGCCTGCTGCCGGTAGAAGTCGAGCTTGTACACGTCCATCTGGGTGACCTGCTCGCTGTCGAGCGACCGGAGCCGCTCGAGCGTCGCCTTCGCGTCGTCGAGCCGCTTCACCGTCTCGTCGATGACGCCGATGCCGGCGCGGGCGAGCGAGAGGCCCCAGAAGGCCTGTGACACCTGCAGCTCGGCTTCGTCGGCGGCGCGCACGGCGAGCGCTTCTCCGGCCTGCACGCCCTTCGCGCCCGCGGCCTCCAGCGCGTCGAGCTTGCCGAAGGTGTAGATGGGCAACACGGCCTCGGCGCCCGCGCGGAACTGGACGCCCACCTGGCCGAAGTCGAGGTCGTACATGAGCGAGGCGGCGGTGCGCGGCGGCCCGCCCAGGCCGTCATTGCGCGCCTCGGGCGTCGGCCCGGCGACGGCCACGTACGACTCGACGCGGGGGAACCAGGCCCAGCGCGCCTCGTCGTACTTCGCGCGGAACCAGGCCAGCTGCGCCTGGCTCTCTTTCACCCGCGCGTCGTTCTTTCGCGCGCGCTCGACGAGCTCGGGCAGCGTCAACGGCGCCCCCAGCGCGCGCCCCGCGGTCACCACCAGGAGGAGGAACGAGAGGGCTCGCACGGGCGCGGGGCCACCTAGCGCACGAGGCCGATGAATTGAAGGGTGCGCTTGGGCGTCCTCGCTGGCTGCTATGGTGAACGACATGCGCCTCGTCTGCCTCGTGCTCCTGGTGACCGTGCCCCTCCGGGCCCTCGCGCAGGACAAACCCGCCGAGAAGAAAGAGGCCCCCAGGCTGAAGGGCTCGGTCAAGCAGAGCGCGCCGAAGATCGATCTGGGGCTGCCGGCCTTCGGCTCGATCCCCAAGGGTGACGACGTCAAGCGGGTCGACGAGAAGCCGGCGCAAGACGGGCCGACGGTGACGTCGGGGCAGGCCACCTACGCCATCGTGAGCGTGCAGCACGGCAAGGGCTTCATCCGCTCGCCGACGGGCTCGAAGCCGAGCGCGCCCTTCCCGGCGGTGACCGCGGCCGGCACGCCGCTGATGACCGAGAAGTTCTCGACCGTCGTGCGGGTGAAGGCGCCGGACAAGAAGTCGACGTCGATCGAGGTGGCGGTGCTCGACCCGCGCGGCGACACGGTGATGGACGCGTCGGGCACGCTCACCTTCAAGAACGACGAGACGGACTGGACGGTCGACTGGGAGCCCACGGGCGTTCGGTCGGCAGGCGACTTTCAGGTGCTGGTGCGCATCGGGGGCAACCCGCTGGGCACCTTCCCGCTGAAGATCGAAGCGAAGAAACCCTGACGACATTGCGCGGCGCAAAGGCTATGGGGGCGCGGTCCTTTCCACCCTTGGAGACCGCCACTCATGGCCTACACCGATCGGGTCAAGCAGATCCTCTCGTGGTACCCCTCTGACACGCCGGGCGTCCTCACGAACCTCGCCCGCCTGATGAACACCGGCACGCTCGCCGGCACCGGGAACATGGTGATCCTCCCGGTCGACCAGGGCTTCGAGCATGGGCCGGCGCGCAGCTTTCAGCCGAACCCGGCGGGGTACGATCCCGACTACCACGCGCAGCTGGCGATCGACTCGGGCTGCAACGCATACGCGGCGCCGCTGGGCTTCCTCGAGGCGGTGGCCGGCAAGCTCAAGGGAGAGGTCCCGCTCATCCTCAAGCTGAACAACTCGGACTCGCTCGCGAAGGTCGAGAACCCCTGCTCGGCGTTGACGGGCACGGTGAAGGACGCGGTGCGGCTGGGCTGCGTGGCGATCGGCTACACGATTTACCCGGGCTCGGGCGCGCGCAACCAGCAGTACCAGGATCTGCGCGATCTCATCCTCGAGGCGAAGGAGGCGGGCCTGCCGACGGTGCTGTGGGCCTACCCGCGCGGCAACATGTCGAAGGACGGCGAGACGGCGGTCGACGTGGTGGCCTACGCCGCGCAGATCTCGGCGCAGCTGGGCGCGCACGTCATCAAGGTGAAGCCACCGAAGGACTTCATCGAGCAGGCCGAGGCGAAGAAGGTCTTCGAGAAGTACGCGATTCCGACGAAGACGATGGCCGACCGGGTGCGCCACGTGGTGCAGAGCGCGTTCAACGGCAAGCGCATCGTCATCTTCTCGGGTGGCGAGGCGAAGGACACGCCGGCGCTCCTCGAAGAGATCCGCGGCATCCGCGACGGTGGTGGCTTCGGCTCGATCATGGGCCGCAACGCGTTCCAGCGTCCGCGGGCCGAGTCGCTCGCGCTGTTGAAGGACGTCATGACGATCTTCAAGACCTGAGCCGAACCAGGTCTTCGCAAGTCTCCGAAGCCCCCAGGTCACCCAAGCCCCTCAGCTTTCCCAGCCCCCCCCAGAAAAGGACCCTCCGTGTACAAACTCACCCGCCTCTGCCTGGCGCTGTCCGGCGTGGCGCTGGCGCAGAAGCCGGCT
>JALOQF010000540.1 GCA_025459425.1 Myxococcaceae bacterium | reverse complement strand
CGCAGCAGAGGCCGGGACAGGTGGTGGGTCCAGGTCTGGCGAGGTGGCGACCACAGCCCTGACGTCGGGTGAAGCGACTCGCCGACGCGACCTCGGCCCTCGCAGCAGAGGCCGGGACAGGCGGTGGGTCCAGGTCTTGCGAGGTGGCGACCACAGCCCCAACGTCGGGTGAAGCGACTCGCCGACGCGACGAGCTGCCCTCGCAGCAGAGGCCGGGACAGGTGGTGGGTCCAGGTCTGGCGAGGTGGCGACCACAGCCCCGACGTCGGGTGAAGCGACTCGCCGACGCGACGAGCGGCCCTCGCAGCAGAGGCCGGGACAGGTGGTGGGTCCAGGTCTGGCGAGGTGGCGACCACAGCCTGACCCCAGGGTCGACAGCGCCACGACACCCAGCGAAGCTGTTCGAGTGACTGATGCTGACCCGTGGAAGGCCGCAGCGCGTGAGCGCATCAAGGCGGCGATGAAGGCCCGGGCCGACGCAGATCGCTCGCTCTGGCGTCAGGTGTTGGCGCTGATCGAGAACGCCGAAGCCGTCGACGTACCTGCTGCGACGAGTGAGCCCGCTGTCTTCGCGGGGAGTCGGGCTGGGCTCGGCGCTGCGGAAGCCCTCCGTCGAACGCTGTCGAGCGCCGAGGTCGAGGCGCTCCTGCGACGGGACATCGTGGAGCGTCGCGACGCCGCGCTGGAGCTGGAGCGTGTGGGGCAGGGGGCCGAAGCGCGCGTGCTCCGGGCGCAGGCCGAGGCCGTCGAGACTTTCGTTGCAGCGGTGATCGCTCGCTGAAGAGACGTTCCGAAGTGGCCTCGGGCTCGGCTGGGCGGAAGGGCGCGGGCGAGGGCCGGTTTCCCTGACGAGTCGCGTGAGCACCACCGTCGCCAGCATCGACCGACGGCGACGACTCGGCCGGCCGGCTCGCCTCGTGGTCGTCGCTCGAGGGCGCTTCGGCTGAGCCACGAGGCCGCCAAGCTGCCAGCATCGATCGAGGCGTCTTCCGGGCGCGCGTTCTACCGGCGCAACGAGGTTCCGGTGCTGAAGGGCTCGGTGCGGTACGCCTCGGGAGCGCTCGTCGCGACGTCGACGACTCGGCCGGTCGGTCGCTTCGTGGTCGTCGCTCGAGGGCGCTTCAGCCGAGCCAGGAGCCCGCGACGCTCTGACCGATGACGACCCACCTGCGATGGTCTCCGTTCGGTCCCCCCTGAAGTGCTGCCACCGCGGCGGCGGTCAGGCCAGACGCGATGGGTCGACGCCGTCGGCGCTGAGCTGGGCTGGCGTCGCGCGCTCGGCCACGGTGCCGGGCGGGTGCTGGTACCAACCGTTCCCATCCTCGTGCTCGGGCCGCTGCCGCACCTTGAGAATGGTGAACATGCCACCCATGTCGATGAGCCCGAAGGGCCCCTGGCCGCCCTTCATCGGGATCGAGTTGGCCGGCACGGGCATGCCCATCTCCTCCATGCCGGCCATGCCGTCGTGGCCCATCGTCATGTAGCCCGGCACCAGCGCCCGCACGCGCGCGTCGATGGCCTTCGCGTCGGCTCCCACCATCACCGGGAAGCCGTGACCCATCTGATTCATCACGTGGTGGGTCATGTGGCAGTGCATCGCCCAGTCTCCGGGCTCGGTCGGGACGAACTCGAAGACGCGCACGGTACCGACCGGGACGAGGAAGGTGGTTTCCCACAGGCGCGCCGAGGCGGGCACCTCGCCACCGTCGGTCCACGTCAGCTGCGCGCGCACGCCGTGCAGGTGAATCGGGTGGTGATCCATCGGAGACAGGTTGCCGATGCGCACCCGCACGCGCTCGCCCACGCCCATCACCAGCGGCGCCGTGCCGGGGTAGGCCTTCGAGTTGAACGTCAGCACGTTGAAGTCGTTCATCGCGTTCGGGTTCGGCCGCGCGGCGCCGGGCTTCACCGTCCACTCGTGGGACATGAGCACGAAGTCGCGGTCGACCTTCGGCCCCGTCGGCACCCTCGGGTGCACGACGATCATGCCGTTCATGCCGAGCGCCATCTGCGTCATCTCGTCGGCGTGCGGGTGGTACATGAACGTGCCCGCGTCCTTGAAGGTGAACTCGTAGACGAAGGTCTCTCCGGGAGGGATCGCGCGCTGGGTGAGGCCGGCGACGCCGTCCATCCCGTTGGGCAGGATGACGCCGTGCCAGTGCACCGACGTCACCTCGTTCAGGCGATTGGTGACGTACAGGCGCACCCGATCACCCTGCGTCACCTCGATGGTGGGGCCGGGGGTCGAGCCGTTGTACCCCCACGCCTTGATGCGCAGGCCCGGTGCGAGCTCGTGATCGAACTCGCCCGCCACGAGGTGGCCCACCTTCACGCCGCCGACCAGCTTGAGGGGCAGCGTCGACCCATTCGGCGTCACCACGGCGCGCTGGCCGCCCGGCGCCACCACCGGCTGCGTGGTCGCCACGGCCTTTGCCAGCGCGTCGCGGGCCACGCCCATCGCACCGGCGGCCAGGGTCATCTGCATCAACGTTCGTCGATTCATGATCAGTGCCCCGCAGGATCCATCGAGGGAGCGGCCACGCTGGAAGGCACCGCGGCCGAGTTTCGAAGCGGCGTCGAGCGACCCGCCAGCAGGAGGTCGAACGCCGCGCGCGCCTTCCAGTAGTCGAGCGTCGCGTCGACCTGCGCGATGGCCGCCTCGGTGACGCCGCGCTGCACCTGGAGCAGCTGGAACACGCCCACCGTCATCGCGTTGTACTGAAGCAGCGTCTCGTCGAGTTGCTTCTGGCGGGCCGGCACCAGCCGCTGGGCATAGTGGCGGGCGCGGCGCCCGGCAGACTCGACTCGGTTCGTCGTCTGGCGCACCGTCGAGCGCAGGTTCACCGCGAGCGCCTCGGCCTTCGCCCGCAACGCGTCGTACTCACTCTGGGCTGACAGCTGCCGGCCCTGCTGGCGATCGAACACGGGCAGGCCGATGCCGACGTGCGCGCCGAGTTCCCAGAGATCGGCGTCGCGCTCCCCGTGGAAGCCCGCCGTGAGGTGCGGCAGCCAGCCCTCGGTGCGCGCGAGCCCCACCTTGCGGCTGGCCGACTCGGCGCGGCGCTCGAGCTCGAGCAGCTCGAGGCTCGCGACGAGGGCGCGCTTCTCGCCGTCGCTCAGATCGCCATCGTCCGACGGAATGGCGAGGGGCCCGGCCACGGTGTAGCTGGCGCGCGCGCCGTGGAGGCCCAGGCGACGGGTCAACGCCTCCTTCGCGTCGAGCAGGGCGTTCTCGGCTTCGGCCACCTGGACGCGGGCGAGCTCGACGGCCGCCAGCTCGTTGGCGAGATCGACCGCCGGCAGGTTGCCCGCCTTCGTCAACTCGACGGCCGCCGCGTACGAGGCCTGCTGGCTCGAGAAGGCGCGCAGTCGCAGCTCGAGCTTCTGCTGGAGCGCCTGCACCTCGAAGAAGGCCACCCGCGTCTGCCAGGCGAGATCGAGGAGGAAGCCGGTGGCCTTGAGGCGTTCTGCCTCGAGGTGCGCCTCGGCCACCGACGCGCGCAGCGGCGCGAGGAGCGTCTGCGACACCGATAGCTCGAGACCGATGTCGAGCTGCGCCGGCTGGGGGCCTCCGGGCGCGCGGAGCTCGAGGTCCATCTCCGGGTTCGGCAAGAGCCCGGCCTGCACGTACTGGCCGCGCGCGATGCCGATCTCGGCCAGGGCCGCCCGCGCGTCACGGTTCGACAGCAGCGCC
>JALOQF010000195.1 GCA_025459425.1 Myxococcaceae bacterium | reverse complement strand
CGTGGGCATCGGCGTCGCGGGCCTCGCCCTGGCCTCGGGCGGCTTCGGGGCAGGCTTCGGCGGGTCGACCAGCGTGGGCATCGGCGCCGGCGCTTCGATCTCGACCGACAGCCGGCGGCCGGTGGTGTCAGCGAGGGTCTTTCGAAGCTGCGCGACCTCTCGGCGCACCGCCTCTGCCGACGCGGGCCGGTCGGCGGGGTTCTTGGAGAGCAACCGGTCCACCAGCGCGTCGAGCTCGTCCGGAACGCCCATGTTGAGCGACGCGACGTGCGGCGGCGGCTTGGTGGCGTGCGACACCAGCATCTCGACCACCGAGTTCTCTTCGAACGGCGTGCGCCCCGTCAGCAGCTCGAAGGCGAGACAGCCGATGGCATAGAGATCGAGCGCTGGGCCCACCAGGCCGCCGCTCGCCTGCTCCGGGGCCATGTACGCTGGGGTGCCCACCATGATGCTCGCGCGGGTGGCCGGCGTGTGACCGAGCACCCCCAGCTTGGCGATGCCGAAGTCGAGCAGCTTCACGAACTGGGTGCCGTCGCGCTGCTTGCAGAGGAAGATGTTCGACGGCTTGAGGTCGCGGTGAATGACGCCGGCCTCGTGCGCGGCCGCCAGCCCCGACAGCACCTCTTCGAGGATGACGAGCGCGTCGTAGAGCGGCATCACCGAGCGCCGCGTGCGGTACGTGCGCAGGACGGCCTCGAGCGGCTCGCCGTCGAGGTACTCCATCACGATGCACTGGCGGCCGTCGGGCAGCTGCCCGAAGCCGAACACGTCGATGATGCCGCGGTGGCCGACCTTGTTGACGGCGCGCGCCTCGGAGACGAGCCGCTGCACCACGTCGGGGTTGTCGGCCACCTCGTGGCGCAGCACCTTGATGGCGACCCGCTTGCCGATCACCGGCTGCTCGCCCTCGTAGACGATGCCCATGCCGCCCACGCCGAGGCGGTTGGTGACGCGGTACCCCGAGACCTCCGACCCGATCACCGGATCGAGCCGGGCCACGGTGGACTCGGTGCCGCCGCCGTCTGGCGGCTGATCGTCGTCAGCGGTCGCCATCGCGGCTCAGGGCACCGGGCGCAGGTAGATGTCGGCGTTCGCGTTCTGATCGGACGGCGAGAGCGAGTCTTCCATCTCGAGCACCGCCCACTGGCCCGACCGCGACAGGCGCATGGTGTTGCACGCCGTCGCCGCGGTCGTGGTTCGAACGACGGGCTGCGAGAGGATCGAGATGGTGTTCGGAGACGTCCAGAGCATGCAGTCGCGGCGCGCGCCGTTCGCGTCGCTCGGCACCAGGTTCGTCGCGTTCGTGATGAAGCCGAGGCGGGTGCCCTGCTCGTTGAGGGACGAGGTGAGGCTGTCGCCGTTGCCGTAGCCTCCACCGGGAGGTTGCGTCACGCGCGTCGACACGCCGTTGACCGTCGACCGACGGTAGATGTCGAAGGTCGCACGCAGCGAGTTCCCCGGCAGATCGTTTCGGGTGTGGAACAGGAACTGGTCACCGGCGTTGTTGACGACCAGGCCGCCAGCCGAGACGTTGAAGGCCTGACATGCCATCAGCCCCGCGGCGTTGTCGCGCACCACCCGCGTCACGCCGGGCGGGTTCGAGTTCATGTCGACCAGGTAGGGGTGCGAGCACTGATCACCCGGTACTCCGTCGACGTACCCAAACGTATTGTGAGTGACCCAGCGGCCCTGGCCCGAGATGAAGATGGACGCCGTGTTGTGACCGAGCGAGCCACCCGTGACGACCTGGCCCGCAGTGTTCAGCGACGCCATGCGCATGGTGTTCGTCGAACGTTCGAAGACGTGAATGTCACCCTCGTTCTGAACGGCGTCGCCGGGGAACAAGCCCGTCGACCGTGAACTCCACATGACGAACCGCCCGTCTGCCGAGAGATACGCGCCCGTGAACGCCTCGGTGTTCCCCACCGGCTGCGCCCCCGCCGACGAGGTGATGCCGTAGGCGCGCGCGTTGGTCACCAGATCGACGACGATCACGTCGTTCCCAGTGCCGTTGGTGTCGGGCACGATCGCGGGTCCGCTCGTGACGAAAGCCACGAAGCGCCCGTCGGCCGAGATCGTCCCTCCCGAGCTGGCCTGGGCGAGCTGCTGCCCCGCCGGCCCCGTCGAGATGCGAGTCGTGCGGCCGGTCGCGAGGTTGCGCAAGAAGACGTCGGAGACGCCGTTGGTGTCGTCGGGCACGAGGTTCGAGGCCGTCGACGTGAAGACGACGAGCTGCCCCGAGTTGTCGACGGTCGGGTCGTTGCTCGGCCCGTTGCCGGCGCCGCCGTCGAGCCCCACCGACACGAGGATCGGGGCGCTGGTGCACGAGCTGCCTGCCACCTCACAGCCGTCGCCGGGCTGCCCATTGCAGTCGAAGAAGCCGGGCTGGCAGGCGAACGAGCAGGCACCGGCCCGACACGTCGCCGCCGCTGCGGGCGCCGCGGGGCAGACCGTACCGCAGGCGCCGCAGTTTCCGGTGTCGGACTGCAGATCGACGCACACCGCCGTGGCGCTCGCGGCCGTCGAGCAGAGCGACCGACCGAGGCCACACGCCGACGCCGCGACCGGCCGCGCAGACAGCCGCCGAACCTCGCAGGCGTTCAGCGCGAAGGCGTCATACACGCGCAGCTCGTCGAACGACCCGTTCCCGGTCGACCCGAAGCCGCGCCCCACCCAGTAGGGCCCCGGCTTGCCGAAGTTCGCGACGACGCCCGCGTCGTCTGCCGCGGAGAGCTGCCCGTCGACGTAGAGCTCGTGTCGCCGGCCGTCGCGGGCGATCACCACGTGGTGCCAGAGATCGTCCGTCGCAGTCGCCCCCGTGCCGGTGATACGCGAGGCGTTGCCGGGAACTGCGCCCTGATCGAGTTCGCTGCTGACGAAGGTCCCCACGCGGAACGAGAGATAGGTGCCCTCGCTGCCTTCGCTGCGGTTCCCGAACACCTCGTTCACGAACGTGCCGTTCGCCGGCGAACTGCGGAACCAGAAGGACACCGAGAAGTCACCGCCCGTCGAGCCGATGATGTCCGACGGGAACTCGACGAAGCGGCCCGGCGAGGGCTGGCTCGCGAAGGACGCCGCAGCGCCGAAGATGCCGGGCGCGACCGCCGACGCCGCCTGGAAGTTGAACGTCCGGTTCTGGACGAAGCGCGCGTTGCGGGCCCCGGAGAGGCCGCCGTCGGGCAACAGCCCGTAGCCGCCAATCACCTGCCCCATCGACCCCGGCGACACCTCGTCGAAGCTCCACTCGCGCGTGGGCTTCACCCGCACGCCGTGCTCGATGCGCAGCAGCCCGAAGCCCGAGGCGCCGTTCACCGGCGTGGTGTCGTTGCCGCTGCCGAACACCACCTTGCCCGACGTGCCCGCGCCCGGGAGCGCCGCCGCCAGCCGAGTCTCGTTCGCTCCACCCTTGTTGCGCACGGTCAACGACACCGACGCCCCGTCATCGAACACGTCGAAGACGACGGGCTCGCCCACGCCCAGCCCGCCGTCGAACGCGACCGAGGCCACGCTGCCGCCATCGGCGCGGATCTCGAGCTGCGAGGGCTTGACGATGAACTCGACGCCGGAGCCCAGCTGGAAGCCGGCGCCGGGCACGCCGGTGCTCCGGGTCCACACGTGGGCCCAGTCGGTCGCGACGCCGCTGGTGAACTCACCCGTGATGCGCACCGGGCCGTTGCCGACGAGGTAGTCGTCGACGGTGACGAGCCGCGCGTTGCGGGTGACCTGCGCCTGGGCCGCCGACACCGCGAGGCTGCCTCCGTCTTGCGACGACACCCGCCACAGCACCGGGTTCGGTACCGTGCCCGCCGCGAAGTTCTCGAGCAGCGTCGGGGCCACCGAGCCCACGCACCGGCCCTGCCGGCACACGTCCGCGCCGGAGCATGGGTCGCCATCGTCACACGAGGCGCCCTCGGCCTTCGGCGTCGACGTACAGCCGCCGTCGGAGGGCACGCACACGCTCGGCTCGAAGCAGGCCGTCGGCGTCGCGCACGACACCGGAGCCGTTCCGACACAGGCGCCGTTGACGCACACGTCACTGGCCGTGCACGCGTTGCCGTCGTTGCAGCTGGTGTTGACGAGGTTGGTGTACTCGCACGCACCGGTGGTCGGGTTGCACGTGCCCGAGGACCGGCAGTCTCCGCCCGACGGGCACGAGCGCGGCGTCACCACGCACGCGCCGTTCGTGAAGCTGACGATCTCGCACGGGTTGGTCGAGGCGATGCAGGTGCCCGCGTCGAGCCCCATCGCGGGGAACTGGGTGCACCTGCCACCGGTGCAATAGGCGGTCGCACCGCAGGCCTGACCGCACGCGCCGCAGTTGTTGGGGTCGTTCTGCTGATCGGAGCAGCCGCCGTCACAGCCCACGGTGCCCGAGGGGCAGCTCGGTGGTCCGGCGTCGACGCCGAGGGCCGTGCACTGGCCCTGGCGGCAGTACTCGTTGGTACCGCACACGGTGGTGCACGAGCCGCAGTGGCCCGGATCGTTCTGAAGGTCGAAGCACACGCCGCTGCAGGCCCGCAGGGGCGCCGCGCAGCCGGCGTTCGCCACACAGGCACCGGCGGTGCAGACGCTCCCTGCCGCGCACGCCGTGCCGCAGGCGCCGCAGTGGCGCCGATCGTTCTGCAGGTCGACGCACACCCCGTCGCACGCGGTGCACGGCACCGGAGGATCCGTCACGCACCCAAACCCCACCACCGCCAGCACGATCGCCGCTGCACCAAGCCGCATCAGAGTCCTCCCCGGGAAGAAAGCCGGACGATACGGAGTGTCGAGCGTGGCCCCAAGCATTTCCAAGCGATGATCCTGAATTTCTGCACTTCGGCTGGAAGGGCTGGCCCGCCACACCCGCGGGCAGGTATGGGAGGGATGGGGGGGCCTTTCGCCCCGACGGATGCCTGGAGACGATGATGCGAACGACCCTGTCGTGGTGCGTGGTGGCCTTGTTGGTGGCGTGCGGCGGGCCGAAGCCCGACGTCCCCTCGACCGGTGGCGGCATGACTGGCGGCGGGCAGACGGACATGAGCACGGGCGGCGGTGCGACCCAGTCGGGCACGCCACCCACCATCACGGCCCAGCCCCAGGCCGTGTCGGTCGAGGAAACGACGAGCGCGACGTTCTCGGTGACGGCCTCGGGCGAGGGCCTGACCTACCAGTGGCTGCGCGACGGCGCGCCGATCGCCGATGCCACCACGGCGACCCTCACCCTGCCCATGGTGAGCGCCTTCGACGACGGCGCGCGCTTCTCGGTGCGGGTGCAGAACGGCTCCGGAGCGGTGACGAGCGCAGACGCCCTCTTGACGGTGACGCTCAAGGGCTTCGCGGTGTCGGCTGATGGCGGCACCGTTTCGAGCGCCGACGGCCTCATCACCGTCACCCTGCCCCCCGGCGCGATCACCGCAGACGGCACGCTTCGGTTCCGGCCCGTCGAGCCGCCCGCGGTTCCCGCAGACGCCGGCTTCGAAGACTTCGCCGAGGGTTTCGCGCGGCGCTCCTGGCAGCTCGAGCTGACAGGCGCCCAGTTCGCCGCGGGCCCTGGCTTCGGCGTCACCATCGTCACCCCCGACCCCGTGCGGACCCCGATGTCGTACGAGCCCTCCGAGACCGCCGTCATGCGGGTGTGCCCCGATCAGACCGCCCTCGCCCTCGGCGGCAACGGGGGCCTCTGCGGCGCCGTCGTCTCGTCGGTGCCCTGCGACACCGACACGCCGCAAACCACCATCAGCCTCCGCCGCTACGTGCCGATTCGCCCGATCGCTGGCTCTGCGCGCCAGACGGTGGGCCGCGAAGGCAATGACACGATTCGCCGCACGCTCGGCAGTCGATTCTGGTCGGCCGTCGTGTGGGACCGCAGCAACGTCGACCCCAGGGAAGGGAACCTCTCGCTCTTCCGCACCAACGGCGTCCTGTACTTCACCATCCCGCTCGAGCCCGACGAAGACCCGATCGCCTACGACGGCATCGGCACCTTCGCGATTCGCATGGGCAACCGGGAAGGCGTGACCACCCAACGATGTGCGCTCACCATTCGTACGCTCGCGCTCAACTACCGCGTCGCGAATTCGATCGACTACCAGATGATCACCCAGGTCCGTCGCGACTACGCCAGGACCCCGACCTGCCTCGCAGCCTCCAGCGGGACCATGACGCGCAGGGCGTTCTACGGGGTCAACTTCAACCGGTTCGTGAACCTCGAGTACGGAAAACCAGACCGCGAGTGGACGCTCCCGCCCGAGATCTCGGCGAACTTCCCGCGCCTGGTCGCGCAGGCGGGGCCTCAGGCGCCGGTCTGGCTCATGGGCATGTCGACCGTCGGCTGCGGCAACCCGTGCGCCTACCTGGCGTCGGTCGACATCACCCAGGCGCAGCCGTCGTTCGGGCCGGCGCTGCGGCTCGGCACGGCCCAGGGCGTTCGCACCTCGCTCGGCGGCTACCGTCTCGCCATGACGATCGGCAGGGACCCCGCGTCGACCGTGTGGACGGTGTTCGGCGCCACCGAACGCACCACCGCCTCGCCGTCGTTCGCCGGTCGGCTTCAGGTGGTCGCCGTGAACCCGCTGATGAGCTTGATGGAACGGCGCGCCTTCCTCCCCGGCTCGGAGGGGCTCGAGGCCACCGGCATCGACGTGGACTCGTCGGGCCGGGTGGTGGTCGTCACGAACTTCGGGGCCTACTCGGACGGCGTGCAGTCGGAGCAGGGTGTCTATGCGTACCGAATCAACCCCGAGACGCTCGTGACGACGACGCACCGGCTCCGCGACATGAGCGCGGCGCCCGGGAACGCGTACGGCGCAGGCCTCAACCGGGGCGGCGGGTGGACGGCCGTCGACGACTCGGTGGTGAGCGTGGGCATCGACCTCGGCAATACGGGGATCCCCAACGCCGGCTGCAGCAGCTCGAGCACGGGCTGCGGCGACGTGTTGATCCTCCGCTCAGCGCTCTGAGTCGAACCCGCTCACTCGAGCAGCTCGGGCTGCTCGTGCACGATGCGCTGATAGAGCGGCTGGAACTGAAACCAGCCCGCGAGCGGGTTGCCGGTGATGCCGAACGACTGCTGCGCGGCCTCGGGGGCGATCTCTCTGGGTTCACCGGCGGCGCGGGCGAGCAGCTCGGCGCGGCACGAGCGGTCCATGGTGATGAACCACCACGCGGCGGCGTCGACGGTCTCTCCGACGGTGAGCAGGCCGTGGTTCGCGAGGATCACGGCCTTCTTCGTGCCGAGCGCCTTCGCGATGCGCTGGCCCTCGTCGAACTCGACCACCACGCCGCCGAAGTCGTCGTACAGCGCGTGGTCGCCGTAGAAGGCGCACGCGTCTTGCGTGAGCGGAGCCAGCAGCCGGCGCAAGGTCGAGAAGGCCTTGCCGTGCATCGCGTGGGAGTGCGCTGCGGCGACGACGTCGGGCCGCGCCTGGTGCACCCGCGAATGGATGACGAAGGCCGCGCGGTTGACGGGCAGCTCGCCCTCGACCGTCTCGCCCTCGTGGTCGACCCGAATGAGATCGCGCACCCGAATGCGGCCGAAGTCGAGGCCGAAGGGGTTGACCCAGAAGGTCTCGGGGTGCTCCGGGTCGCGCACGGTGACGTGGCCGGCGACCCCTTCGTCGTAGCCGAACTTCGCGAAGAGCCGGAAGGTCGCGGCGAGGCGCTGCTTGCGGTGCAGCCGCTCCTCGGCGGGCGAGTCGAAGGTGGGCGGCGAGAACGACAGCGTGAAGGGACCGGCTTGCATGGACGAGGCCTTTCGAATCGAGAGCCGCCCGGACTGTGGACGAGGTGCGGGCGCGCGTCGAGCGTCACGGTGTGCGGCCGAGTCGTCGCGTCAACGCACCGAGGCGTTCGACGGTGTGCGTGGGGAACGGGTGGTTCCAGTGAGGAGGCTCGAGCTCGCCTTCGAGCCGTCTCAGCGCGCGCCACACAGCGCGGCCCAGCGTCACCGCATGCGCCTCATGAACGAGCACCACCTCGTGTCGGGAGGCATTCCCCCCTCTGCCCTCGAAGTGGACCACTGTCAGACGCGCTTCCTCGGGCCGCGCGCCTGGAGCGACGTGCAGCTCGAACTCGGCCGGCTCGCAGTTGAACCGGGCGAGGCCCGGGCGGTTGCCCTCGAGAACGCCCACCATGGCGCTGGTGAGCGCTGCGAGCGAATCGTACGGCGTGTGCGACACGATCAGATCGAGCTCGCGTTCATCGACGGCGAGGGTGAGCCCGAGCCAGCCGTGTCGCGGAGCAGACAGCCTGATGCAGAAGTTGGAGCCCATGGCGCATGGCGCGCTTGAACGCACCAAAGACGAAGGCCCTGACTCCGTTGGCTTTCGCCTCGAGAATCAGGGCCTTCCAATGGTCGGGGCGACTGGATTTGAACCAGCGACCACTTGCACCCCAAGCAAGTGCGCTACCAGGCTGCGCTACGCCCCGGAAACGACAGGGTGACTTCCGGTCAGACGCGGGCCTTCTGCCAGCCTGACCGCGACGGGTCAAGCAAGCATCGACGCCCGCGATGAAATCTCACTCGTCGTCGTCGTCCTCGTCGAGGGCGGCGTTCGGGTTGTCGTCGAGATCTTCGGCCGAAATCTCACCCTCGGGCACGAAGCCGTCGTTCAAGTCGGCCTTGAGGCCAGTCGACGGAACGAACACCACCACCCGGCGCGCCGTGATCTCGATGGGCTGGCCCGACTGCGGGTTCCGCCCCGGCCGCGACCGCTTGTAGCGGGGCTGGAAGATGCCGAAGCCGACGATCTTCACCTTGTCGCCGCGCTCGAGCGTCTCTTTGACGGTGTCGAAGACCATCTCGACCAGCTCCGCCGAGTCCTTCTTCGAGAAGCCCACCTTGTCGTAGACGCTCTCGATGATGTCCGCCTTGGTCATGCCTGAAAGCGTACCCCTCGCGAAAGAGGTGTCAACATACGGACATTGCTGGGCTTTTTCGACGCACTCCGCCAAGCCTCCAGAACCGCTCGGCGCCCTGAAGAATCAGTTACTTAGCGCGCTGGAGCGGCATCGAGTCCGCGGCTTCGAAGGAGATGTTGGTGCCGCTCAGTGGGTCGTCCAAGCCACGCCCGATCCGAAACCGGACGGATGCCGACAGCCGGTCAAGCCCAACGATTGAGAACTCGGCCCTCGAGACGTCCAGTTGATCGCCTGACATCCACGTCCGGCCGATGGCGCTGAACGTGAACACAGCATCAGCCCGGTCGAACGGAGTGCAGCGGGTCGCCTGGCTGAGCGAGGCCCTGGCGCCATCGAAGCGCAGAGGCGCCAGGCACCCGCCACCGACGCGCCAGCCAGCGGACTCGATGCGCAGCGTGTCGGTCAACGTTTGCGTCTCCGTGCCGCCCTGCGCCGTCTCCGTCATGATCGTCGTCGACACCTGCCACGTGCCGACCACCGGGCTCCCACAGCCCGCGAGGGTGAAGACCAGGACGACTCTGGCGATGACGCTCATGTGCGGAGGGCTCCTCCGAGGCGACGCGTCACCTCGGCGACGATCTTCGTGTGCGCCTCGGTCACCTCGGCGTCGGTGAGCGTTCGCTCCGGCGAGCGGTAGCGCAGGCCGAACGCGAGGTTCTTTCGCCCCGTGCCCACCTGATGCCCCGCGTACACGTCGAACACCTGGGCGTCTTCGACGAGCGGCTGGCCGACCTCGAGGATCACCTTGCGCACGGCTTCGCTCTGCATCTCGGCCGGCACCACCACCGCGAGATCGCGCCGCACCACCGGGAACTTCGACAGCGGCTTCGCCTGCGGCACCAGCACCGCCGCGTCCTGGAGCTTCTCGACGTCGAGCTGGAACAGCACCACCCCCGCCGGCGCGTCGAGTCGCTTCGCCACCTTCGGGTGCAGCTCGCCCAGCGTGCCCAGCACCACCGCGCCCTTGCGCAAGAGCGTCGCCGAGCGCGGGTGGTACCAGGGCGACTCGAACGACTCCGACGTCACGCCCTCGAGGTGGAGCGCCCGCAGCACCGCGCCGACGATCGCCTTCACGTCGAAGTAGTCGGCCTCGGCGTCCTTCGCGGTCCACGTGCGCGCGCCGTGACGCAGGCCCCAGACGACGCCAGCGACCTCGAGCGTCTCTTTCGCCACCGGCACGGTGCCCTGCCCGCCGGAGCTGTCGGGCCGGTAGGAGCGCGCCCACTCGTAGAAGCGCACGCCCTCGGCCTGGTGCCGCGCCGCGCGGATCACGTTCTGCACCAGCGACGGGAACAGCGTCGTGCGCATCACCGACTGCTCGACCGACAGCGGGTTCGACACCGCGATGGCCTCGGCCCCCGACTCGAAGGCCGCCAGCTCGGCCGGCGAGACGAACGAGTAGTTCACCACCTCGTCGACGCCCTGCCCCGCCAGCGCCGCGCGAATGAGGCGCTCCACCCGATGCGAGGGGCGCTCGGGCTCCAGCTCTGACAACCCGCGCGGCAACGCCTCGGGGATCGCGTCGAACCCACGCACGCGGGCGATCTCTTCGATCAAGTCCTCCTCGATCGCGACGTCGACGCGCACCGACGGCACCTCGAAGGTCGCCTGCACGTCGTCTCCCGACAGCTTCTTGAAGCCGAGGCTCGCGAGGATCCGCTGACAGTCCGCCGCGGGCACCGTCACGCCCAGCACGTCGGCCACCTTCTGCGTGCGCAACGTCACCTGACGCGGGGCCTTCGGCGTGGGGAACGCGTCGACGCGGCCCTTCAGCACGGTGCCACCGCCCAGCTCGGCGATCAGCGCCGCGGCGCGATCGATTACCTCGGGCACCACGTGCAGATCCGTGCCCCGCTCGAAGCGGTGCGACGACTCGGTGTGGAGCCCATGGCGCTTCGACGAGCGCCGCACCGTGGTGGGCTGGAACGTCGCGCACTCGAGGAGCACCCGCGTCGTCTTCTCCGTCACCTCGCTCGAGGCGCCGCCCATCACGCCCGCGAGCACCAGCGGCGCGCTCGCGTCACAGATCAGCAGATCGTCGACGTGGAGCACGCGCTCCTTACCGTCGAGCGTGGTGAGCTGCTCGCCGCTCTTCGCCCGGCGCACCACGATCGACGCCCCGCCGATGCGATCGAGATCGAACGCATGCAGCGGCTGGCCGTACTCGAGCAACACGTAGTTCGTGATGTCGACGAGGTTGTTGATGCCGCGCATGCCCGCGGCCTTGAGCCTGTCCTGCATCCACTGCGGAGAGGGCTTCACCGTCACGCCCTCGATCACCCGCGCCGCGTACCGCCAGCAGCGCTCGGCGTCTTCGATGCGCACGTCGATCTTCGTCTTCGCCTCGGTGGCCGACTCGTTCAGCGTCACCGCCGGCTTCTTCAGCGGTACGTTGAACAAGGTGGCGACCTCGCGCGCGATGCCCAGGTGCGACAGCGCGTCGGCGCGGTTCGGCGTCACGTTCACCGTGAAGATCACGTCGTCGAGCCCGAGCGCCTGGGCGATCGGTTGCCCGACCTTCGCAGCGGCATCGAGGATGAGCAGCCCCGAGCTCTCTTCCGACAGGCCGAGTTCCTTCGCGCTGCAGAGCATCCCCGAGCTGTCCACGCCGCGGAGCGCCGCCTGCTTGATCTCGACGCCATTCGGCAGCTTCGTGCCGACGGTGGCGAGCGGCACCTTGTCGCCGACCTGGTAGTTCTTCGCGCCGCACACCACCTGCAGCGGCGCACCGTGGCCCCAGTCGATCTTCGTCACCGACAGCTTGTCGGCGTTGGGGTGTTTGTCGCTGGCGACGATCTGCGCCACCACGACGCCCTTGAGCGCCTCGGCGGGCCGTTCGATGCCTTCGATCTCGAGGCCGGCCATGGTGAGGCGGCGAGCGAGCTCGTCGACCGACTCGGGCAACTGCACGTAGTCCGACAGCCACTTCAGAGAGATGCGCATGAGGGTCTTTCGAAAAGAGGGTCAGAACTGCGCGAGGAAGCGCGCGTCGTTCTCGAACATGGTGCGCAGATCGTCGATGCCGTACCGGAGCATCGCGAGCCGCTCGACGCCCATGCCGAAGGCGAAGCCCGTCACCTTCGAGGCGTCGTAGCCGGCGTGCTTGAAGACGTTCGGGTGCACCATGCCGCTGCCCAGCACCTCGAGCCAGCCGGTGTGCTTGCAGACCCGGCAGCCCTTGCCGCCACAGAAGACGCAGCTGACGTCGACCTCGGCCGAGGGCTCGGTGAAGGGGAAGAAGCTCGGACGGAAGCGCGTCTTCGTCGAGGCGCCGAAGAAGGCCCGCGCGAAGGCCGCGAGCGTGCCTTTCAGCTCGGCGAACGTCACCGTCTCGTCGACGAGCAGCCCCTCGACCTGGTGGAACATCGGCGTGTGCGTCTGATCGCTGTCCTTGCGGTACACGCGGCCCGGCATCACCCCACGCACCGGCGGCTTGTGCGCCAGCATCGTGCGGATCTGCACGGGCGACGTGTGCGTGCGCAGCACCACGGGCCCCACGCCCTTCGGGAGCCAGTGGGCGTCGACATAGAACGTGTCCTGCATGTCGCGCGCGGGGTGATCCGCCGGCACGTTGAGCGCCTCGAAGTTGTACCAGTCGAGCTCGATCTCGGGGCCGCTGTAGACCTCGAAGCCCAGCCGCGAGAACACCCGCACGATGTCTTCGAGCGTCTGCGACACCGGGTGCCGCCGGCCGAACGCCACCGCGCGACCGGGCAGCGTGACGTCGAGCTTCGGGCCCTTGAGCTCCTCGTCGAGGGCGGCGTCTTCGAGCCGCTTCTGGGCCTGCTCGAGCAGCGCTTCGAGCTCACCCTTCACGGTGTTGGCGACTTCGCCGATGGCCTTGCGCTCCTCGGGCGGCAGCTTGCCCATCGAGCCCAGCACCGCCGACAGCTCGCCCTTCTTGCCAAGGAAGCGGCCCTTGAGCGCCTCGAGCTGCTGCGCCGTCTGCGCGGCGGCGATCTCGGTGCGGGCGGTCTCGGACAAAGCCTTCAGACGATCGTGCATGGCGTCGGGCATTACCCGAAATGACGCAGCGCCGAAATGGTCACTGACTCGTCGGAGCCGCGAGCGCGGCCACCTTGCGCAGCTCGACGAGGGCCTGCGTGGGCGGCAACGAGAAGCGGCTCATCACCCACTCACCCGGCGCGCCGGCGAGCTCGAAGAGCGCCTCGTGACAGCGGAACGGCATGAGCGGATAGCCGGGCGCGACCGACAGCAGCACCGTGGGCGTCTTCCCAGCCTCGCCCTTCGTCTCGGCGGCGGGCTTCGGAGGCTCGACGCCCGCGAGCACACAGTCGCCCTTGCAGGTCGCGTCGACGAGCGGCGACGAAACCGGCATGGCGACGACGCGCGACGAGAACTTCCAGGCGCCCGACGGCACCCCGTTCTCGTAGCGCCCCTCGAGCTCGGGGCCGGCCGACGACCCGACGCGGAAGGCGCCCTCGCGCCGGCCCTTGTCGTGGAGCGCAGACAGCTCGATGGTGCCCTGCCCCCACGGGAGC
>JALOQF010000539.1 GCA_025459425.1 Myxococcaceae bacterium | reverse complement strand
AGTCGTCGAGTGCGCGGCCGGGGCCATGGTACGAGTTGACCGAGAGCGACGGGCGGAAGCGCTTGAGCTCGGCGAGCCAGGTGGGCAGCACGCTGGTCGGGCAGATGACGAGCGTGCCCTTCTCGAGCACGCACGCTGCCTGGAGCGTCTTGCCGAGGCCCATGTCGTCGGCCAGCACACCGCCGAGGTTCGCGCGCTGGAGGAACTGCAGCCAGGCGACGCCCTGGCGCTGGTACGGGCGCAGCGTCGCGGTGAGGTCCGCCGGCAGGCGCGGCTCGGGCAACGACTCGAAGCCCTCGGCGAGCGGGCGCAGCGCCTCGAGGCTGAACGGCCGGGGTTGGTCGAGCGAGTCACACAGCTCGGCGAGCCGTGGGAGCGCGTGGGTCGCCAGCGCGCCGTCGCTCTGTTTCGCGGCGAGCAGCGCGGCGATGCGCGCGCCCTGTGACTCGAGGAAGGCTGCCGGCAGCTGCGCCCAGCCGCCACCTTCGATGGGCACCAGCCCGAAGCCCTCGTCCCACGCGCGCAGCACCGCGGCGGCGTCGACCGTCTTCGGCATGTCGCCGGTGCCGCCGGCGAGCTCGAACTCGAAGCCGAACGACACGCCCCCACCGTCACGAGGCGTCACGGAGAGCTTCGGCGTCAACGTCAGGTCCGGTGACAGCCTGCGCGCCGCGTCGCCCGACAGGCCGCCGCGCCACTTCCGCAACGAGTCGGCGAATCGAACGGCTTCGGGGCCATTCACCGTCGTGCGCCGGCCGGGCACCAGGCTCAAGGTGTCGCGCAGGTGGTGCGTCAGCCGCTGCTCCTGGGCCTCGTCGCGCAGCGGCACCGGGCCTCGCAGGTGCACCATCTTGCCCGCGTCGATGCGCACGCAGGGCGGCGCGCCGTAGACGAGCAGCGGCAACACCGACAGGCCCTGCTCGAGCTGGTTCACCTCGAGCACGATGCGGGGCTCGAGCGTGCGGTCGATGCGCGGCAGCCGCGCGCTCGAGACCTCGACGGGAAACCGCTTCGCCAGCTCGGGCACCACCTGCGCCGACACCTCACCGGCGCGCGAGGCGTGAAAGGTGCGCACCTGCGGCAGCTTCTCGAGCCACGCGCCCGTGTACGCCGTCTCTCCGAGGCGGAAGAGCGAGTCACCGCCCGCGGCGAGCCCGGGCGCGAGCACCTCGACGACGCGGGGGTCCTTCTCGACCGCGACGACGATGGTGTCGCCCTCGTCGCGCACCGACACCCGGGGGAGCAGCGGCTCGGGCGAGAGGCTCACCGGCCGCCCGTCGAGCAGCACGGTGCGGCTCGGCGTCAGCAGCGTCATCAACGCCTCGACGCGCTCGGGCGCCAGCGCCAGCCGCGTCTTCTTCTCGAGCAGGCGGTCGGCGGCCAGGTCGTGCTGCTCGACCTGGAGCTGCCGGGCGAGCGACGGGTCGGCCAGCGCCTGCGCCAGCGAGTCGAGCGGCACCTCGGTGCCATCGGGCTTCACCAGCGCGCGCTGCACCTGAACGCCGGCCTCGACGCGCACCACGCGGTAGACGACCCGCGCATACCGCGTCTCGACCGAGGCCATCGTCTTGCCCGACTCCGACGCCTCCTTGAGCGTCAGCGCGGCGGCCACGGCGTGCTCACAGGGGTCGACCGGCGCCGGGCAGTTGCATTCCCACGCGGCGTCGGCCGGGTAGAGCACCACGGTCCACGGCACCGGGCGCCCCGTCGCCTTGACGCGCAGGACGACTTCTTTGCCGTCGGTGGATTCCTGCGTCACGGCCCCCGCGCGGGCCAGCTTCACGCCGTTCGACCACGGCGCGGGCTTGGCTTCTTCACGCATGGCCTCGACGAGCGCGCTCACGTCAGGCACGTCACCACCTCGGCTCCGGCGAACCCCATGGGCGGTTCCGATAGCCCGATTCGGAAAAACGAATCCACCCGATTCCCCGGCCCCCGCCAGGAAGTCAGGCCCGACCCGTCGCGTTCAGGCGCCCGAGTGTGCTTGAACCCTCTCAGTCACGGCCGTTCACCACCCACCCGCCATGCACATCCGCGCGCTCCCCCTCGTCCTCCTCGC
Organism: Myxococcaceae bacterium; assembly: GCA_025459425.1. GTDB lineage: Bacteria > Myxococcota > Myxococcia > Myxococcales > Myxococcaceae > Xiheimicrobium. The sequence goes on along the minus strand of JALOQF010000539.1, from coordinate 1,645 downwards.
CGCCGCCTGCGGGCGCACCGAGCTGCTCGAAGCGCCGCCCGTGCCCGACGTCGTCGACTCGGAGCGCGACGTCACCGTGCCGCCCGACGGGTGCCGCGTCGCCGAGACCGACACGTATCAACTGCCACCGTTCAAGCGGCAGCCCATCGACGTGCTCTTCGTCATCGACGACTCGTGCAGCATGGAGGACGACCAGGCCGAGCTCGCCAACAACTTCGACGCGTTCTTCGGCTCGTTCCGCGCGAACCAGGTCGACTTCCGCGTCGCGGCCGTCACTTCGGACATGGAAGACGACATGCGCTCGGGCCGCTTCATCGGGCCCGTCATCAGCGACAAGACCCCCAACGCCGACGCCGCCTTTCGTGAGCTCGTCAACGTCGGCGCCGACGGCAGCGCCATCGAGCGGGCCCTGGGTGCGGCCCGCGCGGCGCTCACCGAGCCCTTGTTGAGCTCGACGAACCGGGGCTTCTTGCGGCCCGAGGCCGACCTCGCGTTCGTCTTCCTCGGCGACGAGGACGACCAGTCGAACTTCCCGGTGTCGGAGTTCGAGTCCTTCGCGCGGGGCCTCAAGACGGGCGACCAGCGTGTGTCGGTGACGTCCATCGTCGGGCTCGACGGCTGCCTCTTCCCCGGCCTGGTGCGCGGCTGGCGGCTCGCCGTCGCGGCGACCAACTTCAGGCAGGACGGCACGCTGGCGCTGTGCACCACCGACTACGTCAACATCCTCCGCACGACGGCCGGCCGGCTGGTGAACCAGCGCTGCATCGTCGGCCTCAAGCGCCCCATCGACCGCACCCGGCGCGTGCGCGTGACCGTCAACGGTGAGCCCAGCGGCTTCCGCGCCACGCCGCCCGACAGCACCTACCCCAACGGCAGCATCGAGCTCGACGTCTGCCCGAGCGCCGGCGGCACGGTGAACCTCGGCTACGACGAGTGCTGGCGCTGACGCCCGCTCACTCCATCAGCTTCTGCATCGACACCTCGGAGCGCTGCAGCCCCACCGTCGCCAGCACCGCGCGCGCGGCCGGGTTCTTCGCCAGCACCGCGTCGACGACTGCCCGGGGAAACGCCACCACGTCGATGGCCGACAGCGCCGTCACCGTCGCCTGACGGCGTGAGCCCGACAACATCGCCTGCTCGCCGAAGAACTGGCCGGGGCCGAGCTGGCCGACCTCTTTCTCGGCGCCCAGGTCGTCCACCGTCACCCGCGCCTCACCCTTCGCCAGCACGTACAGCACGTCACCGGAATCGCCCTCGCGGCACAGCACGTGCCCCGCCGCGAAGGACTGCCGGCCCGCGCGCGAGAGCAGCTCCTTGCGGCCCTCGGCGTCGAGCGCCTCGAAGAGCTTCGACGCCTTCGCCAGCTGGGTCAGGTCGAGGTCGGCCATGGTGCCGTCCAGCCTACCTGTCGCGGCCGGGGGCTGTCCTGGTTCTGTCCCGCCCGAGGGACAGTGCTTCTTGGACGTGAGGACTGGCCCATGCGCTCCCAGCGACACATCGTTCGTTCATGGAGACTCGAATGAAGACCCCCGAAACGTCCGATGTCGTCGTTCCCCCGGAGCCAGCGCGCACCGTGCGTCGGCTCGTGCAGGCCCACCGTCAGCTCGAGGGCGCAGGCTTCGTGGTGCGCCGGCCCGTGCCGACG
>JALOQF010000538.1 GCA_025459425.1 Myxococcaceae bacterium | reverse complement strand
CCGCCGGCCGTGCCGCCAGCAGTTCCGCCGGCCGTGCCGCCAGCAGTTCCGCCAGCCGTGCCGCCGGCAGTCCCGCCAGCGTCACCGCCGGCCGTGCCACCCGCAGTTCCTCCCGCGGAGCCACCTCCGCCAGCTCCACCCGCGCTGCCGCCGTCGCTCGCCGCTGGTACTGCGCACACTCCTGCGCGGCAGACCTGAGGTGAAGGGCAGGGCGGCAGGTCGGGACCGCACCGATCGCCAAGCGGCTCCGGACAACCCAACACACCCACTGTGACCACCGCGACAACGAGACGAGAACGCATGACTCCCCCTGAGTGACCTTCTCATCAGAGAAAGAATGGCGTTGGAGCGCAGGCACGCTGAGCGCCTGTCGGAGGGCGTCGAGCACTTCGAGGTCGACGCGCGTCGACTCACGTGAGCGGGGTGCTTCGGCAGATGATGTGTGAGGCCTTCAGCGCAACGCGAGCCAGGTGCCCAGGCCCAGGGCCACGGCGGCGCCGACGGCGAGGACCCACGGCCAGACGCTGGGCTGCGCGGCGCGAACCTGCGACTTCGACAGATCGTTCATCACGCCGTCGATGGCGTCTTCGAGCGCGTCGCGGCGCTGCGGCACCGAGTGCCGCTCGGGCTCGGTCTTCATCAGCGACGGCGCCGGCGGGTGCGAGTCCTTCTGGGTGATGGCGTCGTTCGCGCCGCTCGACAGGCCCAGGCCGTTGGTGATCGCGCGCAGCCTCGCCCGCACCGTCTGGGCCGACGAGGGCCGCAGCGCCGGATCGATGCGCGTGAGATCGGCGACGAGCTCGGCCAGCGCTTCGGGCACGTCGGGCCGCCCCGCGAGGCTCGGGGGCTCGCGCTGGAGCTGCATCTGCAGCACCGTGATGGGGCTCTTGTCCTGGTAGGCGTCGGCGCCCATCAGCATGTACCAGGCGACCAATCCCAGCGCGTAGAGGTCGCTCCGCGGCGTCGCTCCCAGCGCCTGGATCTGCTCGGGTGACATGTACCCGGGCGTGCCCAGCACCATGTCTGGCGAGGTGCGAATGGTGGCGTCGCGGCTCTTCGCGAAGCCGAAGTCGAGCACCTTCACCCGGGGCACCGGCGCCGAGAGGTTGGTGAGCATGATGTTCGCGGGCTTCAGATCGCGGTGCACCACGCCGACCGCGTGGACCGCCTCGAGCGCGGCGCAGATCTGATCGAGCACCGCGAGAATGCGGTCGATCGGCGGCGGCGCGGTCTCTCGCGCGCGCACCCACTGCGACACCGAGAGGCCATCGAGGTACTCCATCACCAGCCACGGGCGGCCATCGGGCAGCTCGCCGAAGTTGAAGATGTCGATGATGTTGGCGTGGCCGATCGCGTTCACCGTGCGCGCCTCTTCCAGCATGCGCTCGGCGTAGTTGAGCTCGGTGGGGCCGGGTGTCAGCAGCACCTTGATGGCCACCTGCTTGCCGATGACCGGCTGCACGCCGCGGTACACGGCGCCCATGCCTCCCTTCGCGATGAGCTCGGTCACCACGTAGTCGCCGAGCTTCTGGCCCACGAGGCGATCGCTCGGGGGCGGCGGCGCCTCGACCCGCGGGGAACTGGGGCTGATGTCGAGGGCCTGGCTCGGCTGGGTCGGCAGCAGCGGGCGCGAGTCGGGGGACGTCGTGTCGTCGCCGAAGAGCTTGCGGGACTTGAGGAGCGGCGGCACCAGCTCGGTGCCCGCGGGCTTGCGGAGATCGGTGGTGACGGCGGCGCTCTTCGTCTCCTGCAGCGTCTCGAGCTCGTCGCCCAGCGGGGCTTCCCGCGCGAGGGCCGACATGAGCTTGCGGCACCGTGAGCACCCGTCGAGGTGCTCGACGACCTGCGAGCGCTCCTCCGCCGTCAGCGTGCCTGCGACGAAGCCATGAAACGCCGATGGGTCGAGGTGTCCCTCCATGGAGCCGGGCGGGACTCTAGCGGGCTGGCCGGCGGGGGTCGCCCATGCAGACGTCGGCGCTCCCATGGGATCCGGAGGTGTTGGCCGCACACCGGGCCGATGCAGGCGTCGGCCGATGTGTGCATCAGTGGCAGTCGGGGCCCTGGGTGCTGGCGAGCACTGCGCGGTAGATGAGGACGCCGGCCGCGAAGAGGGGCACGGCCTTTCGCAGCGCCCACGTCACGGAGGGCCAGCGGGTCGTCAGCCCCGAGCCGGCCTGCACCGTGGCGAGCGCGGGAATGGCGCCCAGCGCGAAGGCGCCCAGCAGTGACGCGCCCCCCAGCGGGCTGCCCGTCGCGATGGCTGCGAGGAAGACGCCGTAGAGCAGCCCACAGGGAAGGAAAGGCGTCGCGAGGCCCATCACGAAGCTGCGACGCGTCGGTGCCAGCCGGCCTGAGGTGCGCACCAGGGCCCTGGAGATCGTTCGCACCACGGGGAGCGGCCGCAGGTGCTTGCCCACCTCGAGCGCCGTGGCGACGAGGCCCGCCGCCATCACCCATGGCAGGTACGGCTGCACCGAGACGGACAACGCGCGCGACACGCCGATCCCCACGCTGCCCAGCAGCAGGCCGACGGTGACGTAGCCGCCGAGTCGACCCACGTGCCACGCCACCATCGCGGCGCGGCGCTCCGGGCCCTGCGGCACGCCCGCGCACGCCAGCGGCCCGCACATGAGGGCGCAGTGCAGGCTGCCGGTGGCGCCGGCCACCAGCGCGCTCGAGGCGCCGGCGAGGAGGAGCGGAGAGGCCATCGCGTGCACGGGCCCAAAGCGGATTCAACGGGCATGCCGGGTGCAATCCGGTGCGTCATCATGAGTGCTCCCCCGCGCCAACCCGTCGCCGCTGCCCCCGACGGCACCTGCCAGCACTGCAAGAGCCCGGTCCCCGCCGACGCAAGCGATGCGCGCTTCTGCTGCCACGGGTGTGAGGCCGTGCACGATTTGCTGCTCGAGCAGGGCCTGGGCCGGTACTACGAGCTCGCGCGCGGCGACGTGACGCCGGTGGCCGAAGCGCCGGCGGTGCGCTCACACACCTGGCTCGAGCCACTCGTCGAGCAGGCGAAGGAGAGGGCGCAGGGCGAGCTGTGCACGCTCGACCTCGACGTGCAGGGCATTCACTGCGCGGCGTGCGTGTGGCTGATGAACGAGACGTTCGCCCGCCAGCCCGGCGCGGCCGACATCACCGTCAACCCGGCGCTGGGCCAGGTGCGCCTCGCGTTCAAGCCCGGCGTGACCGATCTCGAGCGCTGGGTGAAGGACGTCGAGGGCTTTGGCTACCAGTTCGGCCCGGCGCGCAAGGAGGCGTCGAAGAAGTCGATCGATCTGCCGCTCCGCCTCGGGCTGTCGGCGGCCATCACCATCAACGTGATGTTGTTCTCGGTGAGCTTCTACTTCGGGCTCGTGCCCGACCCCGAGGGCATCTTCGATCTCTTCACCTGGCTGTCGTTCGCGCTCTCGTCGGTGACGGTGTTCGTCGGCGGGTGGCCGTTCTTCAAGGCGGCGGTGAAGGGCCTCGAGACGGGCATGCTGCACCTCGATCTGCCGATCGCGATGGGCATCGTGCTCGTCTACGGCATGTCGCTGGTGCAGCTGCGCACCGGCCGGGGCGATCTGACGTTCTTCGACACGCTCAACACCTTCATCACCCTCATGCTGCTGGGGCGCTTCCTGCAGGAGCGCCTGCTCGAGCGAAACCGCCGCTTCCTGCTGGACGACGACGGCGCCGAGGGCCTGGTGGTGCGCAAGGTGGT
>JALOQF010000194.1 GCA_025459425.1 Myxococcaceae bacterium | reverse complement strand
CCGATGGAGTCGGCCGTGCCCTCGACACCGAAGGTGTTGATGTTCTGCAGCCGGCTGTAGAACGGCCCGTTGTCCCAGAAGTCCTTCTCGGAGCAGCCGATGCAACCGTGCCCCGACTGGATGGGGAACGACACGCCGCCGTTCCACCGCACCGTCGAGCAGGCGTTGTAGGTGGTGGGGCCGCGGCAGCCCATCTTGTAGAGGCAGTAGCCCTTGCGCGCGTTGTCGTCGTCCCAGTTCTCGACGAACTGGCCCGCGTCGAAGTGCGGCCGCCGGTAGCACTTGTCGTGAATGCGCTGCCCGTAGAACACCTTCGGGCGGCCCTGCCGGTCGAGCTCGGGCAGGCGGTCGAACGTGAGGATGTACGAGATGACGCCCGTCATCACCTCGGCGATGGGCGGGCAGCCCGGCACCTTGATGATGGGCTTGTCGCGAATCACCTCGTGCACCGGCGTGGCCTTCGTCGGGTTGGGCTTCGCCGCCTGCACGCAGCCCCACGACGCGCACGAGCCCCACGAGATGATGGCCGAGGCGTCGGCGGTCACTTCCTTGAGCTGGTCGACGAAGGGCCGGCCGCCCACGATGCAGTAGTTGCCGTCTTCTCCGAGCGGCGGGTTGCCCTCGACGGCCACGATGTAGCGGCCTTTGTAGGTGGTGCGAATCTCTTCGAGGATCGACTCGGCCTGGTGGCCCGAGGCCGCCATGATGGTGTCGTCGTAGTCGAGGCTGATCATCGACAGCACGACGTCGGTGGCGAGCGGGTGCGCCGAGCGGATGAAGGACTCGGAGCAGCAGGTGCACTCGAGGCCGTGGAGCCACAGCACCGGAATGCGGGGCCTGGTCTCCATCGCGTGCGCGATCTTCGGCGCGAAGGCGGGGCCGAGGCCCAGGGACGCGGCGGTCAGCGAGCAGAACTTCGTGAAGCTCCGTCGGCTGATGCCCTGACGGCGAATGACCTCGTAGAACGTCTCGGCTTTGCCCATGTGAACCTTCCCCGACGGCTTCGACTTCGAAGCGCGCTCATTGGTGGTGGCCAGCGGGCCGGGCGCGTGTGCAGTGCGTGTGCCCCTTGAGCCCGATCAACTCGTGGCACGGAGGACACCCGGCGCAGGTGCGCGTGAACGCAAGACGTGCGCGCCGGCTGAACGTTTTCGCAAGTCGTGCAGCTTCTCCGTGAATCACGACGGCTCATGACGCAGCGAGCAAGCATCAGACCGGTGGGAGGCGCGCGGGTGTGCCGAGACGACGGGGACGCGTCGCAGCGGTCGCGCCGCGTCCTCCCGATGTCGCGCACCGAGGTTCTCACGCGCCGAGAAGCGGACGGGCGTGGACGCTCCAGTCTCCGAACCCGGAGCGCCCTCACCTGCGCTTCCGCGCGCTTGGCGTGAGAGCCCGCTGGCACCGACGCTGCTCTGACGCCCGCTCGTCGAGCGGTGGGAAGGTGGGGGCCGTCGGGGGAGCGCTCGACCAGTCGACGGCGCCGTGGGCTGGCACGGGGAACCGGCCCACGGCGCCTCCTGTTTTCACGACGGCCCGCGAGGAGCGGGCGATGGCGAAGAACGAGAAAGATGAACAGGACGCGAAGGAGCTCCACGAGACGCCGCACGATGCGTACGTGCGGGTGGTGCTGGTTCACCCGGGGCTGCTGGCAGCGCAGGTGCGCGCCGCGCTTCCAGAAGCCGTGTGGCACCAGCTGAACCTCGAAGGGGCCGAGACGAAGGCCGCGCGGTTCATCGACGAGCGGCTCAAGGCGCTGGAGTCTGACGCGGTGTTCGAGGTCTCGAGCACCAACGGAGACGTACAGGTCTTCGTGTTGCTCGAGCACCAGCGCACCGTTCCCTGGCACATGCCCTTGCGGGTGCTGCGGTACGTGACGGGGTTCTGGCACTCGAAGCTCACCGAAGACCCGACGATGCGTCGGCTTCCGCTCGTCATTCCGCTGGTGGTGGCGAACGTGCCCGGAGGCTGGCGCGGCGCACGCCGCCTCGCCGACCTGCTCGAGGGTCCGCCTGCGTTGGTGAAGGCGCTCGCTCCGTTTCTTCCGCGGTTCGACCTGGTCATCGACGACCTGGCGACGCTCGACCTGGCGACGGTGCTCGCGCGCGAAGGTCCGCCCGCCGCGAAGCTGATGTGGTGGGCCTTGAGCGTGTCGACCGACCTCTCACGCGTCGAGGCCGAGCTCTCGGCCATGCTGCCGACGATGCGCGAGACGTTTCAGCAAGCGCCGGGGCTTTTCTCGGCGACGGCGACGTATCTACAGTCCTTGCCCATGAGTGAGTCCAAGCGCCTGAGCATCACGACGACCTTCGAGCTGATTCCCATGGAGGAGTATCGCCGCGAGCATCCCGAGGCCTTCATGGACCCCGAGAAGGAACTGAGCCGGTGGGTGGGCTGGAAGGAAGGCCGCATCGAAGGGCGAGCGGTTGGGCGCGAAGAAGGCCGTATCGAAGGCCGTGCGGAAGGCCGTGAGACGGGCCTCGCGGAAGGCGTTGCGAAGGGACAGGCCCTGGCCCAGGCAGAAGCGAAGGCTGCGCTCGTCGAAGCGATGCTCGCCATCTGGCCGATGCGCTTCGGGAGCCCCGCCAGTGGCGACGTGCGCACCCGGCTCGCGCACGCCGACGTGCCGACCATCACGCAGTGGATGGTACGGGTCCACACGGCCCAGACGCCGGACGACGTCTTCGCCGCCGCGTGACGTCTCACCCGCCGAGAGGCGGACGGGCGTGGACGCTCCAGTCCCTGAATCCGGAAGGCCCGCACCTGTCCTTCCGAGCGCTTGGCGCCAACGCGTGCTGGCACCGCGTCTGCTTTGACGTCGCCGCGTCGAGCGGGTGGAAGGTGGGGGCCGTCGGGAGTCGCGCTCGACCAGTCGACGGCGCCGTGGGCTGGCACGGGGAACCGGCCCACGGCGCCTCCTGTTTCTTCACGACGGCCCGCGAGGGAGCGGGCGATGGCGAACACGAAGTCGAGACGAGGCGGCCACGAGACACCGCACGACGAGTACGTGCGCGCGGTGCTGGTGCGCCCCGGGCTGGTCGCAGCGCAGGTTCGCGCGATGCTGCCCGAGGCCGTGTGGAAACGGCTCGACCTTCGACGGGTCGAAGCGGTGGCGGCGCGGTTCATCGACGAGCGGCTGTCATCGCGTGAATCCGACGCCATCTTCCAGGTGGCGAGCGCCTCGGGCGACGTGCGGGTCTTCATTCTCATCGAGCACCAGCGCACGGCGCCGTGGAACATGCCGTTTCGGGTGCTTCAGTACGTGTCTGCGTTCTGGAGCGCCCGGCAGGCCGCAGACCCGCGCGCGCGGCGCTTGCCACTCATCATTCCCCTCGTGGTGTCGAACGTTCCGGGCGGTTGGCGCGGCCCTCGGAGTCTCTCGGCGATGCTCGATGCGCCGCGGGAGCTGGTCGACCAGGTCGGTGGGTTCGTTCCTCAGCTCGACCTCCTCGTCGACGATCTGTCCGCGCTCGACGTGGGCGACGTCTTGTCGCGACCTGGCTCGGCGGAGGCGCGGCTGGCCTGGTGGGCGCTGAGCGTGTCGACGAACCTCGACCGGCTGTCTGCCGAGCTGCCGAGCCTGCGCTCCACCATCAAGACGGTGCGCGCCCGGGCGCCCGATCACCTCGAACAGACGCTGGTGTATCTTGAGAGCCTGCCCATGAGCACGGAACAGCGACACCAGGTCGAGGCGATGTTCGAGGTCATGTCCCTCAAGGAGTACCGTCGGCGGCACCCCGAGCTCGAGGCGCCGATGGTGCAGCGGTGGCGCAAGGAGGGCATGGAGAAGGGCCTTCGTGAAGGCATGCGGGCGGGCCTTCGGAAGGGGCTTCGAAAGGGCATCGTGTCGGGTCTTCGGGCGGGCCGGCGCGCGGGCCTTCAGCAAGGTCGACAGCAGGGCATTCAGCAAGGTCGTCAGCAGGGCCTTGAGCAAGGTCGCCACGAAGCCGCGACCCGCCTGCTGCTCGCCCTGTGGAAGAGCCGCTTCGGCAAGACGCCGGGGCGCACCATCACGCGCCGAATCCAGAAGGCCGACCTCGCGACCCTGGAGCGGTGGGCCACGCGGGTGATGAACGCGACGCGCGTGGCTGACGTCTTCGGCTGACCTGCCTCGTTGCCGTGCCAACGGAGGCGCTTGGGCCTCCCGCGCGCTGCTGGGCAGAATCTGCCGAGGGCAAACCGGCTCCGACGCGCTTACGAAAGAGGCGCACGCGGTGAAACGGAGCCGACGTGGGGGCGACGACATGCGTTTCGTGATGGGCGGACTTCTGGTGGTGCTGGCGGGCGCGTGCACGCGCTCGATGCCGGCGGTGCAGGACACGTGCGTGACGACGGTAGACTGCGGGCAGGGCCTGGTGTGCCTGGGCAACCGCTGCACCGAGTGCCGCACGGACAGCGAGTGCCCGTCTCCGGCGCGGTGCGGCCTCATCTCGGCGGGGCGCTGCGGGTGCTTCGACGCCGATGGAGACGGGGCGAGCTGCGACGACTGTGACGACGCCGACCCGGCGCGCTTCCCGGGGGCGCCCGAGGTGTGTGACGGGCGCGACAACGACTGCGACCAGCAGATCGACGAGGGCACGGTGACGACGTGGTTCGTCGACACCGACGGAGACGGCTACGGCAACTCGGGCTTGTCGCTCGACCGCTGCACGGCTCCGGCGAACTTCGTGTCACGGGGTGGAGACTGCAACGACGCCGACCCGACGACGTACCCGGGGCGGGCCGAGGTGTGCGACGCGCGCGACAACAACTGCGACGGCCAGGTGGACGAGGGCGTGAAGGCGACGTTCTACCGCGACGCCGACGGCGACGGCTTCGGAGACGCGCGCAACGTGGCCTCGACATGCCAGATCCCAGCGGCGGGGTTCGTGACGGTCTCGGGTGACTGTGACGACTCGCGGGCCGACGCGAACCCGAACGCGCTCGAGACGTGCAACAACCGCGACGACGATTGTGACGGGGTGGTCGATGCCATCTCGCGCTCGTGCAGCAACACGTGTGGCGAGGGAATGGAGGCGTGCACGCGCGGGGTGTGGGCCGGGTGCACCGCCCCGCCAATCATCACCATTACGTCTCCGACGACGCTGTCGGGCACACGGGCGACGTATGACTGCCTGACGGTGGGGAACATGGGGCGGCTCATCGTTCCGGCCGACATGACGCTCGAGACGCGAAACTGGCTGCGGGTGGAGTCGACCGGCACCATCGAACTCGGGCCACGCACGACGGTGACGGCAGGAGGCGACATTATTTTCGCAGACCGCGGGGTGCTTCTCGCGAATGACACGACGATTCGGTCGGCGACGTCGATTCAGGTGACGCAAGACGCGAAGTGGTTCGCCCAGGCCCCGCAAGCGGCGCCCTACTCCACCGGAGGCTCGGCAGCATGCGCTCCGCAGACGGCGCCTCAGCCAGTGAGCGGCGCTGGTGGCGGCTCACGCGGTGGAGCTGGTGGCCGGGGCGGCAGTTGCAACACGCTCACCTCGGTCCCAACCGCTGGCGCCGGTGGCCCGCAGGCCGCGAACGGCACGAGCGGGTGCTGTGAGTGCGGACTCGCCAGTCCGGGTGGCGGCCGTTCTGGAGGATGGGGCGGAGGAGCAATGGCCGGTGGTGGTGGCGGCGCGAACGGAGGCAACGGCGGAGAGGGCGGCGGGGGCCAGTTCGGCGCGAGTTCGACAGATGGCGGTCCTGGGGGCCTGTACGAAGCTGACGCAGGTGTCGCGCCAGAAGCAGGCGGCGGTGGCGGTGGGTCCTCTGGAACACTGCGCGTCACGCTCACCTTCGAGGCGTGTCAGGGCGGCGGCGGCATTGGCGGTGGCATCGTCCGCGTCAAGGCTCCGCGTTTCGTCAACCTCGGCCAACTCTCGGCTGATGGAACCAACGGAGTCACTCCGGTTGGCTCGACGTCGCTTGGAGGGGGAGGCGGAGGGGGCGCAGGGGGCTCGTGGTGGTTCAGCGCGAACTCATTCCAGAATCAGGGCTCAATCTCGGCTCTTGGTGGACGCGGGGGCAACGGAACAGGTGAGCCCGCCAGCGGGCGACTCGCTGGAGGAGGGGGCGGCGGTGCCGGTGGCCGGATTCATCTTGAGTCGCTCGACGGTGGCAGTTCTACCGCCGCCCCGCTCGGGAATCTCTTCGTCGGTGGTGGCGTCGGTGGCACGGGCAACGGCGGCAATGGCCAGCCTGGCGCGGCCGGTTTCGTCTTCGTGCGGTGACCGCGTCAACGGCCAAAGACCTCCGCGAGCAGCTTGTCGTAGCTCGAGCTACCGGCCTCGAGACTGAAGTGGGGAGCCGTTCGCTGACGCGCGCGGTCGAGTTCCTCCGCCGACAGAGGCTCCGCCTCGGAAACGCGGCGAGCGGCAGCATCGAGACCGGCTGGCGACACGTCGCCCAGGACCAGTCCTGTTTCAGCACGGCGGACCCAGTCGCTCACCTCATCGTTGCACCCGAACTGAATGGGGCGGACACCGCTGGAAAAAAGTTCGCCAAGCTTCGTGGGCATCGACGCCCGTTTCGCGGTGCTGTTCGGCTGAAGCAGCAGCAAGCACCAGTGCACCAGGGACAGCCACTGGGGCATCGCATCGTGCTCTGCGCGCACGATGGTGAAGCGCCCCTCGGGAACGCCGGCCACACCAAGCCGCCGGCGGTACTCGTCATGCTGACCGCTGAGAATCAATAGGTGCGCGTCGGGCATGCGTTCGAGGATTCGACGTGCCAGGTCGAGCGTCTCGTCCACGAGATACGAGTTGTTGATCGAGCCAACGATCGCGACGACCCGCCTGTTGGCCAGCTTCGAAACCAACTCCGGAGGAACCTGCGTCAGCTGCGAGACGGGCCGCCTGACGAAGTCGTCGTAGTCGGCCAGCGTGGTGATGCATCGAACTGGGCGATGTCCCAGTGGCCGAAAACGGGCCTCCACATCGCGCGCCTGCAACTCGGTGAGCGTGACCACCCCCGAAGCGGTGACGAACAACTGATGCTCGAGTCCACGCGCAACGGCGAGCCGGAGCGGCGTCGTGAACCAACGACCCTCCTCCAGCCGTTCATCGACCCAATAGCCTCGAGCGTCGAAGATCCACGGGATCCTGGTCGCATTCCAGGCCACCCACGCCGCAACTGCTGGCACATAGGCGCGCGCGTGAATGCCCCGAATCCGTCCGGCTCGCGAAAGCTCCAGCGCGCGCCTCGACAGAAACCCGAGGTTGTTCGCGGCTGAACGACTCGACTGCGCCCAGTCAAACGGCGCGAACTCCCATCGAACACCGGCTCGCTCGAGTCGTGCCTTGAGATTTCGGACCCTGCGCGCGTCCGCGAGATCCTTTTCCTTCTCCAGCGAAACGATCCGATAGCGCCAGCCCAGAGAAGCGAGGCGTTCCACGACCCGAACCACCTGGCTATGCATGAGGGGCTCGAGGAGCCCGTCCTGCGTCAGGTAGAGCAATTCTTCCGCGCCACGCACTCAGATCCTCTCTGCGAACACCTTGAGGGTATCGCCAAGGCCGCTCGCGCCCAAAGCCGAGTTCGCGACCGACTTGAGCCGTGATGTCACCGGGTTGCTCATTGCCAGTTCGTTCAGCTGCGCCGAGTTGACCTCTCGAGCCGGTGCCTCGGCCACGCTGCCCCTTCCACCGAGGCCGAGAATCGCCCGAACAGAGCCAAGGAGCTCGAATGGATTGAGCCCGCTGGTCCTCGATTCAACGACTCGGAACCCCCCTCGAGCGAGAAGCAGCGCGAGCCCGCGGGCCGAGAAGAGGGCCAGATGCTCTGGCGGGGCCATGGTGCTCCACCGAGCGCCGAGAAGACGACCGTTCAGACCATCACCAGCGGGCGTAGTGAGATACAGAAGCCCGCCCGGTCGCAACAGCCGCGATGCGGTGTCCAGGACGAGCAGGGGCTCTTCGACATGCTCGACGACCTCTGTCGCGACGACCACATCGAAGGTACCGCTGCTGAAGCTCTCGAGTTCGCTAAGCAGCCGTACGTCATGCCCCTGGGCTTTCGCCTGCGCCACCGGGGGCCCGGACGCTTCGACACCGGCCGTCTGCCAACCGAGCGCACGAGCCTCATCGAGGAAGGCGCCCGCACCGAACCCCACGTCGAACAGCCGGCCCAGCTGCCGGTAGCCCTCGAACCGCCCGAGCGTTTCGCGGATTCGAAGTCGAACGAACTCTGGAATCGCAAGGTTCTCGGCCCGGTAGTAGCCCGTGTAGTCAAAGGCTCCTTCGGGGGGCGGGAGCTGCCGAACGAAGAGCGTGCCGCAGGTCATGCACCGCAGCACCGGCAGGCCGCGGGCATCGCCGACGTATCGGCCGGTTCGGGACGTACAGCCAGGGCAAGGGCGAGACCGTTCCACGATGGGGGGATGAATCACAGTGTCCCCACTCGACACCACAAAGTTCAGGTAAGTGGTGGTTCGGAGGCTGTCGTCGGACATGTGCGGCATCACAGGGGTAATCTACCGGGACGGCAGGCGGCCACCGCCTGAGCTCATCCGCAAGATGGCGAACACGATCGCCCATCGCGGGCCAGATGGCGAAGGGGTGCACGTATTCGACGGCGGAGGCCTCGGTCACCGGCGGCTCGCCATTCTCGACCTCACGCCCGATGGAGCGCAGCCGATGGCGGCCGCGAATGGGACCGTCTGGGTCGTCTTCAATGGCGAGATCTACAACTTTCAGGAACTCCGGTCTGAGCTGGAAGGCCTCGGACACCGCTTTCACTCACGGAGTGACACCGAGGTCATTCTCGAGGCCTGGCTCGAGTGGGGTGAGCGGAGCATCCAGAAGCTCGACGGCATGTTCGCGATCGCCCTCTGGGACGCGCGGTCGCGCCAATTGGTCCTCGCGCGGGATAGAACGGGCAAGAAGCCGCTCTACGTCTACGAAGACGCTGAGAAGCTCGTCTTCGGCTCAGAGATCAAGGCGATTCTTGCCCACCCGAACGTGAACACGAGGGAGTGGCCTGAGGCCGCCGCTCAGTTTCTCTCGCACGGCTACGTTCCCACTCCGCACACCTTCTACGCGCAGATCCGAAAGGTGAAGCCATCGTGCTTCGAGGTGCTGGAGGCCGGCAAACGTGAGACGCGCGAGCACCAATACTGGGAGTTCCCGCTTGGTCCGGAACGTCGCGTCAAGACAGAAGACGACTGGCGCGAGGTGGAACATGAAGTTCGCCGCCTCTTCTTTGCCGCGGTGAAGCAGCGCATGGTTGCTGACGTCCCCATCGGGGCTTTCCTCTCGGGAGGTATCGACTCGTCACTGGTCGTGGCAGCAATGGCGATGCAGTCCTCACGACCGATCAAGACGTTCAGCATCGGCTTCGAGGGCGCGGCCGATTTCGACGAGACGAAGTACGCCCGCATGGTCGCGGACCGATACGGGACCGATCACACCGAGTTCAGGGTCAAGGCCGAGGCCTTCGACCTCGCAGAGAAACTCGCTTGGCACTTCGACGAACCGTTCGGCGATTCGAGTTGCATTCCCACGTACATCGTCTCGAAACTGACCCGAGAGGCAGGCTGCCCGGTCGCGCTGACGGGGGACGGCGGCGACGAAGCGTTCGCAGGCTACCCACGCTTCAGTGCAGCCGCGGCCGCTGAACAGATACCTGAGCTAGCACGGAAGCTTGTGCATCGAGTGACCTCCGCAGTCGCCGAACGCCCAGGGGACCGTCACCTCTGGTGGAGAACGCACCGGTTTGTGAACCGCGCCACACTGCCCCTGCCGGCTCGGCTGCAGAGCTGGGTAACCTTGTACGGCCCGCAGGAACTCGAGCAGCGAGCGGGCCTCGCAATCACTCCGTCGTCGTCGTCGCTTGGGGCGAGGTATCGCGATCTCTTCCAGAAGGCCGCGACGCTCAGCGCCGACACGCTCAACCAAGTTCTCTTCGTGAACGCCCGGACCTACCTACTGGACGACCTGAACGTAAAGGTGGACCGCGCCGCTATGGCTGCGAGCCTCGAGTGCCGGTCACCTTTTCTTGACACCACCTTGCTGGAATTTGCCTTCTCGCTTCCTGCGCACGCGAAGTTAATCCGCTCAAACCGGAAGCGCCTGCTGAAGCGAGCCTTCTCTGACCTTCTTGTTCCTGAAGCAACCTACCGACCGAAGATGGGCTTCGGGGTGCCTATGGACGCGTGGCTCAGCGACCGAGCGCACCCAACCCGAGGGAGAGCAATAGAGCGATGGGCCGACCTCCAACTCAGCAGATGGGCAGACACAAGGTCGTCTTCCCGTTCTTACCCATTTCCTCCAAGCCACAAGCCTGAAGGTAGCGAGCCGCATTGAGTACGCCACCGAAAGATCAACATCACCCCAAGCGCTGATCCCATCAAGCAACGATTCCAACCAAGTCGCGAATGCGTGAGAATCACAAATGAGGCGCGTAGCAATCATCAACTATGGCATGGGCAATCTGCGTTCGGTCGCGAACGCAGTAGACGCCGTCGGCGGGCAGCCTCTCATTGTCGATAGGCCGTCTGATCTCGCGAAGGTTGATGCTGTCATTCTGCCTGGGGTGGGGGCTTTCGGCGAAGCGATGCGACGTTTAGAGAACGGCGGCTGGCCGGAGTTCCTTCACGAACATGCACGCAGAGCGCAACGACCGTTCCTGGGCATCTGCTTGGGGATGCAGCTTCTTGCGCGACGAGGAACCGAGTACGGAGAGCACGCGGGCTTGGGTTGGTTCCCAGGCAGCGTCGTTCGTCTCAACCGGCCTAAAGACGTTCGCATACCGCACATTGGGTGGAACGAAGTCGCCACGAAGCGCACCGAAGGTCTCCTAGCGGTCGTGGCGCCAGCTGCAAGCTGCTACTTCGTCCATAGCTTCGCCTTCGAACCGGAAGACGAGTCGATCGTTTCGGCGACGACCGAGTACGGTGGCCAGTCCTTCGTGAGTGCCGTGGAGCGCGGGAACATCTTCGGGGTTCAGTTTCACCCCGAAAAGAGCCAGAAACATGGCCTTGCTATCCTCAAACGTTTCCTTGAGGTCTGAATGCTCCAAACCCGACTCATTCCAGTGCTCCTCCTGCAGAACGGCATGCTCGTTCGAAGTGAGTCATTCTCGATCCATCAGGTGGTAGGCAATCCGATTCATGAAGCGAAGCGATTTAACGAGTGGAACGTTGACGAACTCGTCTATCTCGACATCTCGCGTGACGGCACCTACGACCTCAGGCGCGACGACCACAAGGTAAAGAACCTGTCAGAGCCGATGCAGATACTCGAAGAGGTCAGTAAGACCTGCTTTATGCCTCTCACATGGGGCGGCCGGATTCGGGAGCTCGAACAGATGCGGGAGTGCTTCCGCCGCGGCGCTGACAAGGTTGCGGTCAATACAGGCGCGGTACGCAACCCTGCACTCATCCGGGACGGCGCAAACGCGTTTGGCGCCCAAGCCGTAGTCGTGTGCGTCGACGTGCGACGCCATGCTGATGGCCGATACGAGGTGTTCATTGAGGGAGGCCGCGAAGCCACCGGCTTCGACCCGGCGGACTGGGCTAGGCGCGCGGTCGAGCACGGCGCCGGCGAAATCCTGCTCCAGAGCATCGACCGCGACGGAACTGCACAAGGCTACGATTTGGAGCTCATTCGTCGCGTGACAGCCGCGAGCTCGGTCCCGGTCATCGCGCTGGGCGGGGTCGGACGCTACGAGAACTACGCCGAGGCGATCAAGGCCGGCGCGGACGCGGTCGCGGCTGCGAACATTTTCCACTTCAAGGAACTCTCCGATCGCAACGGCAAACGCGCGATGGCTAAGGCTGGGCTCAACGTGAGAACTGCATGATGACCTACAAGACGGAACAAGAGACCTTCTGGGCAGGTGCCTTTGGTGACGAGTACGCGAGCAGGAACCAATCCGAGGTTCTGCTCGCGGCGAACCTGTCGTTTTTTGGTCGTGTACTGACCCGCACAGGCCAGCTCGCTGGCATCACGGAGTTTGGTGCGAACATTGGAATGAACCTGCGGGCGCTCGGCTTATTGGCGCCAGGGGTTCCACTCCAGGCCGTCGAGATAAATGCGAGCGCCTGCGAGCAACTCCGGCGGATCCCTGGCGTGGCTGTCACCGAGGGCTCATTCCTCGAGACGCAGCCTTCGCCGACGGACCTCGCCTTCGTCAAGGGCGTCCTCATTCACATCAACCCCGACGCACTGCAGACTGCCTACGCCGCCCTCGATCGAACCGGCCGCCGGTGGGTGCTCATCGCCGAGTACTACAACCCCGCCCCCGTCTCGATCCCCTACCGGGGTTACGCCGACCGCCTCTTCAAGCGCGACTTCGCGGGCGAGTTCATGGACCGGTACCCCGCGTGGAAGCTCGATGATTACGGCTTTCTCTATCGCCGAGACCCGCTATTCCCGCAGGACGACATTTCGTGGTTTCTCTTGAGGAGGAGTTGACGTGCCTGTTCGGTACTGCGTCCGCTGCGTCTATCCGTCGGTCTCTGCAACGCCTCTCACCTTTGATAAACAAGGGCTGTGCTCCGGCTGTCGCACAGGCAAAAACAAGACGACGATCGACTGGAAACAACGCTTCGACTGGCTCAAAGACATTGCGGACGAGTATCGCACCAAGTCAAACTACGACATCCTTATCCCAGTCAGCGGCGGCAAGGACAGCTATTACCAGACACACGTCGCAGTGCACGATTTGGGACTGAAGCCGCTCCTCGTCACGTATCACGGGAATAACTACCTGCCGGAGGGCGAGTACAACCTGCAGCGCATGCGGGAGGTGTTCGATTGCGACCACGTGATCGTGCGCCCCAGTGTCTCCACTCTGGTCAAGATGAACCGCATAGGATTCAAACTACAGGGCGACATGAACTGGCATGCCCACTGCGGCATCTTCACGACGCCAATTCAGGTGGCGGTCCGCTATAAGGTCCCCCTGATGATGTGGGGTGAGCACGGCTTCCTCGACCTCGGGGGCATGTACTCGCTGAATGACCTGGTGGAGTTCACCGCCAAGTTTCGCCTCGAGCACGCCCTCCGCGGCTACGACTGGGACGACTTCACCGACGAGGGACTCGAGAAGCTGGGCCGGGCAGAGCTGAAAGAGGGCCTGCGGGAAAAGGATCTCCTTTGGGCGCAGTACCCCTCGGACGAGGAGATCGACCGGGTCGGGGTCCGAGGCATCTACCTCGGGAACTTCGTCAACTGGGACGCCAACCCACAGACGAAGCTCGTGATGGAGAAGTACGGCTGGAAGCCCCGCGAACAGCCCTTCGAGCGGACCTACCGGCGCATGTCGAATCTCGACGACATGCATGAGAACGGGATGCACGACTACCTGAAGTTCATCAAACTCGGGTACGGCCGGGGCTCTGATCACTCGTGCAAGGACATTCGAGCTGGCCACATGACCCGCGAACAGGGCATCGAGATGGTCCGGAGGTACGACCACGTCAAGTCGAGCGATCTCAAACGATGGCTCGAGTACGTAAACATGACA
>JALOQF010000014.1 GCA_025459425.1 Myxococcaceae bacterium | reverse complement strand
GACACCGAGCGTGACCTCGAGCGCGTCGAGCGGGAGCTCCGGCAGACCGACCGGCAGCTCGTCAACGAGGTGCGCGACACGTACCACTGGGTGCGGCGCACGCACGTCTGGCGGCTGCCCTACACGGTGTCGTTCGCGGCCGCGGGCGGCGCTCCGTCGAGGGACTTCGTGCTGACGATGAAGCACGTCGACGACGAGCAGCAGGGCTTCCCTCCCGCGAACGTGCCCACGCTGGTGGCGGTGCCGCCCGACGTCGCGCGCCTCGACGAGGGGGCGGTGGCCGACGCGCGGGAAGAGCTGGGCCGCTGGGTGACGGAAGCGCAGGCCGAGCTCTCCCGCCAGCAGGAGGCCCGCTGCGGCCAGCGCGACACGCCGGGGCAGGTGCTCGAGTGCCAGACGGCCGCGGCCTTCATTCGAGGCGTCGACCCTGGCGTCGACTACGTGGCGCGGCTGGGCAAAGCGGCCGACACGCGGGGCACGTACCCGGCGGCTGCGTGCGCGCCGTGAGGGCCTTGAATCTGCCGGGGGCGTGCTACGTCGCCGGCCCATGCTCTTCACCGTCCTGTCCGCCGTGCTGGCCCAGGCTCCGGCCGCCGCGCCGAACGAGCCGCTCGACTTCACCCGCCAGGTGAAGGTGCTGTACCGCGTGGTGGCCTGCGCGGGGGACGAGCCGATTCCGGCGCACCTGGACGCGAAGGTGGTCGACGCGCACTGCAAGGAATTGGGCCGCCGCATCGAGAAGTACCGCAAGACGTGGGTGGGCGAGGCGATGCCCTTCATCCAGGCGCTCAAGCCGGCGGGCCTGCCCACCACCGTCGTCTACCCCTTCGGCGGCGGCGACCTCATCTCGGCGCTCACGACGTACCCAGAGGCCTCCGACATCACCACCATGTCGCTCGAGCACGCGGGTGACCCCCGCCGCATCGACACCGTCACCTCGAAGGAGCTCGCGGCGTCGCTGGCGCTCATCCGCTCGACCTCGTCGGGCCTGCTGGTGGCGAACGACTCGAAGACCGAGAACCTGATGAAGGGCCAGCGGGGCGAGCTGCCGGGCCAGCTGTCGTTCTTCCTCATCGGGCTGGCGGTGCACGGCTTCGAGCCGGTGTCGCTGAAGTACGTGAAGCCGAACCCCGATGGCTCGCTGCGCACCCTGACGGGCGCGGACCTGGCGGCGAGCGAGGCGAAGCAGGCGAAGCTGCTCCACAAGTCGTGGGTGTCGCCAGACTTCTCGGAGGCCTTCGACAACCTCGAGCTCGTCTTCGTGAAGAAGGGCGAGGACCCGAAGACGCAGGCGCGCGTACACCGGCACTTCGCGCAGAACCTGTCAGACACGAACTTCGGCCAGGACGAGGGCATGAAGAACTACCTCGACAAGAAGGGCCGCATCGTCGCGATGACGAAGGCCGCCAGCTACCTGTTGTGGCGTGACCACTTCTCGACGATTCGCGACTACCTGCTCTCGCACATGGAGTTCATGGTGAGCGACTCGACCGGCATTCCGCCGCGCTTCGCGAAGAAGGCGGGCTTCGAGCAGCAGGCGTACGGCCGCTTCACCGAGTCCTTCCTGGGCGCGAACCCGCAGTACAACGAAGACTTTCGCGCGCTGTGGAAGACGGCGAAGCCGCTCGCCTTCCGCTACGGCTACCTCGACAAGAACCTGTCGATGCACATGCTGGTGACGTTCAAGGCGAAGCCCTGACGTGCTGGGACTGCTCCTCGCGCTCCAGCTGGGGCAGCTCGAGCCGCTCTCGCCGGCGCTGGCCGCGGTGCGGGTGACGACGGAGTCCGAGTACGTCGAGCAGCTCAACGAAGACGGCAAGCACTGGCGCTTCGGCACGAAGGACAAGGGCGCGGTGCACGTGTGGCGCCCGCGCACGTACAAGGTCGCGAGCGCCGTCACCGTCATCTACCTCCATGGGTTCTTCACCGACGTCGACAAGGCGGTGCTCGAGCACCAGCTCGTGACGCAGTTCCGCGACTCAGGCCGCAACGCCATCTTCATCGCGCCCGAAGCGCGCAGCGGCGGGAAAGACCCCATCTTCTGGCCCGACGTGACGCAGCTGCTGGACGCGGTGGCCAGGCGCACCCGCCAGAAGCTGCCGGAGCGCCTCGTCGTGGTGGGCCACAGCGGCGCCTACAAGACCATCGTCGAGTGGCTCTCGCATGGCCCGCTCGAGCAGGTCTTCCTCGTCGATGGGCTGTATGGCAACGACGACGAGTTCCGCGCGTGGGTGACGGACGCCGAGGCGAAGACGCGGCAGCTCGTGCTGGTGGGCTTCGACACGCAGCAGCGCGCCGAGTGGTTCTTGAAGCGGCAGCCCGAGGCCGTGAAGCTCGACGACCTGCCGTACCTCTATGACGAGCTGCCGGCGAAGGTGCGCAGGGCGAAGCTGGTGTCGTTCCAGTCGGAGCGCTTCGACCACATGGGGCTGGTGACGACGGGGCGGTTGCTCCCGTGGCTCTTGCACGCGTTTCGTTGACGCCGCCTTCTCAGGGGTGACGCGCACGAAGCAACGGTGACACCTCACCCCGGGGTCGCCGTGGGTCGTCTTCGCCGCTCGCGTCGGCGCGCCACGAGAACCTGCAGCTTTGGACCGCCCCACGCGGGGCCTTGCGCCCACCGCGAGCGGTGTGTTATTGCAAATGAGAATGGTTTGCAAAGTCGAAATTGGGTCATGGGGGCTGGCGCTGGGTTTCGTCGTGGCCTCGATGGCCGCGGCGCGGTCCCCGGCTGAAGACCAGCGCTCCGGTGGGAGTGCGACGATGGACGGCGGGCTCGTCGACGGTGACGGGGCGCGCGAAGCCGACGTGGTGCCGTCAGTGCGGCCTGATGCGGGGGTGACGCTGGTGCGCGAGACGGTGGTGCGCGGGCCCGGTGCTGCGGAGCGGCTCCGCGAGTCACCACAAGCCGTGGTCGTCGTCGCCACGGACGAGGCCCAGAAGCAGTCCGCTGACCTTGGTGAGGTGCTCGCGCGGAGTCAGGGGGTCGGCGTTCGGCGCGGCGGCGGTCTTGGCTCCAGCACCCGGTTCTCGCTCAACGGACTCACCGACGACCAGGTGCGCTTCTTTCTCGACGGCCTGCCCCTGGACCTGGCGGGCTGGCCGTTCGGCATCGCCAACGTGCCCGTCAACCTGGTCGAGCGCGTCGAGGTGTACCGGGGCGTCGTGCCGGTGCGGTTCGGTGCCGACGCTCTCGGCGGCGCGGTCAACCTGGTCAGCGATGGCGAGGTGCGTGGTGCGGGCGCCTTCGCGTCGTACCAGGCGGGTTCGTTCGGCACCCACCGCCTGAGCGCCATGGCCCGGGCGCAGCACCAGCCCTCAGGCCTTTTCGCCCGCGTGTCGGGCTTCGCCGACGTGGCCGACAACGACTACCCCGTCGACGTCGAAGTGCCGGACCAGCGGCCGCAGACCCGTGGGCAGCTCGTGCCAGCACGCGTGTACCGCTTTCACGACGGCTATCGTGCGCTGGGCGTGACCGCCGAGGCCGGGCTGGTGGAGCAGCCGTTCGCGAAGCGGCTCCTCCTCAAGGGGTTCGTCAACGACTTCCGGCGAGACCTTCAGACCAACCCGGCGATGGAGGTGCCGTACGGAGAGGTGACCTTCGGCCGCTTCAGCGCCGGCGCGAACCTGCGCTACCTGCACCGGCTCGGCCCGATGGCGAAGGTCGACGTCACTGGCGGTTACTCGTTTCAGCGCAGCGACTTCCTCGACGTCGCCACCTGCATCTACTCGTGGTTCGGGCGGTGTACCCTCGAGCGGCAGCGACCCGGAGAGGTGGGCGAGGCCCGCGACGACACCTTGCGGGAGCACGGTGCGTTCGTTCGCGGCGTGCTCGAGCTGAACCTGTCTCCGGCGCACGCGGTGCGAGTCTCGGTCGCGCCAACCGTCGTGAGCCGCGACGGAACCGACCGGCGCCGCGTGGTCTCGCCCATCGCCGCTCGACGAGCCCTGGCCAGCTTCGTGATCGGCTCCGAGTACCAGGCGAGTCTGTTCGATGGCCGCCTCGAGAACCTCGCCTTCGGCAAGCTGTATGCGCTCGGTGCGCGCTCGACCGAGCCGACGGCCGTGGCCGAGGTGTTCCGCGAGCTCGACACGAGCCTCTTGCGCTTCGGCGCAGGAGACTCCCTCCGCGTGCGCCTCGGAGGCGGTCTCTTCGCGAAGGCCTCGTACGAGTATGCGACGCGCCTGCCGCGGGCCGATGAGCTCTTCGGAGACGCGGTGCTGACGAACCCGAACCTGGGGCTGCGGCCCGAGGCGAGCCACAACGCGAACCTTGGCCTGACGCTGCTCACCGGCCGGATGGCGTCGGGCCAGTGGCGAGGTGACGTCAACGCGTTCCTTCGCGAGACCGAAAACCTCATCGTCCTCCTGCCAGCCTTCGGCGACCGGTTTCGCAACGAGAACGTCCTCGGGGCTCGCTCGTTGGGCGTCGAAGCGGGTGCTGGCTGGACCTCGCCCGGAGACGTCGTCGCGCTCGACCTCAACGGCACCTTCTTCGACGTCCGCAACGTGCGGGGTGAAGGAGCGCTCGAGCCCTTCGAGGGCGACCGCATTCCCAATCGCCCCTTCCTCTTCGCCAACGCCACGCTGGTGCTGCAGTGGCCGGGGCTCTTCCTCGTCGATGACCGGCTGTCGTTCACCTGGTTCACCCGCTTCGTCGGCGAGTTCTTCGAGTTCTGGGAGAGCGCGGGCACGCGCGAGTCCAAGCGCACGGTGCCGTCACAGCTCCTGCACTCGGCGGCGCTGACGTACCTCGTGCGAGTCGACCGGCGTGCCCTGAGCTTCACCGGCGAGGTGCAGAACCTCACCGACGCGAAGGCCTTCGACTTCTTCGGCGCGCAGCGGCCTGGCCGCGCCGTCTTCTTCAAGGTGACCGCCGAGCTCTAAAGCGAGCGAGGCCCAACGGAGGGCAGCACATGATGACGATGCAGCGAGCAGTTGGAGTGGCAGCGAGCCTCTTCCTGGCGTGTGGCCAGGGGACCGACAAGAAGCCGGCCGGCGAAACCTCGACGATGACACGCCCCAACGGCGCCATTCTCATCGCCGAGCGCTTCAACACACCCGACGGGCGGGCCGCGTACATGGGCGCCTTCGCACAGCTGCCGACCGAGCCCATTCAGGTGGCCCGGCTCACCGAGCTCGGTCCCGAGGGTGACACCTTCGCCTGCGGCGGCGCGGCGTTCTTCTACAACCCCAACGCCGGCACCATCACCCGGTACGACGTCGCCGATGACCTGTCGTTGCAGAAGGGCAAGGCCATCAACGTGCTCACCGAGGGCATCGTCGGGTGGACGGGCGCCCACCTCTGTCGTTCGGCGACCGAGGCCTTCATCTTGAACGAGGCTGGTGGCCGGGTCGTCGAGTGGAACCCCACGGCCATGACGGTGACGCGCGCGTTCGACGTGCCCCGCCCCATGGTGGGCGCGAACCTGACGGTGCAGTTCTTCGAGCCAAAGGTCGTCGGCGATCTCGCGTACTTCTCGTTGACCGCCCTCAACTGGGACACCCTCGAGGTCGACCCGCGCTCGCACCTCGCCGTGTTCGACATGAAGGAGCGCACCCTGACGCTCGACACCGACGACCGCTGCCAGGGCTCGCTCGGCAACCTCGTCGACTCGAGTGGCGCGTACTACCAGGTGCCCGAAGACGGAGCCTTCTTCTCCGCCTTCTCGCCCACCAGGCCGCAGCCGCCAGACTGCGTGCTGCGGGTCGCGCCCGGTGGGAGGCGCTTCGACGACGCCTACGTGCAGCGCCTGCCCGCGGGGCAATCGCTCCGCTCGATGTGGCCGGTGGACGACGGCCACACGCTGGCCACGTTGATTCCCACGAGCGCCATGCCGCCGGCCGACAAGATGTGGGACTGGTACGAGCTCCCTGTGACGCCGAGCCTGTTCAACCTGTCGACGGGTGAGGTGACGCCGTACCCGGTCTCGACGGTGCAGCCGATGAACAGCCGCAAGCTGACCCTCGATGGGAAGGGCTACTACCAAGTGTACTCCTTCACCATGGACGGAAAGGTCTCGCAGGTCGACGTCGTGCGGCTCGAGCGGGCCGGGCCCGTGCCCGCCTTCTCGGTGGTCGGCGGTGACGTGCTGACGCTCGAGCGCCTCTGGTGACGGCATCGCAGCCCGGGTGGCGGCGGTGGGCGGTGTGGTGGCACCGCTGGGTCGGCCTGACGCTCACGCTGTTCCTCGTCTGCGTGGGCCTGACCGGCGCGCTGCTGGCATTCTACGAGCCCCTCGATGCATGGCTGTTTCCGGCTCTGCACCGGCTCGAGGGTCCGCCGAACGGAGCGACGCCGCTCGCCCCGGTCGAGCTTCGCGCGCGTCTGGCGGAGCAGCTCCCGGCGGGCTCGAAGGTGCTTCACGTTCCACTGCAGCTCGACGTGAGCCGCCCCGTTCGTTTCTCCGTCGACTCCGCGCACGGCGACGACGAATACGCCGTTCATCCAGTCACGGGCGTGGTGCTGGCGTCGCGCCGGTGGGGCGACCTGCGCCAGGGCGTGGCCGCGAACGGCATGCCCTTCGTCTACCGCCTCCACTACTCGTTGGCCCTTGGCGAATGGGGCGAGTGGCTGCTGGGGGTCGCCGCCCTGCTCTGGACGCTCGACTGCTTCGTCGGCGCCGCGCTCACCCTTCCGCCGCCGCGCCCCTCGTCGACGAGGCGGAGCTGGTGGTGGAGGTGGTGGCCATCGTGGCGGCTGCGCTGGGGCAAGGCGTTCACCTTCGTCTTCACCTCGCATCGGGCGGCAGGGCTGTGGCTGTGGGCGGCGCTCTTCGTGTTCGCGTGGTCCGGAGTCGGCTTCAACCTGCGTCAGGTGTATTCGCCGGTGATGCGGGCCGCGTTGGGGCTCGAGGAACGCGCCGACCGCAAGCTGCCCTCGCGTGGCGGGACAGAGCGCGTGCTGGGCTGGCCCGAGGCGCTCGAGCGAGGGCGCGAGCTGATGGAAGCGCAAGCGAGCGCGCGGGGCATCACGGTGCTCGAGCCGGTGCAGCTCGTGCTCCTCGCCGACAAGTCCGCGTTTGCCTACCGCGTGCGCAGCGACCGCGACGTCGCAGCGCGCCATGGCGCGACGACGGTGCTCTTCGACGCGGCCAACGGAGCCTTGCTGGCTTTCCAGGCGCCGACCGGTGAAGTGGCCGGCAACACGGTCACGACGTGGCTGACCCAGTTGCACCTCGGAGCCGCTCGTGGCGGTGGCACGCTCCTGCGCGTCGCCGGAGCGGCGACGGGCGGAGCGACCGCGCTGCTGGCGTTGTCAGGTGTCTGGCTCTGGTGGAGGCGGCGAGCTTCGCGGAGAGCGCCCATCGCGACCGCCGTCGACGGGGACGAGCGGGGGGCTGGCATTCCAACGAGCCGAGGCGGCTGAAGCGCCGTGGCCCGTGACCACCGCTTCTCGACGGCGCCTTCAGCTCGAGATGTTGTTCCGCGGCGTGAGCGCGGGCGGAGGCGGTTCCCCGAGCAGCTCGCGCAGGTCGACCTCGATGGTGCGCGCCATCGAGCTGATGGGCACGTCGTTGGGCCCGCCCATGAACGGGTTCTCGGTGGCCTCGCCGATCTTCTCGAGCATGTGAAAGATCCACGAGACGATGGCCGAGGTGGGAATCGTCAGCCACACGTGTGAGGGCCCGAGCCGCTCGAACTCGGGCAACAGCGCGAACGGCAGCGCGGCGACGAGCGCCGTCTTGAAGTAGCCGTTCAAGGTGGCGAACTGGCGCGGGTACGGGAAGTTCTTGATGCGCTCGCAGCGGCCCTGGCAGTCGTACAGCGCGGCGATGGTGCGCTGGAGCTCGACGAGGCGCAGCTCGGTGAGTTCTCCGCTGGACGCGAGGGCGACGACGGCCTTCGACTGACCGGCGAGCGCGTGCGTGGCGCGGTTCTTCGTGGCCATCACGTGCGCGTGCTCGTCGGCCGGGAGCAGCTTCGCGAGCTCGGTCGACAGGTCGCTCTGCCACTCGGGCACGTCGTAGAAGCCCTGGTAGCTCTTGTTGTCGTGGCGGTCGACGGTCTCCCAGGTGCGCTTCTCGCGGAGCTGGAAGCGCAAGGCGGTGAGCCACGCCAGGTGCCGCTCGATGAGCTGCTTCTTCACCGCCGGGCTCGCGGTGGGCAGGTCGAGCGCCTGCACGGCGAAGGTGCGGCTCGAGTTGATGATGGAGCCCCAGATCTGCCGCGCCTCCCACAGCCGCCCGTACGCGGCGTTGTTCTGGAAGCCGGTGACGAACGCGACGGCGGTGCCGACGAGCGCCACCGGCTGCCACGGGAGCGCGAGCCAGTGCTGGTCGAAGACGACCCACGCCACCGTGGGCACGGCCGCGACGACGAGGAAGAGGACGATGGCGAAGCGGGTCCAGAGGACCACCTCGCGGACGCTGTAGTGTTGGCCGGCGTGCATGGGGCGCAGATAGCAGGGGACACGACGGCGGTTCGCGACGGTGAGCGTCACCCCGTCGGTCGCTCGACGCGGCATAGGTCTCAGCCTATGTTCAGCGTATGGCGGATCAACGGCGCGCAAAGCTGTTCAAGAATGGTCGAAACCAATCGGTGCGTATTCCTCGCGATCTCGAACTGCCCGGCAGCGAGGTGCTCATCTGGCGCGACGGCCCCCGGCTGGTCCTCGAGCCAGTGAAAGCGCGGTCGCTGCGCGAGGTGCTTGCCTCGCTCGAGCCTCTCCCGAAGGCCGACCGTCTCGACGAGGTCGAAGACCCACCACCGGAGGCCGTCGAGCTGTGAAGTACCTGCTGGATACGAACATCATTTCGGCGCTCGTCAGTGAGCCCCATGGACCAGTGGCGCAGCGAGCGCTGGAGCGCGGCCAGGAGCGGCTGTGCACGAGTATCGTCGTGGTGTGCGAGCTGTGGTTCGGGGTGATTCAGAAGCGCTCTGCTCGACTCGAGCACTCGCTGCGCAGCGTCCTGGGCGTTCTGCCAGTGGTGCAGCTCGAGGCCGGAGTCGAGGTTCACTACGCCGAGGTCCGTGCTCGGCTCGAGAGAAAGGGCTCTCTCATCGGGTCGGTCGACCTCTTCATCGCGGCCCATGCCCGTTCGCTGGGCGCGGTCCTGGTCACTCGCAACGAGCGAGAGTTCAGGAGAGTCCCCGGCCTCGATGTCGAGAACTGGTACCGCTCGGGCTGATCACAGCGTCAGCAGCAGCACCGTCGCCATCACCGCGATGAACACCAGCAGCAGCCCCGCCGAGAGGATGAGCTTGTTCAGCGCCTCTTTCTCTTCCTCGGTCTCGGCGCCCTCGCGGAACAGGTGCAGCGCGTTCCACAACATGTTGCTTCCCAACTTGCCGCTGCGACCCGAGCGCGTCTTCTCGAGCTCCTCCTCGGGCGGCTCGTGACGGAGCGTGCGCTCCTGCGCGGGCGCGACGGCGAGCGTCGTCGACGCGTTCGGGTTGTTCGGGTTCTTCCACCCCGGCGCGTCGACGTTCACCTCGGCGAGCTTCGTACGCACCTCGTCGGGCGTCTTCGACTCGAGCAGCGCGCGCGCGAGCACCACGCCGTCGCGGCCGGTCTGCCGATCGACGAGCTGGCCAAACCCGCTGTCGGTGAGCGCCTTCTCGAACTGCTTGAGCGTCTTCGCCTGCTCCTCGGGCGGGAGCTTCGTCACCGGCGTGTCTGGCCCGGGTGGCCCCTTCGTCAGCTCGACGAAGCGCTCGGCGTAGGGCGCGAAGAACTCCAGCATGCGGTCGGCGTTCTCGTCGGGCGGCAGGCGCGGGTCGACGAGTTGCTGCTGCTGCACGAGCAGGTCCTTGCGGAACTCCTTCGGCAGGGCGCGTGGGTCGGTGACTGCGCCGGGGCTGCCGGTGAGCTGGCTCACGTCGCGCACTGGAGTCCGACCTCCACCGAGCGCGGCCTGCAGGTCCTTCCCCAGGCCACCGGAGAACACGTCGGCGAGGTCGGGCCGCTGGAGCAGCACCTTCACCTCGGCCACCTCGGCGGGCTTGAGCGTGCCAGCCCGCGCCGCGTCGAGCAGTGACGTCGCCGCCGCCCGCGCCTGTGGGCCGCCGGCTTGCACCATTCTGACGAGGCTCGAGCTCATGCGGACGTTCCCGGAGTCGTGTCAGGGACCTGACGGATCCTGTCGACGAAGCGGCGGACGCGCCAGTCCAGGGTTACAGTCTTCCGCCATGAGTGACAGTGAGGGGTCGGGCGCCGAGAAACGGAAGTACCCGCGAACGCCGCTCTCCATCCTCGTGCAGTACCGCTTCAACACCTTCGAAGACTTCCTCGCCGAGTACTCGGTGAACCTCTCGATGGGCGGCATCTTCATTCGCACCGACCAGCCGAAAGAAGAGGGCAGCATCATCTACCTGCAGTTCACGCTCGCCGATGGCAGTCGCCTCATCGAGGGCATGGGCAAGGTGGTGCGGGTGAACCCACCGGGCGTGGCGGGGCGCGTGGCGGGCATGGGCATCGAGTTCCTCAACTTCGACGACGAGTCGATGGCGCTGGTGGAAGAGATTCTCGCGAGCCGGCAGGCGAAGAAGAACTGACGGGCGAGGAGCCCTCGGCTTGAATGCCGGGCGTGACGCTGCGCGCGCGCCTGCTCCTGGCCTTCCTCGCACCGACGCTGCTGGTGCTCGCGCTCGGTGGGTTTCTGCTCTTCCGTGCCAGCCGCAACGTGCTCGAGCAACAGCTCGGCCAGTCGTTGTCGGACGTGGCGGCGTCGGTGGCCTCGCAGGTGTCGGCGGAGCGGGTGCTCTCGCTCACCGCCGACGACGCGAAGGACGAAGGCAGCCGAACGTGGCGCTCGCTCAAGAAGACGCTCGAGGGCGTGCAGCAGTCGGCCGGGCTCAAGCGCGTGCTCGTCTTCGACGCCGACCGCCGCGCGCGCCTCGACGTCGGTGGAGGCCTGCCTCCGGGTGCCGAGGTGCCGGACCTCTTGCGTGACGCGCTCGAGCTCGAGACCGTCTTCAAGGGCACGCGCACGTCGTCTCAGGTGCTCTTCCGAGGCTCCGACGGCGCCTTCTACAAGACGGGCTACGCGCCGATGCTGCAGGACGGGAAGGTGGTGGCGGTGGTGGCGGTCGAAGGAAACGCCGCCTTCTTCGGGCCGCTCGCAGACCTGCGCAACGCGTTCATCGGGCTGTTGCTGGTGACGCTGCTGCTCCTCGCCGTGGCGGCGGTGGGTTCGGGCCAGTCGGTGTCCCGGCCGCTCGAGGCGTTGGTGCAGAGCGCGCAGCAGATTGGGAAGGGAGACCTCTCCACGCCGGTGACGGGCGAGGCGTCGACGGTCGAGGTGCAGGCGCTGGCGCGCGAGCTCGAGACGATGCGCGCGGGCCTCGAGAGCCGCGACCGGCAGCTCAAGATGATGCTGGGCGGCGTCGCGCACGAGGTGAAGAACCCGCTGGGCGGCATCGAGCTCTTCTCGGGCCTGCTCGACGAGGAGCTGCGTGGTGACGCGCCGAACGTGGCCGAGGCGCGGGAGCATCTGGCGCGCATTCGCCGCGAGCTCGACTACCTCGGGCGCATCGTCGACGACTTCCTGGCGTTCGCGCGCGAGCAGAAGGTGGCGAAGGCGCCGTTCGACGTGAGGCGCTTCGTGACGCAGGCGGTGGGGCACCTCGCCGGTGAAGCCGAGGGGCGCGGCGTGACGTTGCGCGTCGAGGTGCCCGAGTTGAAGGTCGACGCCGACGAGTCGCTGGTGACGAGCGCGCTGGTGAACCTGGTGAAGAACGCGGTGCAGGCCTCGGCGCGCGGGCAGACGGTGTCGGTGGTGGGACGTGAAGACGGCGCCTCGGTCGTCCTCGAGGTGCGTGACGAGGGGAGCGGGATTCCCGCCCAGGTGCAGGCGCGCATCTTCGAGCCGTTCTTCACCACGCGAGAGAAGGGCACCGGCCTGGGCCTGCCGCTCGCGCGGAAGCTGGTGGAAGCGAACGGCGGAACGTTGACGCTCGCCTCGCAGCCGGGCCGCACGGTGTTCTCGCTGGCGTTGCCACGCGCGTGAGGCAGGTCAGGCTCGATGGCTGTGCGTGTCGTCGAAGGCCTGGTGCTGGCCAGGCAGTCTGCCTGAGACACCGAAGAGGCTTGTTCGCCACGTCCCGTCCCACGACGACCGGCGCCTCCGTGCCTGGCGCAGCCGTTTGAGATTCACGTGCTGCTGGACTACGGCCAGATGGGCCCATGGTCGACGCGACGAACACAGAGGCAGCGGTCGCAGCGGCGCTGGCGTCTTCGACGCCGCAGCGCGCGGTCGAGCTCGCCGTGCGTGCCTGGGGCGGCGAGCTCGAGTCGTTCCTCTCGGCGGTGGTGAGTGACCGCAGCCTCGGCGCCGAGCTCTTCGCGCAGGCGTGCGCCGATGCGCTCGCGGGGCTGGCCACCTTTCAGGGGAAGAGCTCGTTCCGCTCCTGGCTCTATGGCGTCGCACACAACGCCGCCCGGCGCGCGCTCCGTGATGGGTACCGGCGCAAGCGCGCCCTCGAGGCCGACTGGGAGGCCCTCGAACAACCTCTGCGTTCGGTCACGCCGCGGTACGTCGCGACCGATTGGAAACGGCGGCTCCACGAACTGCGCGAGGCGTTGCCACCCGACGACCGCGCCCTGTTGATTCTCCGTGTGGACCGCTCGATGGACTGGAATGACATCGCTTCGGTGCTGGCGCAGGAAGGCCAGGACGTGTCGGCAGCGGCGCTCCGCAAACGCTTCGAGCGCGTCAAGACGCGCCTCAAGGCGCTCGCGAGCGATGCCGGTTGGTTCGCCTGAGTGACCCTGACGGACGACCCGGCCTGGGAAGGACTGTTACGCGGCATCGCCGCGGCTTCCGTTCCGACGTCCGGGCCCACGGGCGCGCCGCCGCTGCCGGTAGGGGCGCGCCTGGGCCGCTTCGAGCTGCGCGCCCTTCTCGGGGCCGGGGGCTTCGGCGTGGTGTACCGCGCGCACGACACCGTGCTCGGTCGTGACGTCGCCCTCAAGCTGCCCTGGCGCCGTGACGCCGAGGCCTCGCGGGGCTTTCTCGAAGAAGCGCGCACCGGCGCCTCACTGGCCGACCCCCACCTCGTGTCCGTCTATGACGTAGGCGAGCGTGACGGGTTTCCCTTCATCGCGCTCGAGCTCGTGCAGGGCCGCTCGCTGCGGTCACTGCTGGAACCGGGCGCCCTGTCACTCGACGAGGCTCGCCCACTCCTGCGCGGGGTGGCGAGGGCTCTGCGGGCCGTGCACGCGCGCGGCTGGGTGCACCTCGACGTCAAACCAGACAACGTCGTCGTCGGTGACGACGGCTCGGTGAAGCTGCTCGACTTCGGCGTCGCGCAACCCACGGGCACGACCCGCTCGTCTGGGGGCACGCCCGACTACGCCCCGCCAGAGGCCACGTCGCCAGGGCCCAGAGACGCGCGCTTCGACACCTTCGCGTTCGGTGTGCTCGCGCAAGAGGTGCTGCTCGGCGAGCGCTCCACCAGGCCGCTGGCCC
The DNA here is from genome assembly GCA_025459425.1 of Myxococcaceae bacterium. Taxonomy (GTDB): domain Bacteria; phylum Myxococcota; class Myxococcia; order Myxococcales; family Myxococcaceae; genus Xiheimicrobium. Next base: position 43,549 of record JALOQF010000014.1, on the reverse strand, counting down.
GGCTCGCGCGTCTGGGCTCCGTGGGTGCGCTCATCCGCCAGTGCCTCGCTGCAGAGGCGGACGCACGCCCAGCGTCCGGTGAGGCCCTGGTGGCCGTGTTGGAAGCCCCTCCACGAAGGCGATGGGCGGCCGCGTGGCTGGGGGCTGGGCTCGCGCTGGCAGGGCTGCTGGTGGTGCTGCAGGTCCGAAGGGGCTCTCAGTCGGTGAGCCTGCAGCGACAGCACCTGCGCTTGACGGCCAACCGGGTCGACCGGCCCATCATCGCGGCGGCCCTCTCGGCTGACGGCCTGCGGGTCCTCTCGGCCGACGACGAAGGCTGGGGGCTCTTCGCGGTCGACGCGCCGACGCGAGCGCGTCGCGTGGAACTGCCCGAGGGCGGCGAGCCGGGCACCGTGCGGGCCCTGCCCGACGGCTCCTGGGTGCTGGGCGCGCATGACGGGGGAACCGTGCTGTGGCGGCTCGACGCCGACGGTTCGAACGGCTCGGTGGTGTGGCGAACGGCTTCGCGCACGGCCGACGTGGGGCCAGCCGGTGAGGTGGTCGAGGTCGACGACGAACGGCTGACGGTGCATCGCCGGGGCGAGACGCTCGTGCGCGCAGCCCGGGAGCGCGAGACGTTTCTCTACGCGGCCTTCTCACCCGACGGCCGCCACCTCGTGCTCGCCAGGCAGCAGTTCCAGCGCTCAGGCTGGGTCCGCTGTGTCGAGGCGGTGGTGACGGCGGACCTCGAGGTGACGTGGGCGCATTGCTCGGAGCGCCTCACCCAACCGTGGATGCCGGTCGTGGCTGCATGGCACCCCGAGGGCATTGCGTGGGTCGAGGCCGAGGCGCCGTCGGCCGGGAGCGGCGTCTCCATTCTCCTCCAACCGTTGTCGCGGGAGGGCCGGGCCAGCGGAGCCGTTCGGCGCATCGATGCCATCGACGACGAGACGGTGTCGGGCCTGAGCATCAGCCAGACTGGCGCGCTCCTGACGTTGCGCCACGAGGTGAAGCGCACGACCGAACGTCTCGTCGGTGCGACGCTCACGCCCATGTCCGTGTCGGACTTCGATGAGCGGCCCAGCGCCTGGAGCGGTGACGGGACGCTCTGGCGCACCCAGGTTCGGGCGCGGGTGCCCTCGGTCGTCGGTACCACCTCCACCGGCGACGTCGTTCGGCTCCCGGTAGGCAGTTGGCAGAGCGCCGCCCTGGCGGTCGATGACCAGCTCGTCGCGTGGACGACGAGCGGCCCGGTGGACGGTGGGCTCGCCACCTGGGAGCTGGTGCGCGTCTTTCGCGATGGCGGTGTCGAGCGCATCGCCCTGCCTGGCCGGCTCGACGAGGCCATCAGCCTGAGCCGGAACGTGCCCCCTCGTGCCGAGGTGCACTGCGCCGGAGCGCACGAGCCCTGTGTGCTGGGCTGGCCCGACGAGGCCTACGTGTTCTACGCCCTCGGGTTCGCCGGCTCTCCGCGACGGCTCTTCTCGGTCCCCGACCTGCGGGAGCGCTACGGCCGGTGGACGTTGACCGACCGAGCCACCGTGCTGGTGACCGATGGGCGCGGGCAGCTCGTCGAGCGCGACCTCGAGGGACAGACGCTCGCCGTTCGCCCACTCGAGGCCTTCGAGACGGTCTACGCCCTCGCCTCGACCCCGGGGCGCACGCTGGTGTCAGGCCCACTTCGGCAGACCGGCCGCTACCGGCTGGTCGCGCTCGACGACGACGGTGGAACGACGGTGCTGTTCGAAGACGCCCAGCGGGCCATCACCGACATCATCCCGGGTCCGCGCGGTGGCCTCGCGCTGGGGGTGCGCGTCATCGACACCGACCTGTGGCTGAGCCGGGAGCTCTTCAGCCCCTGAGCCAGTCACATTTCCGCTCAGTGGCTTCTTCACCCTGCAACCCCAACGGTGGAGACGGACATGTCGCGATTCTTCCTGTGTTTTCTGCTTGGCGCCTGCGCGCCCGAATTCCTTCCGACGCCCGACGAGGCGCCGCACGGAAACGACCACGCCTCACCCGACTCGACCCTGGTGGGCGCCGATGGTGGCGTTGGGGAGCCGATGTGTCCACCGTTCTCTCACCCCGGTGACGCGGGCTGCACCTCGACCATCGCCTGGTCCGACCAGACGAAGGGGCCACCGGCGCGCGACCACCACCTGACCTTCGTGGTGGCGACCGACCACGGTGGCACGCTGTATGTCACCGGCGGCATCGACGAGCCGGCCCGCGGCGCGAGGAACGACCTCTGGTCGGCCATGCTGTCGCCGTCGGGCGAGGTGAGCCCCTGGGTGCGCGGGCCTGCACCGTTGGTGTTCCAGACGGGCAGTGCCCTCGCGTCGGTGGGTGCCCGCACCTATGTGCTCGGCGGAAAGACGGTGGTCGGCGGCCGAATCGGCTTCACCACCGAGGTCACGAGCCTCGAGGTGTCACACACGGGCTTGCCGCTCGGGTGGCGCCGGGAGCGCCCCCTGCCCGCGCCGCACTTTCACGCGAGCGGACACGGCTTCGAGCGCTGGGTCTACGTCATTGGAGGTCTGAACGTGTCGGCCGGGCTCGCCACCACCGAGGTGCTTCGCGCCGAGGTGCTGGCAGATGGCGACCTCGGGCCGTGGGCAACGGTGTCGACGCTCCCCGAGCCGCGCACCCACCACTCGAGCGTCATCGTGGGCCGGCGCCTCTTCGTCTTCAGCGGCATCGACGGCTCAGGCATCGGGTTCGACCCCATGGACTACCGCGATGGGCTCGTCACCACCATCGATGCAGAGGGCAACCTCGGCCCGTGGGCCCGCTTCGAGCTGCCCTTCGCCTCGGTGGCTGGCAGCGCGACGGTCGTCGGCCGGGCCGTGTACGTGGTGGGCGGCCTCGAGAACCTCGTTCCCACCGGAACCGTCTGGCGCGCGGAACTTCGGGGCGACACGCTCGGGCCCTTCTCGCTCAGTAGCGCGCTCCCCTTCGCGCGCGCCCACGTGCATCACACGCCGGCCTGGCGGCAGTTCATCTACTCCGTGGGTGGGAACACCGGGAACCACGTCGCGGTCGACCGCGTGCTGCGGGGCGTCGTCGAGTAGCGCGCCTCAGTCCGCGCGGTCGAGCCCGTCGACGAGGCGCCACGTCACACCCGAAGGAGCTCCAGCAGTGCGTTCTACTCGGCCACGAGGCGGCCCTCGGAGCACCTCGAGGCTGGTGCCTGCCCGACGTCGAGCCGTTCCGAGGCTGCTGCGAAGAGCACCTCGTCGACGACTGCCGCCGTCGTCAGGCCCGGTTCGGCTTCCGTCACGCGCAGTGTCTGGGTGCCTCTGAGCCGACCCGTCCGGTTGCAGGCGGGGCCGAGAAGCGCCGGGCCGAGTGAGCTCGTGCCACGCAGCTTCGGGGAATCGGCACCTCGGGCGGGCGCCAGGTACCGGGAGGAGCCGACGCTTCCTCGAGTCAGTCACCGCGAAGCGCCCAGACGACCCGGGCCAGCAGCAGCGCTGCGAACACGGCACCGAAGAGCAGGGGCTCGGTGACGTCCTTCTTCACGCGCAGGAGGAAGTGCAGCACGCCGAGCGCGACCACCACGTACACGAGCCGGTGCAGGCGCTTCCACACCCGGTAGCCGAGGCGCTTCACCCACCCGTTGGTCGACGTCAGCGCGAGCGGCACGATGAGGACGAACGCGAAGAAGCCCCACGTGATGAAGGGCCGCTTCGTCACGTCGTCGAGCAGCACCCCGAGGTCGAGCTGCTGGTCGACCAGCGCGTAGGTGCCGATGTGGAGCGTCGCTCCCGCGAAGGTGAGCAGGCCGAGCGCACGACGGACGCGCGCCGGCCACGTCCAGCCCAGCCACTGCTGCAACGGCGTGCACGCCATCGTGGCGACGAGCAGCCAGAGCGTCGACTTTCCGAAGCGGTCGATGAGGGTGTCGACCGGGTCCGCACCCAGGTGCCCACCCAGCGCCAACAGCACCCACGTGAGCCACGCCGACGCCGCGCCCAGCACGAGCCCGGGCACGAGCCAGCCGTCGAGTCGAGCCCCCGAGAAGGGTGAGGTGGTCGAGCGCGCGGTGCTCAGAAGAACCTCGTGAGGTCGACCCCGCGGTAGAGCGACGCCACCTGGTCGCCATAGCCGTTGAACGGCAGGGTGGGGCGGCGGCCGGCTTCACCGATGCGACGCTCCGTGGCCTGGCTCCAGCGCGGGTGGTCGACCGACGGGTTCACGTTGGCGAAGAAGCCGTACTCGGTCGGCGCCACCACGTTCCACGTCGTCGCAGGCTGCTCCTCGACGAGGCGAATGCGCACCAGGCTCTTGGCGCTCTTGAAGCCGTACTTCCACGGGACGACCAACCGCACCGGCGCGCCGTTTTGCGCCTCGAGCGGCTTTCCGTAGAGGCCGGTCGCGAGCAGCGTCAGGTCGTTCATCGCCTCGTCGAGGCGCAGCCCTTCGACGTACGGCCACGGGAGCAGCTGCGCCTTTTGTCCCGGGAGCTCCTCGGGCCGCACCACGCTCTCGAAGACGACGTACTTCGCGCGGCTCGTGGGCTTCACCGCGTCGAGCAGCGCGCGGAGCGCAATGCCCTGCCACGGAATCACCATCGACCAGGCCTCGACGCAGCGGAAGCGGTACACGCGGTCTTCGAGCGGGAAGGCCTTCGTGAGCGCGTCGATGTTGAACGTGCGGGGCTCGTTCACCTCGCCCTCGACCGAGAGCGTCCACGGCCGCAGCGTCAGCCGGCTCGCCAGCGCGGCCGGGTCCTCCTTCTCGAGGCCGAACTCGTAGAAGTTATTGTAGCTGGTGACGTCGCGCAGCGAGGTGAGCTGCTCGCCGTCGGGGCCAGTCGGCATCGGTGCCTGCGGTGCCGGGCCCGCGAACGTCTCTGCGCGGCGCCGCGCACCACCACCCGACGCGGCATACAGGCTCCCACCCGTGACGACCGCGGTGGCGGCGAGGAGCCCCGCGTTCTGGAGGAACTCGCGGCGACGCCGGAAGAGCGCTTCGGGGGTGATGGGGTCGGCCATGCGTGTGTCCTACGTCCGCCGCGGTGTTCGGGTTGCAGCGGTAAGGCTCGACGATGCGCTCTCGGCGTGACGGTGCCCAGCACGTGCCGGAACAACCTCGTGCGTGCCCGCTGACGTGGGGCGTGGGAGACTCAACGTCTCGGCAATGGACGACCGCTTCCCGAAGGACTCGCCCCTCCACGCCTTCACCGACGACGAAGTGACGGCCATCTTCGCCGCCGGCGTTCGGCGCCCGTGCGCACCGGGTGACGTGCTCGTCGCCGAAGGAGAGCCCGGCGACTCGATGTTCTTCCTCGTCGAGGGCCACGCCGAGGCGCGCGTGCAGGGCGGGCGTGCCGTTCGCCAGTACGCGCCGGGGAGCTACTTCGGCGAGCTCTCGTTCATCAACCCGGGCCACAAACGCTCGGCGACGATCGTGACGACGAGCCCAGCCGCCGTGCTGGTGCTCGACCAGACGAGCATTCAGTCGCTGCTCTCGAGCCACCCGCGCGCCATCTTCACGCTCTTGCGCCGCACCACCGCCTTCCTCGTCGACGCCGAGAAGAACCTGGTGGCCGACCTGCGCCGGCAGAACCAGGAGCTGCAGGACACCATCGCGCGCCTCGACTTCACGCGGCGCCAGCTCTCGGCCGAAGAGGAGCGCGCCCGCACCGACGGCCTCACCGGCCTCTTCAACCGCCGCGCCTTCGACGCCGAGCTCCCGGCCTTCATGCAGCGCGCGCAGGCCATCGGCAAAGGGCTCGCCCTCATCGCGATGGACCTCGACCACTTCAAGCCCGTCAACGACTCGATGGGCCACGCGGCCGGCGACTTCGTGCTCAAAGAGGTGGGGCGCATCCTCCGCGAGCAGGTGCGCCGCACCGATCTGCCGTGCCGCATCGGCGGAGACGAGTTCATCGTGCTGCTCGCCGACCTCGACGAGATGGCGGCCTTCAAGCGCGCCGAGGCCCTGCGCATGGCCGTGGGCACCTTCTCGCACCCCGGCAACGAGCGCGGCATTCGCATCACCACCACGATGGGCGGCACCATGTACCGGCCCGGTGAGGCGGTGGAGGCCTTCATGCACCGCGCCGACGAAGCCCTCTACGCCGCCAAGCGCGCGGGCCGGAATCGGGTGGGCTGGACGAGCTGAAGCCATGCCAGAGTGACTGCATGGTTCGTCGATTGCTCGTCTGCTGTCTCGTCGTGGGCTGCGCGTCGCTCCAGAAGACGACCCGCCCGAAAGAGCTCGCCGCCAGCCCCGGCCGCACCGGGCCGTTCGCCACGCTCGAGAACGCGCTGCACGAGCGCCTCAGTGACACACGCTCGGGGTTCAAGCTGCTCGACACCAACGAAGACGCGCTGCGCTGGCGGCTCGCGCTCATCGACTCGTCGCGACACTCGCTCGACCTCATGACGTTCCTCTGGTGGGGCGACGAGTCGGGTGAGCTGATTCTGAAGCGCATCATCGACGCGGCCGACCGGGGCGTGAAGGTGCGCCTCATCGTCGACGACATGACGACCATCGACGACGGCAAGCGCCTGCGCCTGCGTGACGTGTCGAACGCCGCCATCGACGCGCACCCGAACATCGAGCTGCGCGTGTTCAACCCGTGGGCGAACCGCGAGGCGGGCGGCCGGGCCATCGAGTTTCTCGGTGACTTCACCCGGCTCAACCAGCGCATGCACAACAAGGCGCTCATCGCCGACAACCGCGCAGCCATCGTCGGCGGGCGCAACCTGGGCAACGAGTACTTCGGGCTCTCCGAGGGCTTCAACTTCCGCGACGTCGACGTCCTCACGGTGGGGCCTGCGTCGCGCGAGGTGTCGGGCGTGTTCGACCGCTACTGGAACAGCCAGTGGGTGGTGCCGCAGAAGGGGCTCGAGGCCGGGGGCACGCTCGTCACCTACGAGCAGGAGCGGCAGGCCCTCGAGGCGAAGCTGAAGGCCGCGACGACGCTGACGCGGTTCCCGCTGGCCGAGCAGGACTGGAGCGCCGAGGTGGCGGCGCTGGAGAAGACGCTCCACGTCGGCACCGCGCGCGCCGTCACCGACACGCCAGAAGAGGACTCGCTCACGCACCACATGCCGAACACGATTCGCAAGCTGTTCGCCGAGGCGAACCGCGAGATCCTCGTCGCCAACGCCTACGTGATTCCCGACGAGGTGGTGTTCAACCGGACCGCCGAAGAGGTGAAGCGCGGGGTGCGCTTCGCGATGCTGACGAACTCGCTCGCCTCGACCGACGCGGCCGGCGTGCACGCGCACTACACCGAGTGGCGGCCGAGGCTCGTGATGGGCGGCGTCGAGCTGTACGAGTTCCGGCACGACGCGAAGCTGCGCAGCTCCGTGGCCGACACGCCGCCCGTCTCGTCGGGCTTCGTGGGGCTGCACGCGAAGGTCATCGTGGTCGACCGCAAGCGGCTGCTCATCGGCTCGATGAACCTCGACCCGCGGAGCTGGGCGCACAACACCGAGATGGGCCTCGTCATCGAGTGCGAGGCGCTCGGCCAGGAGCTCGGCGCCGCCATCGACCGGGACCTGTCGCCCGAGAACGCGTGGCGCATCGCGGTGGATCCACAGGGCCAGGTTTCGTGGACCGCGGGCGATGAAGTGCGCCGGGAAGCGCCGGCGCGGGGCGAGTCACAGCGCGCCGAAGAGATTCTTCACCTGCTGCTGCCGGCTGACCTGTACTGAGCGCCGGCGATCGCGGCCAGACCTCCAATGACGAATCTCATCGGGCCGGAAGACGGGGGCCTTGATCGTCAAGCACGGGTCCTGAGGGGCGAAGTTCGTCGTGGAGGCGCAACAACTCCATCAGCTGGATGATGCGCTGCTCTGGCGTGAGCTCGGGGTTCAGCTCGAGCTGGGCGACATCGATGCCGTACTCGATGGCGGCGTCCCAGGCAGGGCCGTCACCTGGCAGTCGTCGGAGCACCACCCGGCGGTCTGTCTCATCGTCGAACGGTTGCCTCCACCTTGTCAGAGCGCGTCGAGGCCAGCACCGTCACACCCGGCTGTCCTCCAGCACGAAGGCGATGCCGAAGTCCTTGTCGTACTGGGCCGTGCGGTCGACGCGCTGCTTCGCGAGCGTCTTCACGGCGAGCGCCGCCGCAGGGTCCGACAGCACGATGGCGGTGAAGGCCTCGGCCGACACCTGGAGCGTCAGCACCTCGCCCATCGCCGTCACCGTCGCGGTGGCCGGGCCGCCCGTCAGCACCGAGACCTCGCCGAACAAGTCGCCTTCCTTCAGGTCCGGGTAGCGCTCGCCGCTCTGGTGCGTCACTAGACACACGCCGCGCAGGAGCATCGACACGCCCGTGGCCGCCGAGCCCTCGGTCACCAGCGCCTCGCCATCGTTCGCGCGCTTCACCCGGAAGGCCGCCTGGAGCGCCGCCCGCGATGACTCCGGCAACGCGCGCAGCACCGGGTTGGCCCGCATGAGGTTGAGCAGCAGCCGCTCCCGCGTGAAGGCCTCGATGCGCTGCCGCACCGGCGGAAACCGGCGCGCCACGTCGTAGATGGCCTCGCGGGGGAACTCGAGCGCGACGGCCGTCTCGGACTCGACGACGACGGTGGCGACACGCGAGGCACCCGAGACGAGCGCCACCTCACCGAAGCTGTCTCCGGCGCCGATGGCCGCCACCCGTCGCGCGTTCGGCGTGCCGTGCGCCCGGAAGACGCCGGCCGCCCCTTCCGACAGCGCGAACATCGAGTCGCCCGGAGCGCCCTCGCTCACCACCACGTCGCCCTTCACGAAGGCGCGCACCTCCATGCTGGTGCGCAGGACTTCCTTGAGCTCGGCCTCGGACAACATCGAGAAGAGCGGAATCGACGGCAGTCCGCTGGCCGTGGGCGGCGCGATGGGCTCGTCGAGGTCGATGATGACCTCTGGCTCGGGCGCGGGCGTGGCGACGGGCTTCGGCGGCGTCGCGGGCTTGCTGCGCGCGTAGAGCGACGCGATGAGGTCGAGCGTGCGCTGATGCGCCGGGTCGCTGCCCTGAATCAGCCGGCACACGGCCGACGCCTTGAAGAAGAGCCCCTTCTCGGCGTACCGCTTCGCCACTTCCTCGTACGTCGCGACCGAGTCCGCGAAGCGCCCGGCCTTCGACTGCAGCTCGGCCACCTTCTGCCGCGCGGGAACGTCGTCGGGCGCCGCGGCCACCACCTTCTGCCAGGCCTCGATGGCGGCGGGCAGCTTGCCCTTCAGCGTCAGCTCGGTGGCCTTGTCCTTCAGCTCGCGCACTGCGTCTCCCATGACGGCTCTCCCTCGGTTCAGTCACACACGCCGGCGTCACACATCTCGCCGAGGCTGCACGCGACGCCACACGCGCCGCAGTTCTGGTTCGTTCTCAGCGACGTCTCACACCCATCGCCCGGGCTCGCGTTGCAGTCGCCGAAGCCGAAGGTGCAGTTGGCCCGCCCACAGCTTCCGCCGAGGCAGAGCCGCGCCGCGTTCGCGACGGGTGGGCACACCTGGCCGCAGCCGTTGCAGTGGTCGGGGTCGACCCGCGGGTCGACGCACCCGCCATCACAGGCCCGCAGCGGCGGCGCGCACACGTCCTGGCAGCCGCCGTCGAAGCAGCCCTGCCCGGGCGCACACGAAGCTCCGCACGCACCGCAGTGCGCGGGGTCGGCCTGCAGCAGCACGCACTCGGGCCCGCACGCCACCCGGCCCGCGGGACAGCCGGTGTCACACTGCCCCGAGAGGCAGAAGCGGCCAGGCGGGCAGCTGACGCCGCAGGCACCACAGTGGAGAACGGACGCCGCGAGGTCGACGCAGGCTCCGTCACAGGCCGTCAGCCCCGGCGGGCACGCGAGGACGCACTGGCTGGCGATGCACGCGCGACCAGGTGGGCACGTCGTGCCGCACGCCCCGCAGTTGAGGGCGTCGACGCGTGGGTCGGTGCAGAGCGGCCCGCAGGCCAACAGCGGCGCGCCGCACCCGGAGACGCAGCGCGCGTCGAGACAGGCCCCGGCGGCACAGTCGGTGTTGCGCGCGCAGCCTCCGTCGACGGCGCACGGCGGGCAGCTGCCGCCTCCACAGTCGAGGTCGGTTTCCCGGCCGTTTCGCACGCCATCGCTGCACGTCGGCGCCAGACACACGCCCTCACTGCAGACCCCGCTGACGCAGTCGGAGCCGCCGCCACACCGGCTCCCCTCGGTGCACGGCCGACAGGGCCCGCCGCAGTCCACGTCGGACTCCGTTGGCCCGCGCTGCCCGTCCTGACACGACGGCTCGACGCACCGGCCCCGCGCGCAGGCCGCCGACGCGCAGTCTTCGGCCGCGAAGCACGACGCTCCCAGCGCGCACCGTGGGCACCCGGGCCCACCGCAGTCGACGTCGCTCTCGCCCCCCGACGTGAGGCCGTCGTCACACGTGCCCGGGCCCGGGCGTGGAGGGCAGGCGAGGACGCCGGCGAGCAGCGCGACGAAGGAGAGATGGCTCAGCAGGCGGTGCACTGCAGGCTCCCGTTGCAGTTGAAGTACGCCGGGCACGGCGGCGTGAGCGAGATGCTCGCCGGCACTGGCAGGCCCTGCACGAAGCACTGGCACGACAACGTGTCGTTGCAGGCCGTGCAGTTGATGCACGTCATCAGGTACGGCCCCGGAGGCAGCGGGCAGTTGCACACACCGCTCTGGCACATCTGCCCCTGTGCGCAGCGAATGCCGCACTGCCCGCAGTTGAGCGGGTCGGCGAAGAGCGGCGCCTCGCACCCGTCGGTCGCGACGCCGTTGCAGTCTTCGAAGCCGGGCTGACACGCCGCGAGCACGCAGGAACTCGCGACGCACGCCGAGACGCTCTGCGGCCGGGCCGGGCAGGCCTGGTTGCAGCCGCCACAGTGGAGCGCGTCGTTGCGCGGGTCGACGCACGTCGCGCCGCACGTGGACAACGGCGCCGGGCACCCGGTGGCGCACGCTCCGTTGATGCAGGCCTGGCCCGCGGCGCAGGCCGTGCCGCACTGGCCGCAGTGCTGGGCGTCGCGCTGGGTCGACACGCAGGCCCCCGCGCAGCGCGCCGTCCCCGGGGGGCACGAGGCGACGCAGGCGCCGAACACGCAGCGCTCGGTGGGCGTGCAGGCGTTGCCGCACTGGCCGCAGTGCAGCGGGTTGCTGTCCGGGTCGACGCAGGCCCCACTGCACGAGCGCGCGCCGCCCGCGCACGCCTGGACGCATTGGCCCTGGACGCAGGCCGTGCCGCCCTGACACGCCACGCCGCAGGCTCCGCAATGCGTCGCGCTCGTCTGCGGGTTGACGCAGGCGCCGCCGCAGCGCACCAGTGGTGGCAGACACGCGGCGCCGCACTGGCCGTCGGCGCACGAGGCCGTCGCGCAGTCGCTGCTCCGTCGGCAGGTGCGCCCATCGGCGCAGGCCGCGCAGGTGCCGCCGCCGCAGTCGACGTCGGTCTCGTCGCCGTCGCGCACGCCGTTGCTGCAGGACACCGCGGCGCAGGCGCCCGAGAGGCACACGCCCGTCTCGCAGTCGTCTGGCTCGCGGCACGCCTGGCCCACGCGGCACGGTGCGCAGTCGCCGCCGCAGTCGACGTCGCTCTCGGTGCCCGTGGTGACGCCGTCGACGCAGCTGGGGCCTTCACACCGGTTGAGCACGCACGCGCCCGAAGCGCAGTCGTCGGCCTCGAGGCACGCCAGCCCGCCAGCGCAGGGCCCACACCCGGGGCCGCCACAGTCGACGTCGGTCTCTTCACCATTCACGACGCCATCGCTGCACGCGCTCGGTGGCGCGGTGAGCCAGCTGCAGCCCGACAGGACGAAGAACGCGACGACGAGGCAGGCTCTCATGACGACACCAGGGCAGACGGCGCGACCGGCACGGACGGAGGGGCGACGACGGAGCGCGCGGCCTCGAGCACGGGGCGCAGCTCGTTCGGCACCGAGGTGAGGCGCAGGTAGACGACGTTCGGCCGCACGTCGGCCTTGAGCACCTTGCCGTAGAGCTCGCCGGGGCGCGGGGCGCCGTCTTCGAGCAGCTCGAGCTTCAGGTCGCTCAGCGTGGGGAGCGCTTCGTCGACCTTCAGCTCGAGCCCGCGGTCGGACAAGGCCTCGACCCGCGCCACGCGCACCTCGTCGGACACCTGCTTGTTCTTGATGAGCGCGTAGCGGAACTCGAGCACGCGGTTGGGCGGCGCCAGCGCCTCGGCGGCCGAGGTGAGCGACACCTCGAAGGGCGCGCCCACGCCGAGCGCCTCGAAGATGGTCATCGTGCCCTTCACGCCCTTGGGTGACACCACCTGCGAGGCGCCGACGGTGAGCGCGTCTCCGCACCGCTCGCGCGTCGTCTCCGAGAGCAGCACCTGGCCGCCGACGGTGTACGACTCGACGCGCGAGGTGAGGTTGATGGTGGCGCCGACGATGCCGTACTTCGCGCGCAGCTCGGAGCCGATGTTCCCCAGCACCACCTCGCCGCTGTGAATGCCGATGCCCATCTCGACGGCGGGCAGGCCGTGCTTCGCGTTCCACGCGTTGATGTCGGGCATGACGTTGAGCATCTCGATGGCGCAGGCCACCGCGCGGAGCTCGGGGTGCTCGAGCGGAACCGGGGCGCCGAAGACGACGAGAATGGCGTCGCCGATGAACTCGTCGATGGTGCCGCCGTAGCGGGTGATGATGCGCGTCATCGCCTCGAGGTAGTGGTTGAGCAGCTTCACCACCGCCTCGGGCTCCATGGTGCCGCACATGCTCGTGAAGCCCCGCAGGTCGGTCATCATGATGGTGACGAAGCCGCGCTTGCCGCCGAGCGCGAGCCCGTCGGGTGAGTCGAGGAGCTGCTGCACCACCTGCTCGGTGAGGTAGCGGCCGAACGTCTGGCGAACGAACTCGCGCTCGGACTCGGCCTTGCGACGGGCGAGCCGGGCCGCGCGCGCGCCGAGCACGAGCACCAGGAGCGCGCTGAGCGAGGCCGAGACCGCCGGCGCGACGGCGGGCACCCGCACCCCCGAGACGAACGAGCCATACGAGGCGGTGAGCCACGCGAGCAGCAGCAGCGCCGTCGACAGCAGCGCCAGCTCGCTCGACAACGACAGGCCCCCGAGCGCCGCCAGGAGCGCCGCCGCGAGCACGAAGAGCACCCCGGCCCACCGGGGCGTCTCGGTGAAGAAGTCCTGGTGGAGGATGTTCGCCAGCATCGTGGCGTGGTGCTCGACGCCGGGCGCTTCACCCAGCGGCGTGTTCCGCAGGTCGGCGGCGGCCAGCGCCGTCGAGCCCACCAGCACGTGCTTGCCGGTGAAGAGCGCCGGGTCGAGCTGGTTGCGCTTCGTCGAGGCCACCAGCGTGCCGAAGCGCATGACGTGCTCGTCGAGCAGCTCGAAGTCGGGCTCTGGCGGCCGCGGCGCCGTCGACGAGAACGCCAGCTCGACGATGCGGCCCGGGTCCGTCGAGTAGCGGGCCCGGCCTGCGAGGAACGCCCCCTCGTGCACGAGGCCCTCGACCTCGGCCGCCGGCACCACCACCCCGTCCTTCGTCACGCGCGTCTGCTCGTCGAGCACGAAGCGCTGGTCTTCTCCGAGCGGGTTGCCGGCCAGGGTGAGCGTCACGTCGGTGCGCAAGAGCGACCACATCGACACGTACTGGAACGGTCCCTGGCCGCGCGTGTCGTGCCGGCCCTGGGCGCGCACCAGCGTGCGCCCGAGCGCGTCGATGGGAATGCGCCGTTGGCCCCCGAGGTCGACGTGCGAGCCCGGCTCCACCCGGATGGAGGAGAGCGGCACACCGAGCTCCTCGGCCGCGAGCCGCAAGGACAGCGAGGGCAGCAGCCGGCCCGACAGGCGCGCCACCACGAGCGAGTGCCGCAAGAGGTCGTCACCCGAGTCGAGCAGCACGTTCGCCATCGCCAGCGGCCGGCCCGACTCGAGCAGCGCGTCGAGCACCGGCTGCGGCGCCACGTCTCCGCCCACGAGCGCAGGGTACGGGGGCAGCCGCTCGGCCGAGGGGTGGAGCGGAATCGAGTTGGCGTCGAGCGCCGCCAGCGCGCGCTCCGACATGGTCGGCCGCGCGTCGGTGCCCAGCCGTGCGACGGTGAAGGTGAAGGCCGAGGTGGGCGCCGCCCGGGCTGCCGCGCCCAGCGCCGTGTCCCACTCCGGGTGCTCACGCGACGCGTCCACGAAGGCGACGTCGAAGGCTACCCGGCGGGCGCCTGCCGTCGAGAGCCGCTCGAGCAGCCGCGCGTAGTGGACGCGCGGGAGCGGCCAACCCAGGTGCGAGATGGTGTCGTCGTCGACGGCCACCACCACCACGTCGGGCTGGGGGTTGGCCGAGGGGAGCGCCTGGCCCGTCGCGAGCTCGGCCTGCGAGCGCTCGGGGAAGCGCAGGCGGAAGAAGAGGTCGAGCACGCGCGTCTCGAGCATCGGCCCCAGCGGCGTGGCCTCGAAGAGCGTCAGCGTGAGGCCCGAGGCGACGAGCGTGAGGGCGAGCGACCGCAGCACGCGGCCCCGGGTGGTGGGCAGCGCCGAGAGCCGCGCCTCGGCCGCGTCGAGCACACCCAGCGCCCCCGCGCCGAGCGCCCGCAGGGTGTCGCGAACCCGGAAGAGGCCCGCCGCGCCGAGCAGCGCGACGCTCGCGCGCACCAACAGCGCCAGCGGAGGAAACCCCACCTCCTTGAAGCGCGCCGTCAACGCCCACGCCGCCTCGTCGCGCATCACCCAGAGGGCGAGCGCGCCTCCCACGAGCCCAAGGCCCGGAAGGTCGAGGCGGCCGGGCTTCGTCACTTGCCCACCGTGAAGGCGTAGATCTTCGACGAGGGGCCCGAGAAGCCCTTCGCGTCGACGGCGGTGACGCGCCAGAACCACTTGCCCTTCGCGAGCGCCTCGGGCCACGACAGCGTGGTGGCCTCGGTCGAAGCGCTCTTCGCGTCGACGAGGAAGTCGGGGTCGCGCGCCAGCTCGACGCGGTAGCTGGTGGCGCCGGTGACGGCCTGCCAGTCGAGCCGCGCGTCGGCCCCCAGCGCCCCCTTCAGCGGCGCGGTGGGCACGGGCTCGGCCGGGAGCGCGCTCGGCGGCTCGACCTTGCCCTCGGCGCTCACCAGCGTGCCCTGGCCCGCGCTCACCTCGACCGGCGTGGCCGACGGGTCGTTCGCCGGCGCGACGCCGACGACTCCCTCGAGGGTCTCGAGGCGCGCGCCGCTGTCTTCCGAGACGCCGAGCCGGAACTGCGTGCCGCGCACCGAGGCGACCGCCACGCGCGTCGAGGCCTCGAAGCGGCCGAGCTGGGTGGCCTTCTTCACGTCGGCCACGATGCCGCCACCCAGAATCTCGATCTTCACCTGCCGCTCCCCACCGGCGGGGAACTGCATGACGGCGAGCTTGATGGTCGACTCGGGCTTCACCTCGACGGTGCTGCCGTCCTTCATGGCGATGGTGGCGCGCGCGTTGGGGCCCGTCTTCACCAGCTCGTTCACCAGCACCGGCATGCCGGGCTCGGCGGGCTTGAGGGCGCGCTCGTCGGCGCCGAGGAACACGCTCCCGCCCGCGGCGGCCACCCGGGCCACGACGTCTTCCGGCGCGCGCTCGACGTAGCGCAGCGACAGGCCGGGCACGTCGGTGCGCTGCGGCGCGGGCGCGAGGCTGAAGACGCGGTTCTTCGGCAGGCCCGCGTCCACCAGCGCCGCCGCGACGGCCTTCGCCGCGTCGAGGCCCTTGCCGCTCGCGCGCTCCGCGTCCGACACGATGGCGGCCACCGTCACCGCGCGCACGAGGCGGTTGCGCTCGACCTCCTTCACCACGTCGCCGAGGCAGGCTTTCCCGTCGGCCGTCTTCACGAAGGCGTCGGTGAGCGGCTTGCCGAGGCGAATCGCGCCGGCTTCGAGCTTCACGCCGCCGCACGCGTCGGGCGCCGACCGGGCAGCGGGCGCGAGGCCGAGGCTCACCACGACGAGCGCGCGCAACAGGAGGGAACGGGTCATCGGGGCTCTCCCAGAATCAGGAACTCGACGCGGCGGTTCTGCTCGCGCCCGGCAGGGGTGGCGTTGCTGGCGCGCGGGCGGGTCGGGCCGTAGCCCTTCGCGACGAGCCGCGTGGCGGCGACGCCGGCCTTCACCAGCACGGCGCGAATCGCCTCGGCGCGCTTCTGCGACAGCTTCACGTTCTTGAGGGCGCTGCCGACGTCGTCGGTGTGGCCCTGAATCTCGACCGACAGGCTGCGCGCGGCCTTGAGCGTGCTGGCCACCTGCTTGAGCAGCGGGAGCGCCGACGGCTCGAGCGTCGCCGAGCCCGAGCGGAACCGCACCACGCCCGCGAGCACGACGTGGTCACCCACGATGGACACGACGCTCACCCCGACGTCGGGGCAGCCGTCGTCGTCCTTCACGCCGTTGATGGTCTCGGCGACGAAGGGGCACCTGTCGGTCGCGTCGGGAACGCCGTCGCTGTCGTTGTCCGTCTCGGGGCAGCCGTCGTCGTCTTCGAAGCCGTCGCGGTCTTCGGCCGAGCGCGGGCAGGCGTCTTCTCCGTCCACCAGGCCGTCGGCGTCGAGGTCGGTGGGCGCGGCGGGGCCTGGCGTCGGCGTGGGCGTCGCGGGCGCTTCGGTGAGCGCGGCCACGGCGAGCGGCGGCGCGACGGTACGCGGGCAGCCATCGGGCGCAGCGCCGGGCTCGAGGGGGCACCGGTCGTCGGCGAACGAGAAGCCGTCTGCGTCGGCGTCAGGGGCCACGTCGGGGCAACCGTCGGCGTCTTCGAAGCCGTTGAACGTCTCGGCGGCCGAGGCGCAGCGGTCCTTCGCGTCAACGACGCCGTCACCGTCGTCGTCGGGCTCGGGGCAGCCGTCTTCGTCTTCGAAGCCGTCGCGGTCTTCCGCGTCGAGCGGGCAGCGGTCGGCGTCGTCGGTGAGGCCGTCGGCGTCGGTGTCGACGGTCGCCGAGGCGGCCGGGAGCGCGGCGGGGGCGGCCTGCGTGGTGGCCGTCGCGACGAGGGCCTGCGGCACGAGCTCGACCTCGGGACAGCCGTCGTCGTCGCGCAGGCCGTTGCGGGTCTCGGCCTCGAAGGGGCACCGGTCGGCGACGTCGGCGACGCCGTCGGCATCGGCGTCGGGTGAGGCGTCTGGGCAGCCGTCGTCGTCCTCGGAGCCGTTGAGCGTCTCGGCCTCCATCGGGCAGCGGTCGGCGACGTCGGGCACGAAGTCGCGGTCGTTGTCGTTCTCGGGGCAGCCGTCTTCGTCTTCGAAGCCGTCGGCGTCTTCGGTGGTGGCCGGGCACCGGTCGAGCTCGTCGGCCACGCCATCACCATCGGAGTCCACCGGCTTCGGGGGCTCCACCAGCTTCGCGGGGTCCACCGTGGGCGTCGGGGCCACCGGGGTCGAGGGAGACGCCGGCGTCATGCGCGTCGCTGCCTGCTGGAGCACCCGCTTCAGCGCGGGCTCGGCTTCGAGCACGAGCTCGGGACACCCGTCACCATCGCGCACCTCGTTCGCCGTCTCGGGCTCGAAGGGGCAGCGGTCGGCCGCGTCGGGCACCCCATCGCCGTCGACGTCTCCGGGCCTGCCGTTGACGATGACGACGGTGGGCGCGTTGACGATGGTGATGGCGATGCGCTCGTCACGCGACGCCTGCGGGGGCGGGGTGACGACGGCGGGCGGTGGCGCAGGCGTCGGGGCGGCGGGCTGCTGCACCACCACCGCAGGCGGTGCCTCGACGTGCACGGGCGGCGTCGGCGCGTCGGGCCCACGGGGCGCCCACGAGAGGCGGACGATGACGCGCGCGTCAGGCGTACCGGGCGCTCCGAGAAAGCCGGCGCCGCCCGCGACGCCGACGAGCAGATGGTCGAGGAGCAGCAGGTGCGCCCCGCCCAGCACCTCGAGGCTCGAGCCGTTCACGGTGAAGGCCTGCGCGCCGACGACCTGGGTGCTCGCGCGCGCCTCGGGGCCGACCTGCAGCACGTGGTCGAAGAGCGAGAGCCCCAGGGCGAGGCCCACGCGCGCCTCCGACGCCGCCGTGAGGCCGAGCGAGGGCGGCCCGATGGACGAGTACCCCCGGAAGAGGAAGCCTGCGTCGAGCGACCAGCGAAACACGCCGCCCGCGCCGAAGAGCACCACCCGCGGCATCACCCGCGCCGTCCGGTCGCCCTGGCCCGTCGCCGCCCCGCCGATGGGGATCCACACGTCGGCGCCGACGTTCAGCGAGATGGGGTCGCGGTCGCCCTGTCCGAAGAGGCGCAGCATCGCGCCCACGCGTGGGTCTCCGAGCGCGACGCCAGCCAGCGGGCCGGCGCCGCTCACCAGCTCGACGCGGCCCTGCTCCGACAGCGTGACGGGCAGACTGCCGCTCAGCAGGAGCCGGTCGAAGAGCGCGCCCGCGACGTCGAAGGACGCGAGGAACACGTTCGTGAGGACGGGCGAGAGGTCGTTGCGGCCGGTCGCCAGGCGAGGCGTGAGCGGCGAGAGCGCGTAGTGGCCGCTCAGGCCCACCGAGAAGCTGCGTGTCCTGGTGAACCACGGCCGGTCGACGAGGAACTGCGTGGTGCCCGCCGGGGTCACCTCGTCGCGATGGACACGGAAGCCGCGGTCTTGCGCCCGTGCCTGCGCCACCACGACCGCCGTCGCGAGCAGCACCCAGCACGCGACTCGGCTCCCGGAGACACGACCCATCCACGCCAAAGTCTAGGGGCAGCGGCCCCGGCCGTGAACCGGCGAATTACGTTCACAGCCGAAAAGTGCGCCCGGGCTCAACTCCCCCGGGCAGCGGCTGCTGACGCAGGTCCATGCGCCGTTCCAACGCAGCCCCTGTCTTTGCATCGTCACCAACACCCGAGGTGTGCATGCATCGGTCATTCTTGAAGTGTTTTCTGTTCAGCCTCGCGCTGGCGTGCGGCACCGTCGAGGCTCCCCAGACCGGGGCGACCCAGCGGCACTCGCTCGAGGACGGGGAGTGCCGGTCATGCGACCCCAACGAGTCGTGTACGAAGCTGAAGAACGGCACCTGCAGCTGTGAGTGCCTCGCGGCGTCATGCGCCCGGTGTCCCCGCTACGAGGAGGAAGAGGACGAGCGCGCTGGCGACGAAGGCCTCGAGGTGTGACGTCGTCAGCTCGGCCCGGTCGAGCTGCACGTAGTGGCCGCTCAGCACCACCTCGTGGCGGAAGCGCTCGCCCAGCCGGGAGCGCAGGCGCGTCACCACCGACTCGAAGCGGCGCCTCTGCTTCGGCCTCTGCACGGCCTCGAGCAGCACCATCGGCACGTCGAGCTCGTCGGCGAAGGGCCGAAAGGGAAACCCCCTCACGCCGTCGAGCGCCTCGAGCACCGTGCGCGGGTACTCGATGGGCCGCTGCGCGAGCTGAAGCGGCCACGTCGCGTCGCGCACGCGCGCGTCGAGGAACGCCCACTTGAAGAAGGGCCAGGCGACGGCGCGCCCGAGCCAACCGCCGCGCTGGAACGAGCGGGCCACCGCACGAAAGAACACCCGGAGCGGCGCGAGGAGAACCGAGGGCAGGGGAACGCCGTCACCGCGCTCCGCGTAGACCGGGTCGACGAGGAAGACGCCAGCGATGCGCGCGCGCACCTCGCACGCGAGCGCCACCGCGAGCAGCCCGCCCATCGAGTGGCCGACGAGCACCACGTCGTGCGCCGTGTTGGCCAGAATCCACCCGAGCGCCTCGCTGGCGTCGAGGTGGTAGTCGGCGAGGCCCGCGTCGTCGCACGCAGCGGCCTGCCCGTGCCCACGCGCTTCCCAGGTGAAGCACGCGTGGGTCGACGAGAACGCCGTGCGCTGTGGGGCCCACGACCAGGCTGCACCACCGACGCCGTGCAGGAACAGGAGCGCCGGGCGGTCAGCCTGCGCGGGGCCTTCGAGGTGGAGCGCTCCGCCTGACGGCAGCCGCACCAGCGACGTCACGCCGCCCGCCGACGGATGGTCGACGAGAGCACCAGCATCACCGCCATCACCGCTGCGGCGACGAGGTACGCGCGCGTCAGGCCCGCCGCGCCGCCACCGCTGCCGTCGGCCACCACGCTCAGCGTCGCCACCACCAGCAGGTTGCCGATGGCGATGAAGATGTTCACCAGCGCCTGCGCCGCGCTCCGCTCGGCCGCGTCGACCTCGTCGAGCACCATCGTGCGCAGCGTGCCGCCGACCACGATGCCCACGCCGAGCCCCACCAGCATCGTCGAGACGAAGAAGCTCACCCACGTCGGCGTCAGGCCGCCGAGCAGGCTCGCGCCGAGGAAGAGCGCTCCGAAGCCCGAGAGCAGCACGACGCGCGCGCCGACCCGGTGCTGCACGCGCCCGAAGCCCATCGACCCGCCGGCCGACGCCAGCACGAGGGGAATCAGGAGCAGGCCGGCCTTCTGCGTCGTGACGCCGAACGCCGCGACGGCGATGGACGAGATGAAGATGATGCTGCCCATGCCGAACCCGGCGCCCACGCAGAGCAGCCACGTGCGCTGCAGCGCGAGCCGGGTGAAGAGGCGCATCGGCACGATGGGCTGCGCGGCCCGGCGCTCGACGAGGACGAGCAGCGGCACGCCCAGCGCGGCGACGCCCAGGAGGTACGGCCACAGGGTGCGCCCGAGCTGCAGGTCGAGCGCGCGGTTGATGCCCAGCATGAGGCACGCGAGCGTCGTCGCCAGCACCACGACGCCAGCCGCATCGAAGGGCGCCTGGCCGGAGCGCACGGTCTTCCCCGGCAGCGCCTTGAGGCCCAGGGTGAAGACGAGCGCGGCCACCGGCAGGTTGAGCAGGAAGATCCACGGCCAGCTCGCCACCAGCAGCACCGCCGACGCCAGCAGGGGCCCGACGAGGAAGGCCATGCCGAAGGTGGCGCCGATGAGGCCGAGCACCTTGCCGCGCTCCTTTGGAGGGAAGGCGTCACCGACGACGGCGCTCGCGGTGGGCGTGATGCCACCGGCGCAGAGGCCTTGAATGGCGCGACCGACCAGCACCGCGCCGAAGCTGCTCGCCTGCGCGATGACGAGCGAGCCGAGCGCGAAGCCGGCGATGTCGAGCAGGTAGATGGTGCGCCGGCCGAAGCGGTCCGACAGGTTGGCCATCAACGCGGTGGCGCTCAGCGAGCAGAGGCTGAAGACGATGGTGACGAGGCCGACCTGCCGGTTGTCGAGGCCGAAGGCTGCCTTGAGGGCGGGCACCGCGGGCGCCACCACCGCGGCGTCGAGGGCCGCCATGAAGACGCCGAGGAAGAGCACGGGCAGCATGCGCCGTCGGGCCGACGGGTCGGCAGCAGGCACGTCTGGCGTGAGCGTCGCGTCGAGCGTCGACATGCGGCCTGCTTACCTGCCCCCGGCGGTGATCAGCGCCCAGCGTGACGGACCGGTGACCTAGTCCTCCACGAGCTGCGCGAACGACTCGTACTTGTTCTCGATGACGTTCACGTAGTCGACGGGCTCCTGGCAGCGGCAGAAGCCGCCCTTCACCAGGCGGGCGTACTTCGAGCGGGCGAGCAGCCCCATGGCCTTCTCGACGTTGTCGTCCCAGACGTCGGGGTCGAGGCCGAGCAGCACGGCCAGCCGCCGCGCGTCTTCCACCCGGCCGAAGCCGGCGTTGTACGCGGCCAGCGAGAAGCGAACGCGCTCGTTGAGCGGGAGCGAGGGCTCGTAGCGCTTGAGCAGCCAGTGCATGTACTTGATGCCCGCGTGGGCGCCCGTGTCAGCGTCGTAGAGGCGGGTGAAGCCCATTTCCTGGCCGGTCGCGGGCATCACCTGGAAGAGCCCCCGCGCGCCGACGAACGAGGTGGCCTTCGGGTTGAACTGGCTCTCGCGCCAGGCCTGCGCCGACATGAGGCGCCAGTCGAAGCCGTACTGCCGCGAGTACTTCTTGATGATGCCGTCGTACGGCGAGAGCGAGCCGGTCTTCGCCGAGTCCTGCGTGCGCGCGAGGAGCGCCGACTGGCGGTTCTCGAAGTTGCGCTTCTTGATCATGTTGTACTCGAGCCCGCGGTACGTCTTCTTGACGAACGCGTTCACGGCGGCGAGCAGCTTCACGCTGTCGTGGCGGACGGCGAAGGCGATGGGGCGGTCGGCCGAGAGGGCGAGCGCGGCGCGCACGTCGGAGCGGGTGAGCCGCTCCGCGTCGAGGAAGTGACTGTCGGCGACGGTGAGGTCGATGGCGCCCGATGCGACGTCGGCGATGAGGTCTTCGACCTCGGTGTCTTCGTCGGCGGGTTCGATGGTGAAGCCGTGCTGGGCAGCGAGCGGGGCGAGGGTGGCGGCGTACGAGGACGAGGCGCGCACGGTGACGCGGCGGCCGCGGAGCTGCTCGGGGCGGGTGATGCCGCCGTCGGGGCTCGCGCGCTCGACGAGGACCTCCTTCACGAAGAGGTATGGCGTGGAGAAGGCGACGTCGCGCTCGCGCTCGGGCGTGGCGGTGAGCGAGGCCGCGATGAGGTCGCCTTGGCCGGCCTTCAGCATCGGAATCAGCTCGTCGTACGACGGCGCGAGCACGACCTCGAGGCGCACGCCGAGCGACTTCGCGAGCAGCTTGGCGAGGTCCCAGTCGAAGCCGCGGCGCTCGCCCTTGTACAGGTAGAAGGTGACGGCGTTGTTGCGGGTCAGCACCCGGAGCCGCCCGCGCTTCTTGATGTCGTCGAGGTCGCCGAGGGCGGGCCCCAGGTCGTCGAGGAAGGCGCGCTCCATGAGGAAGGCGTCGAGCTGGGCGCGCAGCGCGGTGTCCTGCGGCCTGAGCGCCAGCGCAATCGGTCGGTCGCGCGCGATGGCGAAGGGCGCCACGAGGCCCTTCGTGTACTCGCTGATGGCCTCGAAGCGGCGGCTGTCGATGACGGTGAAGCGCTTCGTGCCGCGCGCGACGTCGAAGGCGAGCTGGTCGGGCGGGAAGGAGCCCGACTCGGTGGCGATGGTGAAGGCCACGCCCTGGGCCTTCAACGTCTCGAGGGAGTCGACGAAGGCGCTGCCGGCCGCGACGTGAATGGTGGCGCCGGCGAGGTCCTTCACGGCGCGCGGCACGCCGCCATCCGAGGCGCGCGTGACGAGCAGCTCGTCGACGACCTCGGTGGGGCGGGTGAAGGCGAGCTGCTTCTGACGCTCCGGCGTGATGGTGAGGCCGGCTGCGATGACGTCTCCGCGGTTGGCGAGCAGCGCGGGAATGAGCTCGTCGAAGCGCTCGACGACCACGCGCTCGAGTGTGAGGTGGTGACGCGCGGCGAACTCTTCGAGCAGCTCGAGCTCGTGGGCCTCGGGGTTGGCCTGCGGCGGCAGAAAGCCTTCGCCTGCGTTGCGCATCAGCACCCGGAGGCGTTTCGGCGCGTCGGTGCCTCCGTCAGGTGCCGCGAGACACAGCCCGAGGACGAGGACCGGGAGCATGTAAAAAGCCTACCCGGAGTCGCCAGTCGCTGGTGCGCCACCTCGGCCTGCGGGAGCGCTCGCGTTCAGCCGGCCAACAAGACCGCCAGCCTGGCGAGCGTCGCGAACCCACCAACCGCGCCCAGGACGACGCTCACCCAGGCGCTCGTTCGGACGAGCCGAAGTCGAGGGCCCACTTCGGCCCGCAGCTCCGCGTCGCCGTTGAGTCGGCTCAAGATGACGAGGCCGGTCGAGAGCGCCGGCATGCTCGCCCACACGGCGCCCCCAAGGACGATGATCGAGAAGGGAAGTCCGGCCACCGACCAGAACGCCGCGCCGAGCGAACGCCAGACGAGCGGGTGCGTGCGGCTCCGCAGCTGCCTTCGGCGCGGCTCGTCGATCGCCCGCCGGCACTCCGGACACATCGGGTCGCCTGCATCGGAGTAGAGCAGTTCGCGCCGTTCGCGAATGAAGGTGCCGCAGCGACTGCAGGGAACCGGGTTCATGCAGGCGAGTGCCTACTTCGAGTCGTCGTCCCGCGCCCTCGAGAGCAAGTCCTTCACCACGTCGCGCGCCTCGGCAGCACGCGTGTCTTCTGCGGCCTCGAGGAACGCGCGCTCGGCCGCGGTGTGCTCTGCGCGCCGGCGGACGCGCCCCTTCACCTCACCACCACACCCCGCGCAGCGACTGGCCGACGAGGCGAGCGGCGCCCTGCACCCAGAGCACACGTCTTTCCGCAGCAGGACCGCGACCGGTGTCAGCCCCAGTCCCAGCAGCGGCCACCACGACTGGTTCGCCATCGCGACCGCGCCCGAGACGATCGCCGCCACCGTCGCGACCGGCCACCACGGCGCCTCGGCCACGCGGAACACCACGTCGCGACCCGACGCGACGCGCGGGCTCCAGGGCTTCGGCAGCGTCGGAGGCGCCGGGCGCTTCCACGTCGTCTCGGCAGGCAGGCCCAATCGTGAGAGCAGCTCGGCCCGCCTGGGAGCCCACTGCCGCCGCACGTCTCGCACGATGGCTCTGGCGTCCGCTCCGAGCGCGTCGTCGATGAGCGCCCACTCGGCTTCGTCTCCTCGAACCACCAACTGCACGCCCAGCGCGAACGCCACCACGTGGAGCGGCAGGTAGCCTCGACGTTGCAGCTCCGGCGCATGTCGATACGCCACCGCGGCCGCGAGCACCCCGAAGCCGAGGAAGACCGAGGTGAGGTCGGTGAGCCGTTCTTCGGTGGCCTCGTGGCTCGAGGTGATGTCACGGCGGAAGCGCCAGGCATGCGCCGTCTCGTGCGCCAGCACGCCCGCGAGCGACATCGGGTCGTCCCATTGATCCGCCCGCACGCCGAAGAGGTACGTGCCGAACTCGTTCGCCCCGTCGAAGAAGGCCGCGGCGTCGTGATGTGTCGTTTCCCGCTCGTGCTCGCCCTCGAGCCAGCGCGGATCATCGAAGCGCCAGAGCACGAAGGGGAGCGAGCCGAGCCGCGCGTACGCCAGCAGGCGCCGGAGCATCGCCTCGGCGCTCGCCAGATCGCCGCGCCACGCGTCAGGGAAGAACGTCGGGTCTGGCGTCAGCAGGGGCCCGAAGACGAAGTCGCCCAGCCCATTCGTCGCGAGCAACGTCGCCAGCTCGTCCAGAACCTGTTCGTCTTCGGGGGTGGCCATCGCGGCCGCATCGTGCCAGCAGCCACCGCGTTTGGCGCCGTGCGTCTCCCGCGCCCGCTTCTTGCGCCGTCCCGGTCTGGTGAAGCGCCCTGACGCAAGCCTTGCGTCGGGCCGACCGGCGTGGGCTCGTACATGGCGGCGCGGCGCGTGCATCCAACCGACTCATGCGCACGGTGTCCGAGCTCCTCGACGCGCACCAGCGCGACCCCACGCGGCTCCTCCAGCTTCTGAGAGACGTTCAGGCGGCCAGCGGCCAGTGGCTCCCACCGCGTGTGCTCACCGAGGTGGCCAACGGGCTCGGTCTGCCACGCGCGCATGTCGAGGGCGTGGCCGGGTTCTACGCCTTCTTGCACCTCGAGCCCGTCGGCCGCTTCCGTGTGCTCGTCTCGGACAACATCACCGACGTCTTCGCGGGCAGTCACGACACGCTCCGGGCGTTCTCCGAGCGGCTCCACGTCGAGCCCGGCCACGTTCGCACCGATGGCGTCGTCTCGCTCGACCGCACGTCGTGCACCGGGCTGTGCGACCAGCCGCCCGCGATTCTGGTGAACGGGCGCGCGATTTCACGCGTCGTCGGGGAACGACTCGACGCCGTGGTGGCCTGCATCGAAGCAGGGACGCCCGTCGACCGCTGGCCGGAGGCGCTGCTGCACGTCGACGAAGGCATTCGGCAGCGAGGTCCGGTCCTCTCGTCTCGGCTCGCGCCCGGGGCCGCCCTGCGCCGCGTGCTCGAGCAGGGCCACGACGCACGGACGAAGACGCTCGAGGCCGCGCGGCTCCGTGGGCGCGGCGGCGCGGGCTTTCCCGTCGTCACCAAGTGGGAGACCTGCCGCACCGCGCCCGGCGACAGCGTCGTGGTGTGCAACGCCGACGAGGGCGAACCGGGCACCTTCAAGGACCGGGTGCTCCTCGCCACCTGCGCCGACCTCGTCGTCGAGGGCATGACCGTCGCCGCGCACTGTACGCAGGCGACGACGGGCTTCATCTACCTCCGGGGTGAGTACACGTTCCTCGAAGGGCACCTGCGCGGGGTGCTCGAGCGGCGTCGTCGTGAGGGCCTGCTCGGCCAGGGCATTCTCGGCGAGCGGGGCTTCGACTTCGACATCGACCTGCACCTGGGCGCGGGGGCGTACGTCTGCGGTGAAGAGACCGCGCTCATCGAGTCCCTCGAGGGCAAGCGCGGCGTCCCGCGGCACCGGCCTCCCTTTCCGGTGACGAATGGCTACCTCGGTCGGCCCACCATCGTGAACAACGTCGAGACGTACGCCGACGTGGCCGTCGTCTTCGCGAACGGCGTCGAGGCGTGGAGCGCGCTCGGCACCGAGAAGTCCACCGGCTCGAAGCTCCTGTCGGTCGCTGGCGACGTCGAGCGCCCCGGCGTCTACGAGGTGCCGTGGGGCGTGACGCTCCGAGACGTGCTGGCGCTCGCAGGCGGGGTCGACGCCCGGGCCGTGCAGGTGAGCGGCCCTTCCGGTGAGCTGGTGGCCCCGTTCGAGTTCGACCGCCGGCTGTGCTTCGAAGACCTCGCCTGCGCCGGAGCCATCGCCGTCTTCGGGCCCCGGCGTGACCTGCTCGAGGTGGCGCTCAACTTCGCGCGCTTCTTCGCGCACGAGAGCTGCGGCTTCTGCACGCCCTGCCGGGTGGGGACGCACGTCGCGGCACGCAGCCTCTCGAAGCTCCAGCAGGGCCGTGGCTCGAGCGTCGAGCTGACCGAGCTCGAGACCCTCGCCCACCTGCTCCGAGACACGTCGCACTGCGGCCTCGGCGTGATGGCGCCCAACGCGTACCGGCACTGGCTGCGCAAGTTCCCCGAAGACGTGCGGCGGCGACTGTCGGCCTCGTTCGAGCCGTCCTTCGACGTCGAGGCGGCCCTCATGAACGGCCGCCACGAAGGAGCCCGCCGATGAGCCGCCCGCGCTTCACCCTCGACGGTGTGCCGGTCGAGTTCGACGAGGGCCAGACGCTCATCGAGGCCGCGCGCGCTGCGCACACGTACATTCCCTTCCTCTGCGCGCACCCGGACTTCCCGGCTCACGGCTCGTGTCGCGTCTGCACGGTGCTGGTGAACGGGCGCCCGATGGCGGCGTGCACCACCCGGGCTGCGGCCGGCCTCACCGTCGAGAGCCAGACGCCGTCGCTCCACGCCGACCGGCAGGCGCTCGTGCAGATGCTCCTCGTCGAGGGCAACCACTTCTGCCCCGGGTGCGAGAAGTCCGGCGGCTGCACGCTGCAGACCCTCGGCACCGACCTCGGCGTCACCTCGGCAGGCTTCGCGCACGAGTCGCCGCAGCGCCCGGTCGATGCGTCGCACCCCGACCTGCTCCTCGACTTCAACCGCTGCATCCTCTGCGAGCTGTGCGTGCGCGCTTCGGCGGACGTCGACCACAAGCACGTCTTCGCGCTCTCGGGGCGTGGGCTGCACAAGCACCTCATCGTCAACGCCGAGTCGGGCCGGCTGGCGGACACCGGCATGTCCGTCGACGACGTCGCGGCGCGCGTGTGCCCGGTCGGCGTCATCTTGAAGAAGCGCGTCGGCTTCTCGACGCCCATCGGCCAGCGGCCCCACGACGTCGCGCCGCCGCGCACGCAGGTCGAAGGCAAGGAGGAGCCATGACGGGCAAGGTGAAGCTGGCCACCACGTCGCTCGCCGGCTGCTTCGGCTGCCACATGTCGTTCCTCGACCTCGACGAGCGCATCCTCCCGCTGCTCGAGCGCGTGACGTTCGACCGGTCTCCGCTCACCGACGTGAAGCACGCCAGCGCCTGCGACGTAGGGCTCATCGAGGGTGGCGTGTGCAACGAAGACAACCTGCACGTGCTGAAGGAGTTCCGCGACCAGTGCCGCCTGCTGGTGTCGGTGGGCGCCTGCGCCATCAATGGAGGCCTCCCCGCCCAGCGCAACCAGTTCGACGTGAGCGAGCTCTTGCACACCGTCTACATGGCCGAGCCGGGCCTCGGCCGGCGCGCGCTGCCTGACGACGTCGAGCTGCCGCGGCTCTTCGACAAGGTTCGGCCGGTGCACGAGTTCGTTCGCGTCGACTACTTCCTGCCGGGCTGCCCACCGCCGGCCGACGCGTTCTGGGCCTTCCTCACCGCGCTGCTCGACGGGCGCGAGCCGACGTTGCCGAGAGGAGCGCTCCGCTATGACTGACCTGCGCCGCATCGCCATCGAGCCGCTCTCGCGCGTCGAAGGCCACGGGAAGGTGACGTTGCTCCTCGACGAGGCGGGGAAGGTGCACGAGGCGCGGCTGCACATCGTCGAGTTCCGCGGCTTCGAGGCCTTCATCGTCGGGCGCCCGTACTGGGAAGTGCCGGTGGTGGTGCAGCGGCTGTGCGGCATCTGCCCGGTGTCGCACAACCTGTGCGCGGCCAAGGCGCTCGACCAGGTGGTGGGCGGCGTGCCTCCACCGTCGGCGGTGAAGCTCCGGAGGCTCATGCACTCGGGGCAGATGCTCCAGTCGCACGCGCTGCACTTCTTCCACCTCGCCTCGCCCGACCTGCTGTTCGGCTTCGACTCCGACGTCTCGCGGCGCAACCTCATCGGGCTGGTGGCGCAGCACCCCGACATCGCGAAGATGGGGGTGCTGCTGCGCAAGTTCGGTCAGCAGGTGCTCGAGGCCGTCTACGGCAAGCGCATTCACGGCACGGGCGCGGTGCCGGGGGGCGTGAACAAGCACCTGGCGCTCGAGGCGCGCGACACGTTCCTCTCGCAGGTGCCGCAGGTGAAGGCCTGGGCGCTCGAGGCCGTCGCGCTCGCGCGGCGCCTCACCGAGGTGAACGAGGCCCGGCATCGGGGCTTCGGCGCGGTGCCCTCGAACCTGCTCGGGCTGGTGGCCTCCGACGGCGCGCTCGACCTCTACGACGGTGGCCTGCGCGGCGTCGACGCCGAGGGGCGGGTGCTCTTCGATGGCGTCGAGGCGGCCGACTACCAGGCGCTGATTCGTGAAGACGTGCGGCCCTGGTCGTACATGAAGTTCCCCTACCTCGAGCGGCTGGGGCCGGACGTCGGTTGGTACAAGGTGGGCCCGCTGGCGCGCGTGCAGCTGTGCGACCGCCTGCCGACGCCGCTCGCCGAGGCGGCCCGCCGGGACTTCCGCGCGGCGTACCCGGGCATCACCCACGCGCCGCTCGCCTTCCACTGGGCGCGGATGATCGAGCTCCTCCACGCCGCCGAAGACCTCGAGCGGCTGCTCCACGACGATGGCCTGCTGCACGGCGACCTCGTCTCGACGGGCGCCCGGCAGCGGGAAGGCATCGGCATCATCGAGGCGCCGCGTGGCACGTTGATTCACCACTACGAGGTGGGCGACGACGACCTCGTCTCCCGCTGCAACCTCATCGTCAGCACCACCAACAACAACCAGGCGATGAACGAGGCCATCCGCTCGGTGGCGCGCCGGTACCTGGACGGCCACGAGGTGACCGAGGGCCTGCTCAACCACGTCGAGGTGGCGGTGCGCGCGTTCGACCCGTGCCTGTCGTGCGCGACGCACGCGATGGGGCGCATGCCGCTCGAGGTGACGGTGGTGGACGCGCGCGGAGCGGTGGTGGGCGTCGGCACGCGGGGGGGCGGACGTTCGTCGGAGAGGCCGCGCGGCGAGACGACGTCGAGCTCGTCGTCGACTACCAGCTGCAGCCGGAGCACGCGCTCGACCTCGTCGGCCGCGACCAGGTGCTCTTCGTCGACGCGGCGGTGGACGCGGCCGAGCCCTTCGAGGTGCGCGAGGTGATGCCCGACGGCGCGGCGAGCCTCACGACGCACCACCTCTCGCCCGGCGCGCTGCTGCACGTGTTCGAGCAGCTCACCGGCGAGAAGGCGCCGCCCGCGAAGGTGCTCGCGATTCGGGGGTGGCAGTTCGGGCTGGGTGAGGCGCTGAGCGCGCGCGCGCGGGAGAACCTCGAGGCGGCGCTGTCGTGGTGGGCGCGCGCCCCGCGTGGGCCCTGAGCGCTACTCGACGTCTTCTTCGTACTGCGGCGTCGGCCTCGGCGCGGGCACCTGCGCGCGGCCCGACGACGGTGTGCCCTGGCGCGAGATGGCCTGTGACAGGCGCTCCGCGAACTCCTGCGCCGAGTTGTGGCCGCGCAGCTTGAGCAGGTGGTTGCGCGCCGCCACCTCGACGATGGTCGTCATGTTGCGCCCCGGCCGCACCGGCACCACCGCGTGCGGCAGCTCGGCGCCCAGAATGTTCATCGACTCCTGCTCGAGGCCCAGGCGGTCGTACTCGGCCGTCGGCGTCCACTCGACCAGCTCGATGACGAGCTCGATCTTCTTCCGGTCGCGCACCGCCGCCACGCCGAAGAGGTCCTTGATGTTGAGAATGCCCAGCCCCCGAATCTCCATGTGGTGCTGAATCATCTCGTTGCCGTGCCCGTACACGTCGGCCTGCTTGCGCACGAGGTTCACGATGTCGTCGGCCACCAGGCGGTGCCCGCGCATCACGAGGTCCAGCGCAATCTCGCTCTTGCCGATGCCCGACTTGCCCAGCAGCAGCACGCCGACGCCGAAGACGTCGACGAGCACGCCGTGCAGGCTGCCCGACGCCATCAGCGCCTCTTCGAGGAACGACTGCACCTGCGAGATGAACGCCGACGAGATGAGCGGCGTGCGCATGAGCGTGAGGTTCGTGCGGTCGCAGCCCTCGTGGAGTGGCGCCGGCACCTCGAGGCCCTTCGTCACCACCACCGCCGCCAGGTTCGACTCGAACACCTTCTTCAGCACCGCCACCTGCTGCTCCGGCGAGAGGGTGCGCAGGTACGAGATCTCGGTGTTGCCGAAGATCTGCAGCCGCTCGGGGTGCAGGTGCTCGGTGAAGCCGGTGAGCGCGAGGCCCGGCTTCTGCACGCGCGAGCTCGAGATGCGCCGGTCGAGGCCGGGGCCACCCGCCACCAGCTCGAGCTTGAGGTCGTACTGCGTGTCCTCGAGGAGCTGGCGGATGGTGCAGGAAGGCGTGGTCGAGGTCGAAATCATCCCGTGAACTCGTCTTCCCGTGCCTGGAGCCGCTTGGCGAGCGCGCGCACGAGCTGCAGCGCCATCGAGCGGTTCGACCGCAGCGCGTCGCGGAAGTCGGCCTCGTTCAGCACCAGCAGGTCGACGGTCTCGAGCGCCACCACGGTGGCCGAGCGCGGGGCCGGGTTGATGATGGACAGCTCGCCGAAGCAGTCGCCGCGCTTGATGACGTTGACGCGCTTGCTGCCGCGCTTGCCCTCGCGCCGCACCTCGCAGCTGCCCGAGACGATGAAGTACGCCGCCGCGCCGCTCGAGCCTTCCTTGATGATGACGGAGCCGGTGCGGTGCTGCTCCACCGACAGCCGCTTCGCGAGCTTCTCGAGCTCGCCGTGGGGAAGGTCGGCGAGCAGCGGCATCGACTTGAGCGCGTTGGTGCGTTGCGTGAGTTCGTCCATGGGGCGCCTCGTTACCACAGGGGGAACGGGCAGCGGCGACGATGGAGCCCCCCGAGCCCTGCGGTGGCACCCGCTGGTCCGTCTTCGCGCCCGACGGCTGGCGCGCGGCGAACGCTGTCACCACGAAGCAGCGGGCGCGCCCCCTTCGGCGGTTGAATGACGGGCCTGTGCGGCGCAGTGTGGCGGCATGGCCCGCACCCCGACGCCCACGTGGACGTTCGCCCTCGTCGTCGTGAAGTCCGGGCGCAAGGTGGCGCTGGTGCGCGACCCGAAGGACGGCGTGGCCTGGTCGCTGCCGGGTGGCCGCGTCGAACCCGGCGAAGAGCTGCTGGCCGCCGCGCGCCGCATGGCCCACGCCGAGGTGGGCGTTCCCGTCGAGCTCGAGGGCCTCTTGCGCGTGCAGCACACGCTCGTCGACGGCGGTGAGGCCCGGCTGCGCATCTGCGTGGTGGCCCGGCCCGCCGACGACCGGCCGCTCAAGCTGCAGGCCGACGAGCACTCGCTCGCCGCGCAGTGGTTCACCCGCGAGCAGGTGCCGACGGTGGCGCTCGCCGGCCGCGACGTGAAGCAGTTCGTCGACCTCGCCCTCGACGGGCCGATGTACCCGTTGTCGCTGCTGACATGGGAGCGGTGACGAGTCCCGGCTCGCTCACGCCGGTCGCGGCGTGTCCCTGACTCCGCACCCCCAGCGCCAGGCTCACGCCGGAACACGTGACAGCAGCGCCCGCACGGTGCCCTCGAAGTCGTCGACGTGCACCCAGTGGCCCGTCGGCAACACGTCGACGGTGCAGCGCCCACCTGAGCGGGCCGCCAGCGCCTCGGCCCGCTCCCGCTCGTGGGCGTCGAACACCTTCGAGCGCGCGCCGATGACGAGGTGAAACGCCGGGCCTGCGTCGAGGGCCAGCCGCTCGAGCACCGGCCAGCAGTCGGTGGCGAAGTACGAGGCCAGCAGCGCGCGGATGCGGGCGAGCGACAGGGTGAAGCGGAACCCGTCGTCGCCGCGGTCGAGGTTCATGCCCAGCCACGTCGCGATGCCGCGCTCGATGCCGGCGGTGCCGAGGTGCGCGACGAAGGCCTCGCGTGAAGGAAACCGCGCCGGTGCGTCTTCGAGCGTCGACAGCACCTTCATCGTCAGCTCCGAGCCGCGGAAGTCGGTGCGTGCGCCCGGCCCCGAGTCGAGGATGACGAGGTGCTCGAGCCCGTCGAGGCGCTCGGCCAGCAGCATCGTCACCTTTCCACCGAACGAGTGCGCGCAGGCGCCCGTCACCGGCAGCGGCAGGGCCTTCGCCGTCTGCGCCACGTCGCCCGCCGCCGTCACCACCGAGTCTTCGCCTTCGACGCCCTGGGAGGCGCCGTGGGCGCGCAGGTCGACGAGCACCGCCTGGTACGTCGGCCGCGCCTCGACGAAGCGCCGCGCCAGCGTTCGCAGGTTGGTGCCCTGGCCCAGAATGCCGTGGAGAAAGAGGAACGCCCGCGAGGGCGTCGCGTTCGGCGCGGTGACGAGGTCGACGTGGAGCTGCATGGGCCCCTCGCTCCTTGCCGGGCCCCGCGTGCTTTTCAAGCAAGACGCGCTATGTGCCCCGCCCATGCGAGACACCGGCCTCTTCCTGGCGCAGGGCTTCGTGGGCGCGTTCCTGGCCGTCCTCTTCCTGCAGTCGGGCCTCGACAAGGTCTTCGATTGGAGCGGCAACAAGGCCTACATCACCGGCTACCTCGAGAAGACGCCGATGCGGCCGGTGGCGGGCTTCTTGTTCTTCGTCATCACGGTGCTCGAGGTGCTCGCGGGCATCACCTCGGCGGCGGGCGTGCTGGCGACGGTGCTGCTCGGCACCACGGCGCTGGCGATGGCAGGCGCCTTCTTGAGCGCGTCGAGCATCGTGGGCCTCTTCCTCGGGCAGCGGCTCGCGAAGGACTACGCCTCGGCGGCGGCGATGGTGCCGTACTTCCTCACCACCATCGTGGCGCTGGTGCTGTTCGGCATGCGCTGACGTCAGCGAATCACCCGGGCCTGCATCGTCCACGGGCCGGCGCCAGAGCCTGCCGCCCAGGTGAGCAGCACCTCTCCATTCACCACCGACAGCCGCGGCGTGGCGGCCAGCGTCGCGTCGTTCCACCGCGTGCTGCTGGCCGGCGTCACCAGGTCGATGGGCGGCGCCGTCGGGTCCGTCGACACCAGCGTGAGGCGCAGCTCACCGCCCACCGTGACCCAGGCGACCAGCCCCACGTTGCCGAAGCGCACCACGTCGAGGTCGCCCTTCGCCTGGCTCGTGCTCAGCGTCGTCGAGGTCGCCATGGGCGGGGTGCCGGGCAGCTCGAACGACGCGCGCAGGGCGCCGCCCGACTCGGCCGTCACCCACACCGGCCGGCCAGGTGAAGGCCCGAGGAAGGCGCCGCGGGTTCCCACGACGGTCGCAGCGCTGGGCAGGGCGAGCTCTCCCGCGACGCCCCACTGCTGCGAGGCGCCGTCGAACTGCCGGAAGCGGAAGACTGAGAAGTCGTCCACGAGGCCCGCGGCCACCTGTTGCCCGTCGGGGCTCGCGAAGACGTCGGCGAGGGCACCGTTGAACTCGTCGTTCACCAGCTCCGGTGGCGCGAGGGTGCCGCCGTCAGACGCAGTGCCGATGAGGCGCTGACGGGTCAACGGGCCGCCGTCGGTCGACAGCACCCACAGGTCGTCGCCGATGGCCGACAGGCCCACCAGCGGCGGCATCGTCGTGGGCAGGAACTCGCGCGCCGTGCCGTTGCTGAACTCGACGAGCGCGTTGGGGTTGGTGCGCGAGGTGATGAGGTACGTGCGTGAGCCCGCCACCACGGCGCCGAGGGACGGGCCGGGCTCGGCGCCGGGGAGCGGAATGCTGAGGGTGAACTGCTGGCAGGGCAGCAGGCTGCACGTGTTCTCGGGGTCCCACAGCCACACCTGGCGGTTGGTCGCCGTGGTGGCGCGGCCGATGACGAAGCGGCGGGCCGGTGCGCCCTGCGACGCGGAGCCGGACACCCACGTGGGCCGCGGGTTCGCCACCGAGGTGCCGCCGGCGGCGAACACCGAGGACACGTCGAGGCCCACGTTCGATGGAATCGTGATGGGGGCGGCGGGCGGGTTGTTGGCCTTGTCGGCGATACCCGACACCGAGAGCGTCAGGGGGCCGGCGGGGAACGTCTCGAAGAGAAACAGGGCGAGGCCACCGTCGACCTCGACGCTGTGGGGTGGCGTGTTGGGGCCTCCGTCGAGCATCGGGCCGCTCGCGAGCGCCTCGTCGCACTGCACGCGCAGCGCGAGCCGCGTCAGGTTGGCGCGACAGCTCGGCGGCCGGCGGTCGAGCACCGTCACGTCGACGGCCTCGGTCGCCAGCACACCACCATCGGAGCCCCGGGCCGTCGCCGTGAAGCGCACCGACTGGTCGCCCGACACCGCGGGCGCGAAGAACTCCGTCGTCGGGCCTGTCACGTCCGAGAGCACCACGGCGAGGGGGCAGGTGGCGTCGGAGCCGCCGTCGGAGAGCGGGCAGGCGAACTGCACCGCGGGCGACCACGCGAAGCTGACGGTGTCTTGCGGTGCCGCGCCCGAGAGCGTCGCGCTGAGCCGCACGATGGGGCGGGGGCCTCCCGTCCACGTCACGGGGGTGGACATCGTGGTGATGGTGAGCCGCGGCGCGCCCCGCGGCTGCACCTGGAGCGTCACGCCGGCTGGAGCGCTCTCGAAGCCGAGGTCGGTGCGCGCCCGAACCTCGAACGTCATGGGGATGAGGCCCGGCACGGGCGGCACGGTGAAGGTGAGCGTCGCGCCGGTTTCAGTCGCCACGGCGGGCACCGCGGGGCCCGTCACCTGGCTCCAGCGGAACTCGCTGATGGGCCGGCCGTCTTCGGACTGCGGGGTGGCAGTGAGCGTCACCTGGTCGCCCGACTGCACCTGCATGGTCGATGGCGTCAGCGAGACCGTCGGGGCGCGGCCCACGCGCACCAGCGCGCTCGCCTCGGCGCTCACCGTGCCGCTCACGTCGATGACCTCGAGGCCGACGGAGAACAGGCCCGAGGCGTCGGGCGCGGTGAAGGTGCTGAGCGCGCCGGTGGTGATGGGGGTGGCGAACAGCAGCTCGAGGCCGCCGTCCTGCCGGGTGCGCCAGCGCGAGGTGAGGGGCCGGGTGCCGGTCGAGCGCGCGCTCGAGAGGGTGCCGGTGCCGCCCGGCACGACGTCGAGCACCGGCGGGTCGATGACGGCGATGACGGAGGGGCCCGCGTCGGGCGTGCCCGGGTTGAAGCCGCCGTCGAAGTCGATGGGCGTCGAGGTGCCGCGCGTGAGGGCCAGGACGCCGAGGTCGGTGGTGCCGGGCAACAGCAGCACGTTGGAGAGGACGAGGCTCTGCGCGCCCTCGGCCTCGATGCCCACCTGGAAGAGCGCGGCCTGGCTCGCCTCGACGGTGAAGGCGCCGGTGGGCCCGGTGGTGCTGGTGAGGCGCAGCGCCCCCGAGACGAGCAGGAGGCGCGCGTTGGCGACGGGCGAGTCGTCTTCGAAGCGCAGGGTGCCGGTGAGGCGCGCGGGCGCGGCCGACGAGGCCGCCGGGTCGACCTGGAGCCGAACGGTGGCGGCCTGTGACTCCTGGCCGGAGCGCACCTCGAGGTCGGCCGTCTCGGCGAGGTAGCCCGCGCGGAAGAACGACACCGTCACCCGGCCCTCGGGCAGGTTCTCGAGCACGAACTCGCCGCGGTCGCTGGTGGCGGTGGCGATGGGCAGGCCGGCGACGAAGACGGCGGTGCCTGCATGCCCACTCGGCCCGACGACGTCACCGCGCAGCACGGTGCCGACGACGGAGCCATTGCGACCCAGCGCCACGTCGCCCAGCGCGATGGTCTTCCCGCGGCCCGCGCCGACGGACGAGAGCTCGAGCACCCTCTGGCGGTCGATCACGCCATCACCGGTGGCGTCGAAGGTGAAGAGGACCTGGCCCGTGCTGCGCGTCAGCCCGTCGAGCTCGAAGCGGCCGGTCTCGGCGTCGGCGGTGGCTCGCCGCGACGTGCCGACGAGGGTGACGGTGGCGCCGCCCGCGGGCCGAAGGCCGGTGCGGCCGGGCACGGAATACACCACGGTGCCCTGCAGCGAACCGGGGCCCGCCGGAGGTGGCGGCTGCGGCACGGTGACGTCCAGGCAGGCGGTGAGGAGCGCTCCAGCGACGAGGACGACCTTGCGCATGAGGACACGGTAGCGGGTGCCCGGTCAGGAATCTCGTCTCACGCGCGACGTGCGGCGCACCAGCACGCGCCCGGCCGACGAGGCCCCACACGCCCACGCAACCGGTTCGACTCCGGATTCCTCCACTCACGGGGGAATACGTCCACGGCGGACACCACCCTTTGACGGTGACTCACCCGATGGCTTCTTCACTCGGGCGCGTGCTGGCCTTTCCCACATGTCTGACGCCGGCCTCGCCGTGGTAGGCGGCGCGAATGCGCGGAACCGTCTGCTCGGTGCTCCTCAGCTCGCTCCTCTTCGGCTCGGCGTGTGTGCTCGAATCCTTGGCTGTGCCTTCCAACGTCGAACGAATGGGGCTCTGCGGCCAGGAGGCCGCAGCGCGGCTCGCGAACGGGTCGTTCTTCGTCACGGCCGGGTTCACCACGGCCACGGTGTTGCTCCCCGAGCCGGTCAGCGGCTCGTATGTGTTCACGCCCCATTGAGCCTCGAGGCGCGGGCTGAGGCGATGGACGGCCTGGACCGCTCCGACGCCTGGCAGGTCGGTTCGTCGAAGCTCGTGAGCCCGTGTCGACGCCGGCGCGTCGCTCCCGACGTGTGCAAGGCGCAGCGGGGAAACGGGCAGGGTGTGCAACCCGTTGCACAGTCCGAACGTTCAACCCCTTGAACTGCGGGTGGCCGACGGCTTGCTCTGCTCGCGGCCATGGTTTCGCTCCTGCTCACCGCCGCCCTCGCCGCCATGCCCGTCACGGCCCCAGCGAAGACGGTCAGCCTCGGAGACGTGTTCCTCGTGGCGGGCGAGGCGGGCTTCGCGGCGGGTGGTGGCCGGCCGTGGCTCGACCGCTCGTCCGAGCTCGGCGCCGTCACGCCGCTCTTCGGCCGCTTCGACCTCGTCGCCAGCGAGGTGCCGTTGCTGGGCCCCATGAGCGTGATGCTGATGGAGACGCACCATCGCCAGGCTGGTTGGCAGGCACGGGTGGCGTTGAGCGCGATGAGCCTGTCGCTCCAGAGCGTCGGGTGTGCGCTGCTGGCGCTCGAGCTCGACGAGCCGGGGGCCGAAGAGGGCGCGGTCACCAGCGTGCGGCCGACGCGCATCGGGTTCCGGCTGCTGGAAGGGAACAACGGCGGCGTGGTGACGCTGTCGGGCGTGACGTTTTGAGCAGGGCTCACCTGGTTCACTCGTGCAGCGCGACCCGTGGCCGAGCACACTGCCCACATGTCGCTGATGCTCTCGCTCGTCCTCTCGGCCGCTCCGCTGTCGTGCGACCAACTCTGGCCTGGCGTCTGGAAGGCGTGGCTCGCGCGCGAGGTGAAGGGCGAGCTGCCGCCGTTCTTCCGCCAGTTCCCCAACGCGGCCGAGCGCCTGGGCCAGAAGTGGATCGTCGAGTGCAAAGCCTTCGATGCCCGCACGCTGGCGTGCTCGCGCGGAGAGCAGCTCGAGGCCGAGCTCGTGCACCTGCGGAAGAAGCTCGAGCAGGAGAAGGTCGACCCCGTCGAGCGAGACGCCCTGCTCTCGAGGTACCGCGCTGAATGGTCGGTGCTCGACTGCAAGCAGGTGAACCGCGCCATCGACCGGGCCGCCGAGAACGTCGCGCGTGAGTCACTCGATGCCGGGGTTCCCCAGAGCGACGACTGTGCTGGCTCCGACCTCGCCGCCGGCCGGTGTCGCTGCGCCCATCGCCAGTGCATGGACCAGTGCTGCCGCGAGGGCGAGGCGTGCGCGCACACGGGGGCCGACACGGCGAAGTGTGTGAAGGCGCAGTGAGCGCGCATCGAAGCTCGAGCGGCAGCGTGGGGCAGGTCGCCGAGGCCACAGAGGAAGGCGGGCCCCGTTTGCACCAGCCCTGAACCTCGGATTTCAGGTCGCCCCCATCGCGCTTGAAGGCCGCGTTCCAGGAGGCTGGGGCGCGGGCCAACCCTCGGATTTCAGGCTGAATCCACCGGCAGCCGTCACGTCCGAAGCCAACCATGACGCAGACCCTCGCGTTGAGCCTTGCGGTCGTTCCATTTCTCGCGGGCCGCCCGCTTCTGGCGGCGGGGTTGCTGGCGATGCTGATGGGCCTGCGGCTCGCCTGGGACCGCGGGACCTGGGACGTCGGTGGCTTTGCGGTGTCGCTCCTGGCTGGGGTGCTCGGGGTGGTGCTTCAGGTGCTGGCGGAGCGTGTCCGTGACCTGGCGTACGAGCTGGTCGAACTCTCGCGCGAACTGGAGCGACGACTCCACGAGGTGGTCGCCATCACCCTCTCGGTCCTCTTCGCGGCGAGTACGCTCGGCATGCTGGGGCAGCGCGCGCTCGAACGAACCGGTTTCGCCCTCGCGGGTGTGTCGGGCGACGCGTGGAAGCTGGTGCTCGTCGCGGTCCTGGCCTGGGC
Source organism: Myxococcaceae bacterium (assembly GCA_025459425.1). Lineage (GTDB taxonomy): Bacteria > Myxococcota > Myxococcia > Myxococcales > Myxococcaceae > Xiheimicrobium. The sequence continues at coordinate 4,729 of JALOQF010000014.1, read as the reverse complement.
GTTCGCCAGGCTGCGCGGTCGTCTGGGGTCGTTGTTCGACGGCCTTCCGGTCTCGGGCACGGGCGGACTCGGCCGGGTGCTGTTCCTCGCGGAGTGTTGGTGGGTGGTGTGTGGGCTCGCCCTGGCCCTCACGTTTCCGTTGGTCGGTGCGGGGCTGGCCCTGGCATCGCTCGTGGGCTTGCTCGTGCTGGTGGTGCTGCTGCGACGGTTCATCGAGGGCAGCCGCACCGCGTGCGAGGCCTGCGGGGCGTCGGTTCACCGAGCCGCCTCGACCTGTCCTTCCTGTCGCCACGGGCGCAGTCCCGCGCGACTGGCGCCGTGGGGCCGCCCTGTCAGCGGAGCTCCAGACGACGACGCCAGACATCGACTCGGACTCCTGCTCGCGCATCGCTGTCCCTCGTGTGCCGAGCGCCTCGGGCGTGACCCACGTCGCGTCTGTGCGTCGTGCGGCAACCCACCGTGGAATTCGTCCGCCGAGCGCACGGCCTTCGTGCACTCCGTCGACCGTCGGGTGGCCGTGCTGGTGCCCGTGTTCGCGGCGGCGGGGCTGCTCCCGGGCGTCGGGTTGCCGCTGGCCCTCCTGTTCTTCAAGCTCAGCCCCGCGGGAGCGCTCACCGCGTTCGGTGATTGGACCGCGTCGTTTCGGACCCAGGTGGTTCGAGCAGCGGCCGTCCTGGTCCTCGCCGCGCTTCAACCGCTTCCACTGTTCGGTGCCGCGGCAGCGGTGGGCGTCGTGGTGCTGCTCCACCTGTGGAGCCGCCGCGCGTTCGTGCGCCACGAGCCAGGAGCCGCCCTCGCGCCCGTCGTCTGAGAACCAGCGGGCGCCCGGGCTGATCAACGCTTGCGCGGCGACCCGTATCGACGTACATCGATATGTCGATATGGAGCTGTCCGAGACCTTCAGCGCCCTGGGAGACCCGACGCGGCTGCGCATCTTGCGGCTGGTGGCCTCGGCCACGCTGAACGTGTCGGAAGTCGTCTCGCTCATCGGCGTGGCCCAGTCGTCGGTGTCGCACCACCTGGCGAAGCTCAAGGGGCTCGAGCTCATCCGCGAGGAGCGGCAGGGCGGCTACACGTATTACTCCCTCGCCGTCGACGCGTCGGACCCACGCTGGCCGCTCATCCGGCTGGCGAGGGAGGGCGACGACCCCCACGGCGACCAGGCGCGCCTGACCGAGCTGCTCCGCCGTCGTGAAGACCGGCACACCCTCAACGAGAAGCTGCTCGAGCCCGGGCAGTCCTGGCTGCTCTGGGCGTCGGCGCTGTCGTCGCTGCTCCCGAAGCTCGACGTGGCCGACTTCGGGTGTGGCTCCGGCGTGCTGACGGCCGAGCTCGCGCGCTGGGCCCGGCACGTCACCGCCGTCGACAAGAGCGGCGCGGCGCTCGAGCAGGCGCGCGGCCGGCTGGCGCGTGACAAGCGCGACAACGTCACCTTCGTCGAGGGCGACCTCGAGGCCCTGCCGCGCTCGGTGGGCCGCCAGCACCTCGTCGTCATCTCGCAGAGCCTCCACCACGTGGCCGACCCGGCGGCGGTGCTGCACGAAGCCGCGCGGGTGCTGGTCCCTGGCGGCAAGCTCGTCGTGCTCGAGCTGATGCCGCACCAGGAGGCCTGGGTGAAGTCGCGCCTGGGCCACCAGCACCTCGGCTTCGAGCCCCACGGCCTCGAGAGCGCCCTGCGCGCGGCCGGCTTCGTCGACCTGCAGCTCACGCCCACGCCGCGCGATGGCGGCTCGCCGTTCCGCGCGTTCCTCCTCACCGCGTCGCGGCCCGCCCGCGCCGCCCGCCGGCCCGCCAAAGAGGCGCGCGCCTGACGTCACTTCACCGGAGCCTTCCATGACGACCCGCAGCCAGGCCTTCGAACGACTCTTCCAGGAGCGCATCGTCATTCTCGACGGCGCCATGGGCTCGATGGTGCAGACCTACAAGCCCACCGAGGCCGACTACCGCGGCGAGCGCTTCAAGGACCACCCGCACGAGCTGAAGAACAACTCAGACGTGCTGTGCCTCACCCGGCCCGACATCATCGAGTCGATTCACGCCCAGTACCTCGAGGCCGGCGCCGACGTCATCGAGACGAACACCTTCGGCGCCACCACCGTCGCCCAGGCCGACTTCAAGCTCGAGCCCTTCGTGCGCGAGCTGAACCTCGCCGCCGTGGCGTGCGCGAAGCGGGCCGTCGAGAAGGCCGAGGCGAAGACGCCGGGGCGCCGGTGCTTCGTCGCCGGCGCCATCGGCCCGCTCAACCGCACGCTGTCGCTGTCTCCCGACGTGAACCGCCCCGACTTCCGCGCCGTCACGTGGGAGCAGGTCGTCACCGCATACACCGAGCAGGTGCACGCGCTGATGGAGGGCGGCGTCGACGCGCTCCTCGTCGAGACCATCTTCGACACGCTCAACGCCAAGGCGGCCCTCTTCGCCATCGAGGGCGTCTTCGAGGCGCTCGGCCGGCGCGTGCCCGTCATGGTGTCGGTCACCATCACCGACCGCTCGGGCCGCACGCTCTCGGGCCAGACCATCGCGGCGTTCTACGCGTCGATTCGGCACGCGAAGCCCTTCTCGGTGGGCATCAACTGCGCGCTCGGCGGCAACGACATGCGCCCGTACATCGAAGAGCTCGCCGGCCTCGCCGAGTGCCACGTCAGCTGCTACCCGAACGCCGGCCTGCCCAACGCCTTCGGCGGCTACGACGAGACGCCCGACGACATGGCGCGCGTGCTGGGCGACTTCGCGAAGCAGGGCTGGCTCAACCTCGTCGGCGGCTGCTGCGGCTCGACGCCCGCGCACATCGCCGCCATCGCCAACGCCGTCAAAGCCCACGCGCCGCACGCGATTCCCGCGCCGGTGGTAGCGCAGCGCCTCTCGGGCCTCGAGCCCCTCACCATTCGCTGAAGGCCGACTCCCCATGAGCTCCAACGCCGCCTCGCAGTTCATCGTCATCGGTGAGCGCACCAACATCACCGGCTCGCCGAAGTTCGCCAAAGCCCTGAAGGAGGGCGACTGGAACGCGTGCCTCGCCATCGCCCGCCAGCAGGTCGAGAGCGGGGCCAACGTCATCGACGTCAACGTCGACGAGGGCCTCATCGACTCGGAAGCGACGATGACGAAGTTCTTGAACCTCATCGCCAGCGAGCCCGAAATCTCGCGCGTGCCGGTGATGATCGACTCGTCGAAGTGGACGGTGCTCGAGGCCGGCCTGCGCTGCCTGCAGGGCAAGGGCATCGTGAACTCCATCTCGCTGAAGGACGGCGAGGCCGAGTTCTTGCGGCGCGCGAAGCTGGTGCGCCGCTACGGCGCGGCGGCGGTGGTGATGGCCTTCGACGAGCAGGGCCAGGCGGCGAGCTGCGCCGACAAGGTGCGCATCTGCACCCGCGCGTACCACCTGCTGGTCGAGCAGGTGGGCTTCCCGCCCGAGGACATCATCTTCGACCCCAACATCCTCACCGTCGCGACGGGCATCGAGGAACACAACAACTACGCCGTCGACTTCTTCGAGGCGACGCGCATCATCAAGAAGACGCTGCCGCACGCGAAGGTGTCGGGCGGCGTGTCGAACGTCAGCTTCAGCTTCCGCGGCAACAACCCCGTGCGCGAGGCCATGCACACCGCGTTTCTGTTCCACGCCGTGAAGGCCGGCATGGACATGGCCATCGTCAACGCCGGCATGCTGGGCGTGTACGAGCAGATCGAGAAGGACCTGCTCGAGCGCATCGAAGACGTGCTGCTCAACCGGCGGCCCGACGCCACGGAGCGGCTCATTCAGAAGGCCGAGGCGCTCAAGGCCGAGCAGGGCGGTGCGTCGAAGGGCGAGTCGAAGGAAGACCTGTCGTGGCGCAACCAGCCGGTCGCCGAGCGGCTCAAGCACGCGCTGGTGAAGGGCATCGACGCCTTCATCGACCAGGACACGGAAGAGGCGCGCAAGACGGTGGCGCGGCCGCTCGACGTCATCGAGGGCCCGCTGATGGACGGCATGCGCGTCGTCGGCGACCTCTTCGGCGCGGGCAAGATGTTCCTCCCGCAGGTGGTGAAGTCGGCCCGCGTGATGAAGCGCGCGGTGGCCTGGCTGACGCCCTTCATGGAAGAGGAGAAGCGTCAGGCGCTGGCGAAGGGCGGCACCGCGCGGGCCCAGGGCAAGGTGCTGCTCGCCACGGTGAAGGGCGACGTGCACGACATCGGCAAGAACATCGTGGGCGTGGTGCTGGCCTGCAACAACTACGAGGTGACCGACCTCGGCGTGATGGTGTCGGCCGACAAGATTCTGTCGACCGCGAAGGAGACGGGCGCCGACGTCATCGGCCTGTCGGGCCTCATCACGCCGTCGCTCGACGAGATGGTGCACGTGGCGAAGGAGATGACGCGCCAGGGCCTCTCGGTGCCGCTCCTCATCGGTGGCGCCACGACGTCGCCGGCGCACACCGCGGTGAAGATTGCTCCCGAGTACGAGCCCGGCGTGGCGCACGTGCTCGACGCCTCACGGGTGGTGAACGTGGTGAGCGCGCTCCTGTCGCCCGAGCAGAAGAGCGGCTTCGTGGCCGAGACGAAGAAGAAGCAGCAGGCGCTGCGGGTCGACTTCGCCGAGCGCCGCAGCGCGCGCAAGCTCTTGTCCCTCGAGCAGGCCCGCGCGCGGCGCTTCGTCTGTGACTGGTCGAAGGCCGAGCTGCCGACGCCCGAGTGGTTCGGCGTGCGCGCCTTCGAGGTGCCCGTCGACGAGGTGATTCCCTTCATCGACTGG
>JALOQF010000193.1 GCA_025459425.1 Myxococcaceae bacterium | reverse complement strand
GGCCAGCTCCGGCGCTTCGTCGATGTCGACCTTCGCGAAGGTGAGCCGCTCGCCATACTGCTGGGCGGCCTTCTCGAACGTGGGCGCCAGGGTGCGACACGGTGCGCACCAGTCGGCGCCGAAGTCGACGAGCACGCGGCCCGTGCCGGTAACGGTTGGAAATGCCTCGACGGTCAACGACTGAGGGGACGACATGGGGGCTCCAGTGCGGCGGGCCGGGTCGATTCCCGGCGCGCTGCGAACAGAGGTGGCCGCCCGTCGCCGCATTGCGCCGCCCGTCTGGTCGGCAGGCTGGTGTAACTGAAAACCCGCTCACGACCTTTCTTCCGCGTGACCCCCCCGATGACGACGCCCCCGCCGCCGCCGCTCCCGCTCGACGCCGTGCCCCCCGAGCTCGAGTTCTCGACGTGGGTCGGCCAGCTGGTGAAGGCCCACCGGAGCGGCCTGATGCGCGCGGCCATGCGAGAAGGCCTGTTGGCCGAAGAGGCCCTCGACGCCGTGCAGGAAGCCTTCGCCACCTTCATTCAGCGGCGTGAATGGCGGTCGCTCCCCCGAGACACCGCTGACGCGCCAAAGCTGCTCACCACCCTGGTGCAGAACCACGCGCGCAACCAGCGCCGCAAGCACTCCCGGAAGGACGAAGGTATGGACGCGCTCACCGGCAACGCCGAGGTCGACACCGCCTGGCGGCAGCTCGACGAGTTGATGATCGAAGCCGAGGAGCACCTCAAGCTCACCGGCTGCATCGCCACGCTCAAGGAAGTCCAGCGCACCATCGTCACCGCCCGCTTCTTCGAGGGCGCGTCGGGGCTCGAGGTGGCCGACGAGATGGGCATCACGCCGGGGAACGTCGCCGTCATCCTCCACCGCGCCCGCGAGCAGCTGCGGGGGTGCCTCGAGGCCTCACGCGAGCACTTCGGCATGTCGGGCCCGACGAAGCGCAGCACCTGAGCCACCCGCGAGCACATGAATCCATCGACCCCTGCCCGCGTACGGCTACAGTGCCGCTCGCCCCGGAGGTCGCCCGCATGCGCCGTCTCGTCGCCCTGCTCGTCACGTTCGCCGTCACGTCCTTCGCCCAGGCCCCCACGCCCCCGCGCGCGGCCCTCGTCGTCGGAGTCGTCGCCTCGCAGAACCCCGACGCCGCGAAGGCCCAGTCGGCCGCGCTCTCGGGCTTCGTCGGCAACGCGCTCGCCCAGCCGGCCGTCTCGCGCGTCTTCCCCGACCAGGAATCGCTGGCGCTGGCCGTCAGCAAGGGCGACGTCGACTTCGCGGTGATGGGGCCGCTCGCCTACCTCCGCATCGACCCGAAGGCGGGCACGCAGCTCGTCTTCCGCACCATTCGCAACGGCAAGCCGACGTACCGCTCGGTGCTGTTCGCGCCCGCGGGCAAGAAGCTGACGCTCGACGGCCTGCGAAAGGGCGTGGGCCTCAAGGTGGCGTGGGTCGAACCGTCGAGCGCGTCGGGGTACCTCTTGCCGAAGGCGCACCTGCTCCGCGCGGGCATCAACCCGGCGCAGGTCTTCACCGTGCAGGACTTCCTCGGCTCGCACGACGCGGTCTGCAAGGCAGTGGCGGCGGGGAAGTACGACGTCGGCGCCACGTATTCCGACCCGACGCCCAACTCGACGCGCATCTCGGGCTGCGAGGGCGTGCTGGGCAAGGAAGCCGCGAAGCTGGGGCTGGTGACGGTGACCGACGAGGTGCCCAATGACGTGCTGGTCGCCGCGCCCGACGTGAAGCGCGAGAAGGTCGAGCGGCTGCGCGCCGCGGGCAAGGCGGCGCCGAACTCCGAGGCCGGGAAGGATCAGCTCAAGGCAGCGCTGCTGGCCGAGGGCGTGGCCGAGGTCGGCGACTCGGACTTCGACCCGATTCGAAAGGCGCTCGACGCCTTCGCGCGGTGACGCGGCTTCAGGCGGCCGCGTCGAACCGGTCGAGGTAGTAGTTGGCGACGACGATGTCGCTCTTGCGGCCCTGGCTGGTGACGCGGCCGAAGTTGTCGAGCGAGAGGCGCTCCGAGGCCTTCGCCTTGCCCGCGCCGCGCGTGAGCTCGAGGGTGAAGGCCGAGTCGGTGCCCGCCGACACCTTCCACGTGGTGTCCTTCTGCTTCGCGCTCGCGGGGAGCAGCCACGCCGCGCCCGACAGCAGCCGCTGCGCGTCCTGAGGCGTCTTGCACTCGGCGCCGGCGAGCTTTCCGTCCTTGCCCACGAGCACGGCCCGCTTCTGCGTCTCGGCGCCCTTCGTCAGGCTCATCTGGAAGAGCGAGCCCTCGGGCAGCTGCACGGCCTTCTCGGGCAGCTTCGGGGTGGCGCCGCCGGCGTCGTCGAAGAGCGCAGGCAGCGAGTCTCCGAAGGGAATCACCTTCCACGGGTTGCCGGTCACCTCGAGGTCGGTGGAGCCACCGAACAGCGCCTGGGTGCTGGCCTGGGCGCGCGCGATGGCGGCGGCCTCGGTGCTGGTGGGCGTGGCCTGGAGGGCTTGCTGCACGGCGTTGACCTGCTTCACGGCGAAGCCGTCGGGCACGCGCGCGGGCTGCTGAAACGTCTGCGCCGCCTGGGTCTGCGGCTGGCGCACCGGCTGTGGCTGGTGGAGCGGGCTGGCCTCGGCCGCGCGCTGCATCTCTTGAATGAGGCGCACGCGGTCGGCGGGAGACTTCGGCGCTTCCTGTCCGACGGGGGCTGGCTTCCGCTCGTTCTGGTTCATGGCCGAACCACTCTGGACAAAAACGAGCCGTCAGGGAAGGGCGTCAGCGTCGGTGGGGCGCCGCGTGTCACGCAGGGGCGTCACCCTCGCGCTCGGCGTGTCTTTCCAGCGAGCCCCCGCCTGTGCCATCTGGCCCGACATGATGCGAGTCGTCTCGAGGGTCGTCGCTGGGCTGTTCCTCGCGTGTGGGCAGACGCCGCCGGTGGTGCCGGCCCCGGTGGATGCGGGACCGCTGCCAGCAGCGGACGCAGGCCTGGACGCGGACGCGGGCTCCTCCGATGCGGGGGCTCTGGACGCTGGCGTGGTGGTGGTGGACGCGGGCGTGGCTGACGCAGGCACGCTCGACGGTGGCCGTGACCCGCTGGTGCTCGCGCGCCCCTTCGACGTGACGGTGCCGGTGGGGTACCGGCCCGGAACGCCGGTGCCGCTGGTGGTGGTGCTGCACGGCTACACGGCGACGGCGCAGCTGCAGGACATGTACTTCGGGCTCTCGCGGCTGGCGCAGCAGCGGGGCTTCCTGGTGGCGTTGCCGAACGGGCTCCGAGACGGCCGGGCGCAGCAGTACTGGAACGCGACGAACGCGTGCTGCGCCTTCGGGCGAACGAACGACGACGTCGCGTACCTGACGGCGGTCATCCGCGACGTGCAGGCGCGCTACAGCGTCGACGCGAAGCGCATCTTCCTCGTGGGGCACTCGAACGGTGGCTTCATGTCGCACCGGCTGGCGTGTGAGCGAGCGGGGCTCATCGCGGGCATCGTCTCGCTGGCTGGAGCGCAGTGGGAAGACGCCTCGCGCTGCAGTCCCTCCGAGCCGGTCGCCGTGCTGCAGGTACACGGCACCCTCGACGCGGTCATCAACTACAACGGCGGCGCGAACCTGGGTGAGACGTACCCTTCGGCCGAAGACACGGTGCGTACCTGGGGCACGAAGAACGGCTGCACGGGTCGGTCGCTGGCGCCGATTGGTGGCAACTTGAACCTGGTGACGGCGCTGCTGGGAGACGAAACCGAGCGCTCGCAGGTGACGGGCTGCCCCGGCAGCTCGGCGGCAGAGCTGTGGACGATTCGAGGCGGCTCGCACCTCCCGACGCTGAACGACGACTTCGCCGACACCATCTACACGTGGCTGTTGGCGCACCCGAAGCCCTGACGTCCCATGTCCCTCTGCCTCTCCTGTGGCCTCTGCTGTGACGGAACGATGTTCCGCGAGGTGCCGGTGACGGCAGCCGAGGCGAAGGCGCTTGGGCGACGCGCGCTCTTCAACCGGACGAAGACGCGCATGAAGCAGCCGTGCCGCGCGCTGAGCGAGCGCTGCTGCCAGGTGTACGAGGACCGCCCGGCGAAGTGCCGCGAGTTCAACTGCCTGGTGCTGCAGCGCCTCCAGCGCGGTGAGGTGACCGAGGCCGAGGCCCACGAGTCCATCGAAGACGTCTTGCGACGGCGCGCGCGGGTGGCCGAGTTGATGGAGCTGCCAGACGACCCGGTGACGGCGGTCGAACGGGCGCGCGCGCTGGTGGCGAAAGGCAAGGCCTCTTCGACGTTGCGGGACGCGGCCGAGCGCCTCGAGCGCGCTCTCCTGTTGATGAAGGCCGACGCCGACATGTTCGGCTGACGCGCGCCTTCTCACATGCGTCAGGGACGCGTGGTGGCCATACTGGCGCCACGATGCGACTCCTCGTTCTTTCCCTCGCCCTCTCGTCGGTTGGTTGCGCCGCGCTCACCCCTCGGCTCGTCGACGCCAGCGTGCAGAAGCCGTCGAACGTGGCGGTCTACTTCACCGTCGACACCAGAGAGGGCGTGCCGGTGCCGGGGCTCTCGGCCGACCAGTTCCGCATCTACGAAGACGACAAGCTCGTCTCGAAGTTCGAGTCGAAGCAGACCATCTTGAACCCCGAGGTGGCGGCCACGCACTACCTGCTGCTGTTGGTCGACCTCTCGGCGTCGGTGACGCAGTCGGGCTCGGGCGAGGCGCTCGAGGCGGCCGTCTCGGCCTTCACCGACCGCGTGGGCCAGTACCAGCAGACCGCGCTGTTCGGCTTCGATGGCCGGCCCGAGCTCATTCCGATTCGGGGCTTCGCGCCGGGCAGGGCCGGAGCCACGGGCATCGCCTCGATCAAGCCGAAGGACCCGTCGACGAACCTCAACGGCGCCATCCTCGAGGCGGTGAAGGTGCTCGAGAAGCAGCTCGACAAGTCCACCTCGCCCCTGCGCTTCGGAACGCTCGTCGTCTTCACCGACGGCACCGACCAGGCCCACCGCGCCGAGGCGCGCGACGTGCGCGCGGCGCTCGAACGCACACCCTTCGAGGTGTTCGTCATCGGGGTGGGCGCCGAGATCGACGAGAACGAGCTGCGCGCCATCGGCCGCAGCGGCACGGCCCTCAGCAAGGACCCCGGCGCCTTGAGCGCCACCTTCGACCAGCTCGCTGCGCGCCTCGAAGCCTTCTCGAAGCGGTACTACCTCTTGTCGTACTGCAGCCCGGCGCGGGCCGGGGTGCACGAGCTGCGCATCGAGCCGGTGACGAGCGATGGGAAGACGGGCTCGCTCACCTACCGCTTCGATGCGCAGGGCTTCGGGCCCGAGTGCGACCCGAACCGCAAACCTGCGTTCGACGTGAAGCGGCCGAAGCAGGTGCCCTGATCGGGCTGAGCCCTCGCTCCGGCGGGTGCTCTGCGCGGCGAAGGCCGGTCACCGGTCCAGGCCTGGCGCCGCGAGGAGTCGCTCTCTGGTGTCCCTGGCAATGATGTCGGTGACCCCGCGCATGCCCCGTGTGTCGGCGCTCGAAAACCGAACGAGTTCGCGAATGCTGTCGAGGAGCGAATCACCAAAGCGCTTGCCCTGGTCCTCGTCGAGAACGAGGCGACGTACCTCCGTCACAAGGGTGACGAGCATCTCCTGAGTGCCGACGACTCATGAAGGTGCATCGGTCACCGCGGCCACCGCGTCGGCGATGCAGCGCTCCTCGTTCGTCGGCACCACCAGCACCTGCGCACGTGACGAAGCGGTCGAGATGACGGTCTCGTTTCGGTCGTTGGCCGACGCGTCGACGCCGAGCCCCAGCCACTCGAGCTGCGCGACGATGCGCGCCCGAATGACGCTCGAGCGCTCGCCGATGCCCGCGGTGAAGACCAGCCCGTCGAGCCCGCCCAGCGCCGTCGCGAGCGACGCCACCTCGCGCGCACAGCGGGTGACGAAGTACTCGACGGCCAGCGCCGCCTGCGGAGCCTCGCTCGCGAGCAGCGTCCGCATGTCGTTCGACAGGCCCGAGAGCCCTTTCAGGCCCGACTCCTTGTAGAGGAGCGCCTCGACCTGACTCACCGACAGCCCCTTCTGCCCCAGCAGGTACAGCACCACGCCCGGGTCGAGCGCACCGGGGCGCGTGCCCATCGGCACGCCGTCGAGCGTCGAGAAGCCCATCGTGCTGGCGACGCTCTGGCCGTCGCGCACCGCACACATCGAGGCGCCGCTGCCGAGATGCGCGATGACGACTCGGGCCTTCGCCAGCGCCGGCGCCACCGTGCGCAGCGCGCCCGCGACGTACTCGTACGACAAGCCGTGAAAGCCGAAGCGGCGCACGCCCTCGTCGAACAAGGCGCGCGGCAGGGCATACGTCTCTTCCACTTCGGCGCGGGTGCGGTGGAAGGCGGTGTCGAAGCAGGCCACCTGCGCGACGCCTGGAAACGCGGCGCGCGCCGCCTTGATGCCGGTGACGTTGTGCGGCTGGTGCAGGGGCGCCAGCGGAACGAAGCCCTCGAGCGCAGCGAGCACCTCGTCGTCGATGCGCGCGGGTGTCGAGAATCGGGTGCCGCCGTGGACGACGCGGTGCCCGACCCCAACCACCTCGACGCCCGCCGTGCGACAGACCTCGAGCGCCTTCGCCATCGCGCTCGCGCCGGTCTCCTCCAGTGTGCCGCGCTGCCGCTCCGCCCGCGTCGCCGCGTCGAAGAGCGCGTACTTCACCGTCGAGCTGCCGGCGTTCAGCGTGAGAATCGCCTTCGACATGACGTCACTCCCGCGCTGGCGTCGCTGGCACCGCCGAGGTGCCCGTCTTGCGGAAGTGCGCTTCGAGCACCGCCACCGCGCAGCTCGCCAGCCGCGTGCTGTCGTCGTCGGCCCGGCTCGTCAGCATGATGGGCACCTTCGCCCCCACCACCAGCCCGGGCCCTTCGGCGTGCGCGACGAAGGCGAGCTCCTTCGCCAGCATGTTGCCCGCCTCGATGTTGGGCACCATCAGCACGTTCGCGCGGCCGGCCACCAACGACGTGATGCCCTTCGTGCGCGCGGCCTTGAGCGACAGCGCGTTGTCCATCGCCAGCGGGCCGTCGACGATGCCGCCGGTAATCTGCCCGCGCTCGGCCATCTTCGACAGAATCGCCGCGTCGAGCGTCGACGGCATCGCCGGGTTCACCACCTCGACGGCCGACAGCACGCCCACCTTCGGCTGCGCGTAGCCGAGCGCCTGCGCGAGGAAGATGGCGTTCTGCACGATGTCGACCTTCTCTTCGAGCGTCGGCGCGATGTTGATGGCGGCGTCGGTGACGAGGAGCAGCTCGGGCAGCCCGGGCACGTCCATCACGAAGACGTGGCTGATGCGCCGCACGCCCCGCAGGCCGCCCTCGCGCCGCACGATGGGCTTGAGCAGCTCGTCGGTGTGGAGCTTACCCTTCATGATGGCCTGCGCGACGCCCTGGTGCGCGAGCTGCACGGCCTTCTCCGCGGCGGCGATGGCGCCCGGCGCTTCGATGAGCTCGAGCCCGTCGAGCGAGGCGCCCAGCGACTTCGCCACCGCGCGCACCTTGTCGAGGTTGCCGATGAGGATGGGGCGAATGAGGTGGTGCTTGAAACCGAGCAGCGCGCCTGCGAGCGAAGCGTCATCTTCCGGGCACACCACCGCGGTGGCGAGCGGCTCGAGTGGTTCGCACGCCTTCATCAGGCGCTCGATGTGCTGGTGCCGGGCGAGCGTCAGCGGCGGCAGCTCGTCGTCCGACAGCTCGATGCGCGTGGTGGGCGCGAACACCTCGGCCTCACCCTCGGCCACCACCCGGCCATCGGCCGTCGTCACCTTCGTGTCGAAGCGAACGCGGGCGTCACCCAGCTTCGCCTTCACGGTGACGGACGCGGTGACGGTGTCTCCGATGCGCGCGCGCTCGGGGAAGCGGAAGTTCTGCGAGACGTAGCGGGTGCCGGGGCCGGGGAGCCGGGTGCCGAGCACTGCCGAGACGAGCGCGCCGGCCCACAACGGAGGCGCCACCGCGTCGCTCTTGCCATCGCCGTCGGCATCGAAGCTCGGCAGCACGAGCGGGTTCACGTTGCCGCTCGCGTGCGCGAAGACCCAGAGGTCGTTCGCCGTCACCGGGCGCTCGAGCGAGGCCGACTGCCCCACAGCGAGTTCGTCGTAGAGGGTGTTTCTGGCCATGGTTCGGGTGCGCCCGCCGTGGAGCGGGCTTCGAGCGAAGAGGGAAGGTGACTCGTTCCGTCAGAAGTCGAGGGCGAAACCACCGCCGCCGCCGTTGGGCGTCAGCCACGCGGTCGCCCGCGGGCCCCGGTACGACTGGTAGCGGTTGGGGTCCTCTCCGACGAGGAAGAGGACGAACGTGGTCACCGTCGCCGCAAGACCAAAGCCAATTCCGACGTACGAAACGAGCAGCTTGGTCCGAATCTCGGACGCAATGTTCTCGGCCGCCGTCCGGTTCGCTTCGTTTTCCTCCGAGATGAGCGCGCCGCGCGCCGAGAGGAAGGTGTTCGTCTCTCCCACCGCGCCGGTGCCGTACTGGTCGCGCGCCTGGCCCTGCATGATGCCGAAGGTCGCGAAGCCGGCCACGGCGACGCCGAGGGCGGTGAAGGCGCCGATGCGCAGCGCCCACTGCTTGCGCTCGTAGGCGTCGATGAAGTCGGGGCTGGGCATGAGGCGAATCGTCTCTTCGACGACCTGGTCGGGGGTGACCCGCACCTGCTTCTGCACGGCGGTGAAGCCCTCTTTCTCGACGCGGATGACGTGCGGCCCGCCGGGCACCTGGAGGCGCTGGGTCATCGGCGTGGTGCCGAGCTGGGTGCCGTTCACCTTGACGACCGAGCCATCTTCCGAGGCGATGACGACGAGGAAGCCCTGCCGGCCCGTGAGGAGCGGCGCGATGAGGGCGGCGACGTTCTCTTCGAGCTTGCCGACGAGCTCGGCCTCTGTCGTGGCCTTCACCTCGCGCGACGACACCCGCTTGCCCGACTTCGAGTCGACGATGACGAGGTCGAGGGTGAGGCTGCTGGTCTTCTTGGCGGCGTCGGTGAGGCGGGTGAGCCGGCCGTTGAGCAGATAGTCGACGTTGAGCGCTTCGGCCGCGGTGTTGCCGGCGCAGTCGTCGAGGCAGCCGAGGAGCTGTCGCTGGCGCTCGAGCGAGAGCAGCGCGCGCACCTGGTCCGAGGTGGTGACGAGGAAGAGGCCGGTGCGGTCGACCTCGGTCGCCACCGAGCCCGCCACCATCGCCGCCAGCGCCTCGTTGCCGGCCGTCGTCTGGAAGTCCGGGACGGCCATCTTCGGGTTCTTGTTGCCGTCGGCGACGCGCGCCTGGTCGGTCATCGTGGGCGCTGCGGCCTGCGAGAGGAGCGTCGTCAGCGTGAGCGTCAGCAGCATCGGGTCGACCCCCAGGAAGAGAGACGCAAGACACTACTCAATCGGTGCGAGTCCACCCGCAAAGAAACGCCCCGGAGGCCATCGAGGCGCTCCGGGGCGGGGAACTGCTGGGGCGGGTGTCAGTTCTCGGGGAACGAGGTCCAGCCGGCCGTCCAGTCGTTCGCGCCGACGGCTCCGACGAAGGTCGCCGAGGTGTCGAAGAATCCGTCGGACGGAGGCGTGGCGCCGCCCATCAGCGCCGGCGAGTCCATCAGCGGCTTGAAGTTGGGGGCCGTCACCGCGGTGGGCGCCGCGAGCTGCGGGTCGACCATGCGGTTGTTGAGCGACGGCGCCGCGAGCGCCATCTCTTCGTCGAAGTTGTCGGCCGGCATGCCGCCGTCGGCCAGGTTCGCCGGGCGAACGTTCTGCCAGGCCGCCATCGGGTTCTTGAAGAAGATGCTGTTGCGGATCTGCAGCGACATGTCGTTCCAGCGCGCCTGGCTGTTCGAGCCGTCGATGAACAGGGCCCAGTCGTTGAAGTTGGTGACGACGAGGTTGTTCAGGCTGCCGGCGGTGCCCACCCGGTAGCTCATGCCACGGCTGCGGCCCTCACCCGGGTCCGACGAGTCCGGGGCGCGGCCGATGAGGGTGACGTTGAACACCGTCGGGCTCGAGCGCGGCATCGCGTCCTGCGAGGCCCGGTTGTTGTCGGCCTCGATGCCGAAGTTGCCGCGTCCGGGGAGCTGCTGCACCACGACGAACTGCGCCTTGCCCGTCCACCCCTGGTCCCAGTCGAGGCCGTCGTCGTCCGAGCCGGTGATGACGACGTGCTTCACGTTGACGCCGCCGCCGAAGATCTCGAGGCCGTCGTCGATGCCGCGGTGAATCTGCACGTAGTCGACGACCGTGCCCGTGCCGCAGGCGTTGAGCGTCAGGCCGTTGAGCTCGTCGTTCGCCGCGAGGGGCTGGCCGGCGAACTCGATGCGCACGTACTTGAGCCGGCCACACGAGTGCGCCGGGTCCGGGCTCATGCCGCCGCCGTAGCGGTTGCGCGGCTCGTCGGCGAGGCCCTCGGCCTTGTTGTCACCGCCCGTCACGTTGATGGGCGCCTTGCCGTTGAGGAGCACGCCGCCCCAGTTGTTGTTGCCGACGCCGCGCATGCCGACCGGGTAGTTGGCGGTGAAGACGATGGGCTCGGTCGCCGTGCCTTCGGCGATGAGCTGGGCCGAGCGGGTGACGACGAGGGCCGAGCCGCGCTCACCGAGGATCTTCGTGCCGGGCTGAATCGTCAGCACGGCGTTGTCGACGTGGACGATGGCCTTGAGCACGTACTCCTTGTCCTTCGTCCACGTGGTGTTGGCCGTGATGGCCTCGCTGATTTCGACCTGCGAGGTCGTGGGCGCCGGCATCGGCATCGGGGTGGGCTGGCTGGGGCAGGCCGTCAGGGCGAGGCCCGCCAGTGCTGCGAGAACGGTGTTGCGCATGGGTCACTTCCCTTGGGTGGGCATCGTCCAGGCCAACGATGCGTTGAACTGCACGCCGAGCTGTTCACGGAACACCTCGACGTCTGCCTGCTGAATCCGGAGGTTCTGGTTGAGCGCGTTCGCCACGCCGACCTTGAGCTGGAAGCCGCGGCCGAACGCCTGCGAGAAGGTGACGTCCAGCTTGTGCACCGGCTGCTCGTAGAAGTCGGGCAGCGGCGCGACGGCCACCTCGCTGATGCGCGGGCCGTACACGTTGTAGAAGACGCCGACCTCGGTGCCCCACTCGGGCTTCGCCCACGTGAGGAAGGCGTTGAGGACCCACGGGCTCTGGCCCTGCAGTGGCCGGTCGGTGTTGCCCAGCTGCCCCACGGTGTTGGTGAGCAGCACGCGCGACCAGATGAGCGAGCCGTTGGCGCCCAGGCGCAGGTCCTTCAAGGCCGGCGTGATTCGGCCGAGCGACGTGCGCGCCTCGAGCTCGAGGCCGACGAGCTGCGCGGCGTCGGCGTTGCGGAAGCCGAAGTCGAAGTTCGACGCCTGGCCGACGACGACGCGCTCGATGGGGTTGATGAACTGCTTGCCGAACGCCGACAGCGCGAACACCTCGGTGTCCGAGGGGAACCACTCGGCGCGAACGTCGCCGTGGTGAATGGTCGTCTGCAGCAGCTCGGGGTTGCCGGCGATGTTGCGGCGGCGAACCATGTCGAAGAAGAGGAACGGCGACAGCTCGCGGAAGCTCGGGCGCGCCAGCGTGTACGAGTAGGCCGCGCGCACGTTGAGCGTCGACAGCGGTGACCAGGTCACGTTCAGCGACGGCACCGGGTTGTGGTACTGGCGATCGATGGGTGGCCGCGTGTTGGCGTCGGTCGCGAAGGGGCTCCCCACCGAGACGCGCTGCGCCGAGCCCTCGTAGCGCACGCCGGCCTGGGCCCTCAGCCAGTCGGTCGCCTTCCACTCGACGAGCCCGAAGCCGCCCCAGATGGCGAGCGACGACGTGTACGAGTCCTGGCCGAGGGTCGCCTCGGCGAGGAAGAACTGGGTGCCGGGGCCGGGGCCGATGCGGTCGCTCGTCAGCACGTCTTCGGCAGCGCCGGTCGGCGTGGGACGGCGCAGCTCGAAGAAGCGGAAGCGGCGGCCCTCGAAGGTTCGCGCCTGGTACTGCCCGAAGCCGCCCACCTTGAAGCGGAAGCTGCGGAACGGCAGCGTCGCCGACGCGTTGCCGCCGCCCGAGTCTTCGGTCAACGAGAGGAAGAAGCGCTCGGCCGAGTTGGGCTGGAGCCGCAGGTTGAGCTCGCGCGTGTCGGCCGACACGAAGTAGCGCGAGTCACGAATGTCGGGCTCCGGGCGGACGACGCGGCTGTAGTTGCCCTGCCACTCGACCTCGAGGTCGGCGAGCGCCGAGAGGCGGTGGAAGCCCTTGAGCTGGGTGAAGAGCAGCTGGCGCTGGGTGAACTGCAGGCGGTTGTTCACCTGGTCCTGCATCGCCGACAGCGTCTCGGGGCCCGACGCCGTGACGGCGACGTTCTCGGCGTTGGTGAGGCCGAGCACCAGCAGGTTCACCTCGTTGTCGCGGTTGAACTGGAAGCCGATGTTGCCGAGCGCCGACGTCGACGCGCTGACCGACGAGATGAGCGAGTCGGTCGGGTTCTCGACCTCGAGGGCGCCTTCGCTGCCCGAGACGTCGGCCACGAAGATGCGCCGGGTGCGCTCGCGCCGGCCCCACTGGAGCGCCGCGAGGTAGCCGAGGCGGCGCTCTCCGCCCAGCTTGATGGTGTCTCCGACCTGCACGCCGAAGGAGCCGTTGGGTGCCGCGGCGACGGAGCCCGGCGTCCACCGGTTGGGGAGCGCGCGCCCACCTTCCTGCTGCTGCTCGGCCGTGACGCCCGGCCGGTTCCGGTCGGTGGACTGCTGAAACGCGCGGTCGGTGGGGAAGACCGTGGGCAGGTCGCGTGACGGGTCGCGCAGGCCGAACGCCTCTCCCAGCGACGAGGGCGCGGTCGGCCTCTGCTGGAACGTGGTGGCGGTGTCGACGCCGAGGGTGCCTCGGAGCTTGAGCTCGAACTTCGTCGGGAACGTGTTGGTGTCGACGGTGAGCGAGCCGCCGCCGAACTGCGCCGGCAGGTCGGGCGTGTACGTCTTGAGCACGTTGAGGTTCGACAGGAGCGCGGTGGGGAACAGGTCGAGCGGCACCGACGGCTCGTCGGGCTCGGGGCTCGGCATGATGGTGCTGTTGAGCAGCGTCTGGACGTAGCGGCCACCGAGGCCGCGGATGAAGACGTACTTGTTATCGACGAGCGTGACGCCGACGACGCGGCGGGCGGCTTCTCCGGCGTTGTTGTCGGGCGTCTTGGCGATCTCCTGCGCGCCGATGCTGTCCTGCACCACCGGCGCCTTCTTGCGCTCCATCAGCAGCGCCGACTCGTTGCGCTTGTCGGCCTTCGCCTCGACGACGACCTCCTTGATGGCGGTCGACTTCGCCTCGAGGCGCACGTCGAGGCGGGTCACCTCGCCGGCCTTCACCTCGACGTTCTGCACCCGGCGGCCCTCGTAGAGCGCGTAGAAGATGCGCAGGTCGTACGTGCCGGGCGGGAGCTTGAGCCGGTACTCGCCGTCGACGTCGGTCAGCGCGCTCTTCTTGCCGCCGGCGACCACCTTCACGGTGGCCTCGATGAGCCC
>JALOQF010000192.1 GCA_025459425.1 Myxococcaceae bacterium | reverse complement strand
AGCATCTATGGCGGCAAGCGCTCACCCGACCGCACCAAGGTCTACCGCGGATACCGGTGCCCCACGGCTCACCGCAGCGGCCCGAAGCTTTGCACCAACACCCTGACCATCTCGAAGGACAAGCTCGAAGCGGCTGTCGTCGAAGCCGTCCTTGCCCAACTCTTGTCTGAAGAAGCACTCGTCCTGTTCGAGGACTCGTTTCGCTCGGCGTACGAGGCCGCACTCAAGAACGATGCCCGAGAAGCCCGGCGAGAAACAGTCCAACGGGAGCTTGGGGCCGTCAACCAGGTCATCGAGAGACTGTTGAATGCACTCGAAGCCGGGAGCTCAGCGGCCGTGGGTGATCGCCTGCGAAAAGCGGAGGCTCGCCAAGCCGACCTTCAGCGCGAACTGGAGTCCCTGATGACCGCCGACTCGGCGCCGTTGCCTGAGCTCGCATCGAGCACGATCCGGGCTGCGCTCAATGAACTTCGGCGCCTCCTTGATTCGGACCCAACGGACTCAAAGGCCCTTCTCAAGCGGCTCTTTGGCGAGCTTCGGCTTTCACCCAAGAAGACCGAAACCGAGACACCATCGGGCGCGCGAAGCGTTTGGGTCTACGAGGTTTCGGGTTCTGCGTTCCCTCAGAACCTCCTGATCCCCCTCCGAGGAGGGGTTCAGGATGGTCTGTCGGAAATTGCGGGGGCAGGATTTGAACCTGCGACCTTCGGGTTATGAGCCCGACGAGCTACCTGGCTGCTCCACCCCGCGAGATGTGCGGCGTCACTACGTGAGTTCGGCCGGTGCCGTCAAGGAGGGAAATCGTGGCCGAATCCTGACGAAGGGCGCACTACACCTCCCTCTATGACCGGGAGCCCTCGCGCCATCGGCCTCTTCGGCCTCATCGGCGTCGTCTTGAACATCGTCGCCGTCGGCGCGCTGCAGCCCTTCACCTCGCCCTACTCGCCCGCCGACATTCCCGGCTGGCTGGCCAGCTGCGTTCAATACCCCGTGCGGACGGCCGTCTCGTCGTTCGCCTTCACCTTCGGCCTCGTCGCCCTCGCCGCCTTCGGCCTGGGCTTCGCGCTCCTGCGCCGCACCGGGCCCGCCGTCATCGCCGGCGCCTTCATCGCCTTCGGCGCGCTCCTCGACGCCGCCGGCACGCCCGCCCCCCTCGTCGCCCTCAACACCGAGCCCGCCCTCGGCCAGGCCTTCCTGCGCTTCACGCTCCTCCTCGACGCCACCTTCAACGGCTGCCTCGGCGTCGGCCTCATCGCCGCCTTCGTCGCCACCCCCGACACCCGCTGGCGCTGGCTCGCCCTCGCCTCGGGCCTCGTCTCGCTGCCCGTCGCCTTCCAGTGGGCCTCGGCCGACGCCGCCCGCCTGCTCGCCCTCGCCGGCCCCGCCTGGCTCGTGTGGATGGCCGCCACCTCGATTCAGCTCCTCCGCCCCGCCGAACCATGAGCGCCGACCCTTCCCGCTACGCCCGCCGGGCCGTCACCATTCCCGCGATGATGCTCGGCTTCGTCTTCGCCCTCGCCCTCGCCCCGCTCGCGCTCCCCGCGTGCGTCCTCGTCGATCTCGCCCGGCGCCGGCCGACGATGCCCACCACCCGCCTCGCCGGCTTCTTCGTTTCCTACCTCTTCACGGAGTCCATCGGGCTGGTGCAGCTCTTCGCCCTCTGGCTCGCCTGCCTCGGCTCGAAGGAGCGCCTCGCCCGCCGCGCCTGGACCGTGCAACGCCGCTACGTCGGCATGCACATGTGGTTCGTCGAACGCCTCTTCTCCCTGCGCTTCCACGTCGAGGGCGACGAGCTCGTTCGCCCCGGCCCGCTGCTCGTCTTCGTCCGCCACTCGAGCATCGTCGACACCATCATTCCCGGCGTGTTCATCGCCAACCGGCACCTCATCGAGCTGAAGTACGTGCTCAAGAAGGAGCTCCTCGTCGACCCCTGCCTCGACATCGCCGGCAACTGGCTCCCCAACCACTTCGTCGCCCGCGACGGCTCCGACACCGACGGTGAGATCGCGAAGGTGCGCGCGCTCAAGCACGGCCTCGCCGAGAACCAGGGCGTCCTGCTGTACCCGGAAGGCACCCGCTTCTCGTCGGGGAAACGCACGCGCTCCCTCGAGCGGCTCAAGGCCGACCCGCTCGCGCACGAACGCGCCTCGCGCCTCGTCCACCTCCTGCTCCCTCGCCCCGGCGGCGCCCTCGCGCTCCTCGACGCCGCGCCCGCCTGCGACGTGCTCTTCGTCGGCCACTCGGGCCTCGAGGGCTTCTCGAGCTTCAAGGAGATCTGGAGCGGGCGCCTCACCGGCCGCACCATTCACATCCGCTTCTGGCGCGAGCGCGCCGACTCGATTCCGGCCGGCCGCGACGAACAGCTCGCCTGGCTCCAGCGCTGCTGGGAGCGCATGGACGCGTGGCTCTCCACCACCGAGCCCGAGTCGCCCGCACCACCCCTGCGAGCCGCGGGATGATCGCCCTCGCCGTCACCTTCGCGGTCACCCTCGCCATCATGGTCGGGCTGTGGCTCCTGTCCCTGCGCCTGAAGGACTCGAGCATCGTCGATCTCTTCTGGGGCCTGGGCTTCGTGGTGATCGCCTGGCTGTCGATGTGGCTCCACGCGCAGTCGCCGCGCGGCTGGCTCGTGGCCGGCCTCGTCACGCTCTGGGGTGTCCGCCTGTCGGTCTACCTGACCTGGCGCAACCACGGCCGCGGTGAAGACCCCCGCTACGCCGCCATGCGCGCGAAGGCCGGCCCCGCGTGGCCGCTCCGCAGCCTCTTCGTCGTCTTCGGCTTCCAGGGCCTGCTCATGTGGCTCATCTCGATGCCGGTGCAGTTCGCGATCCGCTCCCTCGGAGAGCTCTCCTGGCTCGACGCCGTCGCGACCGTGCTGGTGCTCGTGGGCGTCACCTTCGAGACCGTCGGAGACCTCCAGCTCGCGCGCTTCAAGGCCAACCCCGCCAACAAGGGACAGATCATCACAACCGGCTTGTGGCGGTACACCCGCCATCCCAACTACTTCGGAGACGCCGTCACCTGGTGGGGCCTCGCCTGTTTTGGCATCGCCGCCGGCGCGTGGCCCACGGTGCTGAGCGCTGGCGTGATGACCTTCCTGCTCATGCGCGTCTCGGGCGTGCCCATGCTGGAGTCTGCGATGAAGCACCGGCCGGGCTACGCCGAGTACATCGCCCGCACGAGCCCGTTCTTCCCCTGGCCACCGAAGGGCTGAGCGGCCGACAGTTCTTCCGCGTCGAAATTCTTCAGCTGGAACGAAGTCGGGCTGACGTCCGTACAGGACTGCGCTATGCCGTCGGCCTGATCTTCGAGGGGGAGACATGTCGACGACGATGCGTTGGTTGGGTGTGGTGGGAATAGTTGTTGGCCTTGGTGCGTGCTCGAGCGGCGTGGCGACGTGCGATCAAGGGTGCGCCGCCGGAACGCGCTGTGACACGGCGACGAACCTGTGCGTCCGTGACGCGCCGGGCGCGGGTGGTGCCGCGGGTGGCTCGGCTGGAGGCGCTGCGGGTGGATCGGCTGGCGGCTCTGCTGGTGGTGACGCGGGTGGCTCGGCTGGAGGCTCCGCCGGTGGTGACGCGGGTGGATCGGCTGGCGGCTCCGCCGGTGGTGATGCGGGTGGCTCGGCGGGCGGCTCCGCAGGCGGTGACGCGGGTGGATCGGCTGGAGGCTCTGCAGGCGGTGCGGCGGGAGGTTCTGCCGGCGGTGACGCGGGTGGCTCGGCTGGCGGCTCCGCCGGTGGCAGTGCAGGCGGCATGGCCGGAGGCAGCGCGGGCGGTACGGGTGGTGGAGCGCCGATTCCAGCGCCCGTCCTCACCTTGACGACACCAGCCACCGGAGTGGCCATCTCGGGCGCGATGTTCGAGCTGGTGGGCACCGTCTCGGCCTCGCCCGGGCGCGAGGTGACCTCGGCGACGATCGACGTCGGAGACGGCATGGCGCGTCCCCTCACCCTGACGCCGACGATGTGGCGCGTCACCGTGCCACTGCCCGCGAGCCTCGAAAGCACGCGAACCTTCACGCTCTCGATCACCGATCAGTCGGGCCAGACGACGAGCGCCATGGTGCAGGTGCTCATCGACACGCGGGGGCCCCAGGTCGCCCTGACGATGCCAGCCTCGACGACCGTCGTCGGCGCGTCCGTGATGCTGTCGGGCACCGTCGCCGACGCGTCGCTTCCCCCAGCGAGCTTCTCGATCGCGGGCGGCTCCGCCAACGTCAACGCCACCGTCACCGGCACCACCTGGACCGCGACCGTCGCCTTCCCGGCGAACATCGACCGCCTCACGCGCACGCTGACGTGGACCGCTGCCGACACCCGCGGGAACTCGTCGACCGGCACGTTCTCCCTCCTGGTCGACACGCAGCCGCCGGCGCTCGCGCTCACGAGCCCTGCGCCGAACGTGGCGGTGGGCCGCATGGCGACCCTGAGCGGGACGGCGACCGATTCCAGCGGGCCGCCGAGCAACGTGACGATCGATCTCGGCGCTGGCCCGACGCCGCTGACGGTGGTGTCGGGCGCGTGGACGACGCAGGCCACGTTCCCAATGAACCTCGATCGGGTGATGCGCACGGTGACGCTGCGCGGAACCGACGCGGTCGGGAACCAGGCGACGGTGACGGCCATGGTGCTCGTCGACACGCAGGGCCCGACGCTGACGTTCACGTCACCGGCCGCGGGCGAGCGGCTGGGCGTTCCGGCGATGCAGGTGGTGACGGGTGCCGCGTCGGACTCGACCGCACTCATGGGCGTCACGCTGAACTGCGGCGACTCGGGAGGCAATCGCACGGCGACGATCTCCACCGGGACCTGGTCGGTGACGTGGCCGCTGCCGACCGCCGACAACACCTCGTTCACCTGCACCGCGACGGCGACCGACAGCCTGGCGAACGTGACGACCCTGACGCGGAGCTTCTTCGTCGACACCGTCGCACCGGTGGTGGCGTTCACGGCTCCTGCGAGCGGCGCGATCGTCGGAGGACCCGCACAGACGATGCTGGCCGTGACGGGCACGGTGTCGGATGGCTCGCCGGTGAGTCCGCTGCAGGTGACGTTCAACGCGGCGACGAACATGGCGACGCCGACCGGCACCACGTGGAGCACCGGCTTCACGCTCCCGACGGTCGACTACGTGTCGACGCCGCTCTCGGTGACGGCCACGGACGCGGAAGGAAACGCGACGACCATCATGCGCAGCGTGTTCGTCGACCGCGTCGCGCCGGTGGTGACGATGACTGCGCCGAACGCCGGCCAGGTGTTCAACATCGCGAGCTTCGGCGGCGGGAGCACCGTGAACGTGACCTGGACGGTGACCGACGGCGACCCGACGCGCACGGTGCAGTCGTTCAATGGCACGACGACGGGCCCGACGAGCGGGACGATTGGAACGAACGCGTCGGACAACGGCGTGCAGTACACCGCGACGGTGACGGTGGCGGACCGCGCGGGGAACGTGTCGTCGCCAGCGAGCCGGACGTTCACGGTCGACCGGGTGGCGCCGACGGTCGTGTCGGTGACACCAGCGAACGGAAGCCGACGGGTCGCGTTTCGGCAGGCCTCCATCGTTTTCTCAGAGGTGATGAATTCGACGGTCGCTGCGCTCAACGGGGTCGGCACCGGCTCCTGGACGAACTTCGACTCGCGCTGGGAATCGCAGGGGCTCGCCGGGTCGACGGTGTTCGCACCGACGATGAACCCCTCGGCCACCGACCTCGCTGGCAACCCCGTGACTGGCTTTCCCGCCTGGCGCTTTCACACCGGCGTTGCCCTGCCGCCCAATCCTCAGCTGATCGCGACGGGCGCCACGCGCTTCGATGTCATGAGCGACCTCGACGGCCACCCCTTCGTCGCGTGGGCGGGCTCCGGCATCACGTCCGTGCTGACGGCGCAGTTCAATGGCACGAACGGCACCTACGTCTCAAATCCAGCCAACCTCACCTTTGGTCCGACGAACTGGAGGGAGGTGGCCGTTCAGGTCTGGTCAACCATCAATCCGGACCTTTCACTTTCCCGCAGTCGGTCGCTCACTGCGACTGACAACTGCTGTACAGACAGCCTTCTCAGCCAGAACGATGGAATCGCAACCGGGGTCTCGTCCGGAATTCCAATCCTGACCCCGCCGATCCGGCTCGAAGATGGCACGAGCCCGACCGGTGTCGTGAGCTTCGACACGTACATGCGTTCGCCGGTTTCGACGACGCTCAGCCAGGTGCCCACCAAGGTCGTCCCTGGAAACACGACCTGGGCTGCGATCAGCTTCGACAGTGCCAATAGCGCGCTGCGCGTCGCTCAACGTGCTTGCGGCGAGATTTTCCTGAGCAGCCCGGCCCAATTCTCCTGCAGCTTTGCGCAAGGCAGCCAGAGCAGTGCCGTACCGACGAGCGTGATGAGTACCCTCTCGGGCGCCGTTTCACCCGAAGGATGCCTCATTCTTTCGTTCGATTCGCTCTTCGACCTCCGCCGTGTCTACGCGAACCGTCCCGGTCGCTATGCAACCCTCGCGGCCGTCACCTCGAGCGACCTCGCGCCGGGGCCTGGCTTCACGGTTTCTCCTCGCTCGGCTGGTGGACACTGGGGAGCGTGGCTCGCCGGAAACGGAACCGCGACGGTCGTCCGGACGACCAACACGAACAGTTGCCCTCAGAGCAACATCGGCAACAACTTCACGACCGTCGCGACGCTCGACGTCGAAGGCTCGACCAACATTCGAGTCGTGGAGCTGGGAAGCACCGTCGGCGTCTTCTACCTGAAGGCCAACGGCGACCTCATGTTCCGATACGTCCCGTGATCGCCGTGCACTCTTCGCGCGACGGAGCGTGGAGGGCCGCAGGGACTGCATGCGCCGCCAGACGCGATCGACGCACTTCATGGTGGCGCGGGGCGTGCAGCCGGCGGCGCCATGGCTCCCCTCCTCCTCTCGTTGGTCCTCGCTGCCCTGCCGCCCGACGCCGGGGCGCTTCAGCCCTCGATGCGGGGTGCCCTCACGGCGATCGTCGGCCTGACGCCGCTCATCGCAAGCCCATCGGCCTTTCGTGACCCGGCCAACGCCCCGCGCATCCGAGCAGCCCTCGACGTCCTCTCTCAGCTCGAGCACTTCTTCTCGAAGCCCCAGGGCGCCACCGACTCGGCCATCGCCACCCTCTTCGCCCGCCAGGTGAGCCGCGGGCGCACCGAGTTCGACGCCAAAGACACCGAGGCCGCCCGCTTCCGCCTGCGCGCCGTCACCTCGATGTGCTTCGGCTGCCACGTGCGCACGCCGACCGACCACGACGTCGCCGCCGCCGCGCCCCTCGTCGAGTCGCTCGCCCTGCCGCCGCTCGAGCGCGCCGCCTTCTTCGCCACCACCCGCCAGTTCGACCGCGCGCTCTCCGAGTGGAACCAGGCCCTCGCCCAGGCTCCGAAGAACGACGTCGAGGCCTTCGAGCAGGCCGAGGCCCTTCGCGCCGCCCTCGTCGTCACCATTCAGGGAAAAGACGACCCGAAGGCCACCATCGCGCTGCTCGAGAAGCACAAGGACCGGGCCGAGCTGCCCGGCTTCATGACGCGGCAGATGGCCCGCTGGCTCTCCGAGGCGAAGGGGTGGCAGACCGAGAAGTTCGACGCCAGTCGCAAGGCGCCTTCCGAGCTCGTCGCGCGCGCCACGGCGCTCCTCGCCAACTCCGGCATCGCGAAGTCCCCCACGCCCGACGAGAACCGCCTCGTCAGCCACCTCCGCGCCGCCGGGTACCTGCAGGAAGCGCTGCGCCGCGAGCCGCAGGGCCCCTTCCGGGGCGAGGCGCTCCTGCTCCTCGGCACCGTCGCCGCCGCCACCACCGACCCGTCCCTCTGGCGCCTCGAGTGGATCTTCCTCGAGGCCTGCATTCGCGAGTACCCGAAGTCCGCGCTGGCTCGGCAGTGCGCCGACCGCCTCAGCGAGCGCACCTGGCAGGCCTACACCTCGCGCGCCGGCCTCGACGTGCCGGGCGACGTGGGCGTGGCGCTGGGAGAGCTCAACGCGCTGGCGCGCTGATCACTCGAACGACACCTTCACCTTCAGCACGTCGTTCGCCTCGACCCGAATCACCTTCGTCTGCGACTTGCCCAGCTCGGCATTCGTGAACGTGCAGCGGTACTCGCCCGCCGCCATCTGTTTGTCGCCGAACGGCGTGTCACCGAACTTGTACGGCGGGCACTCGACCGTCGCGTAGGGCGTGGCCACGAAGCGCACCGTGCCAGCCCCCGCCGGCCGCACGTCGGGCGGCTTCACCACCGGAGGTTGGACCACCGCGGGCGGCTTCACCACCGCCACCGGCTTCGTCACCGGCGTGGGCTTCACCGCGAGCTCTGGCTTGAGCACGAAAGAACGCTCCAGCGTCGCCTGGCCCGCTGGCACCTCGAGCTGCAGCGACTGCCCCTGGTGCCCTTCGAGCTCGATCATCAGCGAAGCGGTCGTGCCCCCGGGGCGCTGCACCGTCAGCGGCGTGCGGCCCGACTGCTTCTCACCGTCGATCGTCACCACCGCCCCGGGTGGCTCGCTCGTCAGCGTGATGGTGACCAGCGGCGTCGCCACCCCGGGCTCGGTCGTGTCGGGCTCGAGGCTGAAGGGTGAGGTCTGCTCCCCACCGGCAGGAATCACCAGCGACGTCTTCAGCGGCCGATAGCCCTTCCTCGCCAGCTCGAGCGCGTACTCTCCAGCGCTCACCGCGGGCAGCGTGCAGGGCGTGCGACAGTCCATGGCCTTGCCGCCGAAGCGCACCGTGGCGCCAGCCGGCTCGCTCGTCACCACCACGTGCGCCCGCGAGGGCCTCAGCACCACCACCGCCGCCAGGACCGCCGCGAGCCCCACCACCACGCCCAGGGCGATGAGCGGCCCCTTGCGGCCTCCGCCCTGCTGCGTCGGCAGGCTGTTCTCGGTGGGCGGCACCTTCACGTCGGCGCCGAGCTCGACCGGCTTCGCGCTGGACGACGAGCGCCCCGCCTCGGCCCGTGTCAGCTGATCGCGCGACGGCACGCGGGGCACCGACTGCCGCGAGGCCTGCGACCGGATCGACTTCGTGGGCTTGACCGCGTTGGGCGTCGCCTTCTCGGGGCCGTCGCCAACCGAGCCATCCTGGCCCGACTCGGTGAAGAGCAGCCGCCCCTCTTCCGCTTCGCGGGCGAGCCGCTCGGCGTAGATGTCTTGCATGAAGGCCGCGAGGTGCACCGAGCCCGACGGCAGCTTGTTCTTGAGCAGCCACGCCTCGAGCGCTTCCTGCAGCTCGCGCGCGTCGGCGTAGCGATCGCCCCGGTCCTTCGCCAGCGCCCGCATCACGATGGCGTCGAGATCCTTCGGGAGCCGCTCGTCGATCGCCGAGGGCGGCTCGACCTTGCACTCGGTCACCGCGTTGAGCGTCTGAATGTCATTGGCCCGCTTGAAGAGCCGGGTGCCCGTGAGCAGCTCGTACAGCACCACGCCGAGCGCGAAGACGTCGGTGCGGGCGTCGACCGGCCTTCCCTGCGCCTGCTCGGGCGACATGTACGAGTACTTGCCCTTGAGCACGCCCGACTTCGTCACCGTCGCCTGGTCGGCCGCCTTGGCGATGCCGAAGTCGACCACCTTCACCCCGCCCTCGAAGGACACGAGGATGTTCTGCGGCGAGATGTCGCGGTGCACGATGTTGAGCGGCCTGCCGCCCGGGTCGGTCTTCTTGTGGGCGTAGTCGAGGCCCGCGCACGCCTCGATGATGATGCGGCAGATGAGCGGCAGCGGAATCTGCGTGCCCTGCCGCTCGGCTTGCTTCCACACCTTCCTGACGTCTTCGCCGTGGATGTACTCCATGGCGATGTAGAAGGTGTCGTCCTGCTGGCCGAGGTCGAAGATCTGCACCACGTTCGGGTGGTTGAGCCGCGCCGCGATGCGCGCCTCGTCGAGGAACATGGTGATGAAGTCTTCGTTCTCGGCGAGGTGCGGGAGAATGCGTTTGACGACCAGGAGCTTCTCGAACCCCTGCACCCCGAGCTGCCGCGCCAGGTAGATCTGCGCCATCCCGCCGGTGGCGAGCTTCTTGATCAGCTGGTACCGGCCGTAGGTCTCGAGCGACACGTCGTTCCCGTGGACCGTCGATGGTAGGCCCCAGTCGGGGGCTGATCAAACGTCGGACGAGAAAAGTTCCACCGCGCCTCAGAAGCTGCGGCGCTTGCGCAGGCTCTTCTTCTCGCGCGTCTCGCGCACCAGCTGCTCCAGCGCGTCGAGCTTCTTCTTCAGCACCGGCATCAGCAGCGGGTTCTGGTCGACCTTGTCGAACAGCGAGAGCACCTCGTCGACGTCGCGCTCGATGACCTCGGCGCGCTCCGGCGAGATGCGGCGGAGCAGCAGATCGGCGCCTGCCTCGATGAGCACGCGCGCCACGGCGTCGCGATCGGCCAGGGCCTCGTGCTGCTTCTGGCCGAGGCCGTTGATGACGCGGAGCTTCGGGCGTTCGCTGAGCGGCAGGTCGAGCTGGCGGTCGTCTTTTTTCATGCGCGGGCCACGATACGGGCCGCGCCCCCGAGGGGAATTTTCCTGCCGGTTTGCTGCACGCCTGTAGCACCGGCGAGTTAGAGTCCTGCCCCGTGAAGCGCGTGGGACCGTGGGTGGGCGTGGGACTGCTGGCACTGAGCGCGTGCCGCCCCAGCGGGCTCTACGACGCCATGGCCGTGCAAATCGACGTCGACGACGGCGCCGGCATCGGGTGCGTGCGGCTCGCGGCCCAGTCGGTGACGACGGGCCGAATCGGCGAGGTCGACGTTCGCCTGGCCGGCCGGCGAACGGTGACGGTCGGCATCTCGGAGGAGCCCGACTTCGCCGGTGAGCTGCGGCTGACGCTCTCGGCCTTCCTCTCGGAGGACTGCTCGGGCCGGGCGGTCGCGACCCAGACGCGCACCGCCTCGCTCGGCACGCCGCCCTTCGTCCCGGTGGTGTTCCGCTTCACCCGCCCCGATGCCGGCGTGCTGGTGCCCGATGCGGGCGCTCCCGATGGTGGCACGCCCGACGCTTCGGTGCCCGACGCCGGGGCGGTGGACGCCGGGCCAGACGCGGGCGCACCGGACGGGGGGCCCGATGCCGGTCCATGTGAGCTGTCGACCTGTCAGCGCACCGCGTGTGCCGCCGCCGCCTGCACCCCGACGGGCTGCGAGACGACGTTCGAGCCGGCGCGCACGCCCTGCGACGGAGGCGTGTGCAACGGCAGCGGTGCGTGCGTGCCCTGCGTTCAGGGCGATGCGTGCGACGCGGGAAGGCCCTGCGCGCGTCAGGGCGTGTGTTCGGCCGTGGGATCGTGCGAACCCACGTACGCCGAGTGCGCCACCACGAACCCGTGCCTTCGGCCCTTGCAGCAGTGCGCGAGCGACGGCGGGTGCGCCTTTCAACAGGAACTCCCCGGCGCGACCTGCGACGCCGGCGCCGTCTGCTACGCCAACGCCCAGTGCCGGCCTCAGCTGCGCGCCTCGAACGTCAACCCTGCCCTCGCGCCCTTCCCCTCCGCGGCCCTCACGTTCGCTGCGTCGTGTGTCTATGCCTACGACACGTCGGGCTCCGGGGCCCCCATCGCCGTGGGGACCGCCGGCGTCACCTGCGCCTGGCCCACGCCGCCGCCGGTGGTGCTGAGCCAGGGCGCGGCCGGCGTCGACGCCCTCGTCTTCACCGGCACCGCGCTCTCGATCGAGCCGGGCGCCGTCGTTCGGTTCGTGGGCCAGCGCCCCGCGATCCTGCTGATCCACGGCGACGTCACGATTCGAGGCCGCATCGATCTGCGCGCGCTGAGCGCCACCTTGCGTGGCGCCGGGGCCGATGGGCCACAGTGCGGGCAGGGGCTCGCGGGCCAGGCCCCCACCCGCGAGGGCGGCGGCGGCGGTGGGTTTCGTGACGACGGCGGCTCCGGAGGGCGCGCGGTGAGCCCCTCGGGCGGGTTGGCGAACGGCAACGAGGACCTGACGCCGCTGCGGGGCGGCTGCTCGGGGGGGCTCGGGTGGCTCGGCGTCGACGGGGGCTTTGGTGCGGGGGCGCTGCAGATCTCGGCCGCGGGGGCGTTCTCGCTCCTCGATGGTGGGCTCGGCGCGAGCGGCCTCGGCGGCCTCGGCGGAATCGACGGAGGCGGTGGCGGGGGTGGTGGCTCGGGCGGCGCGTTCCTGATTCAGGCGGCGTCGATCACCGTCGTCAACTCGACGATCACGGCCAACGGGGGCGCTGGCGGCGAGGGCGGGACGCGCGAGAACATGACGCGCACCAACGGCCGGCCCGGCCTGGCCGGCGCCTTCTCGACGTCGATCCCGGCCGACGGTGGCACCGGCGGCAACTGCTGCGGAGGCAACGGCGGCTTCGGCGGCGCCGGCGACACGCCGCCCATCCGGGGCAACGACGGGTTCGCGGGCTCGACCGGGCCGGCCGATCTCCCCGCCGGAGGCGGTGGCGGTGGGAGCCGCGGCCGCATCAGGTTCGACACCGCGCGCGCGACCGACCGCTGCGAGGTCGTCGCGTCCACCATCTCACCCGACGATCAGCTGCAGAGCAGCAACACCGCCTGCACCCTCCAGTGATGGCCATGCCCGCGCCCTTCCGCATCGTCGTGGTCGATGACTCGGCGCTCACGCGCGAGACGCTGCGCCGCACGCTCGAGCTCGACCCGCGCCTCAAGGTGGTGGGCGAGGCGAAGACCGGCGAGGAGTCGATCGAGCTGGTGCGCGCGCTGTCGCCGGATCTGGTGACGATGGACCTGCAGATGCCCGGCATGGGCGGGCTCAAGGCCATCGAGGTGATCATGCGCGAGCGGCCGACGCCGATCGTCGTGATCAGCGAGCGCAGCTCGGCGGGGGTGGTCGACTACAACTACGAGGCGCTCTCGCGCGGCGCGCTCGAGCTGGTGCCGAAGTCGTCGGTGTTCGGCCAGGGGCCCGACGACGTGCGCCGCTTCGCCGAGCGCATTCGCCGCATGGCGGAAGAGGGCCTGGACGACGAGCACCCGACGCCGTCGTCGCCGCCACCGCCGATTCCCGTCACCACCGACGCGCCGGTGCTGCTGGGCCTGGGCTCGTCGACCGGGGGCCCCAAGGCGCTCTCGCGCTTCTTCGGCGAGCTGCCCCTCGACTTCCCGCTGCCGATCGTCGTGGTGCAGCACATGGCCGAGGACTTCTTCGAGTCGTTCGTGCGCTTCCTGTCGGACTCGACGCGGCGGCGGGTGGTGCTGGGCGCGGCCGATCTCCCGCTGGTGCCGGGCACCGTCTGCGTGGCGCCTCCCCGGCAGGAGCTGTTCGTTCGCGAGAACCTCACCGTCAAGCTGCTGAACCCGCCGCCCGGCCAGCTCATCTCGCCGTCGGTCGACAGCCTCTTCTTCTCGATGGCGACGGCGCTCAAGGGCCGGGGCCTCGGCATTCTGCTCACCGGCATGGGCGACGACGGCGCGCAGGGCCTCTTGCGCATGCGGCGAATGGGCGCACGCACGGCGGTGCAGGACCGGGCGAGCTGCGCGGTGTTCGGCATGCCGCGCGCGGCCCTCGAGGTGGGAGCGACCG
>JALOQF010000191.1 GCA_025459425.1 Myxococcaceae bacterium | reverse complement strand
ATGGCGCTGTAGGCGTCTTTGAGTTCACGCGGCGTGTAGGTGGCGTTGCAGACCTCGCACGCATCTCCGTACTGGTCTTTCGAGCCGCAGTTGGGGCAGGTGCCGCGAATGAACCGGTCGGACAACCAGCGCCCGGCCTTCGCATCGTAGGGCTGCTCGACGTCCTTCTTGCCGATGGAGCCCGCTGCCTTCGCGCGCCCGTAGATGAGGTTCGCGTAGTGCTGGTTCTCGGGCGAGTTCGTCGAGCCGTAGTGATCGTGGCTGATGTGGAAGTCGCGGAAGACCGCGGTGTGCTCGTCGAACCACCTGGCGACGAAGGCCTCGGGGGTGAGGCCCTGCTTGAGCGCGTTGAGTTCGATGGGCGCGCCGTGCGTGTCATCGGCGCAGAGGAAGAGCACGTCGGCGCCGGTCGAGCGCAGCGCGCGCACGTAGATGTCCGTCTGAATGTGCTCGACGAGGTGGCCGAGGTGCACCGGGCCGTTCGCGTACGGCAGGGCGCAGGTGACGAGGGTGCGGGGGCTCATGGTCAACGCTCCTGCTCGCGGCGGATGACGTGCATCTGGGAGTCCCACGCCGCCGCCTTGCCGCAGAGGGTCCAGAAGAGGCGCTCGAGGACGAGTTCCTGCCCGCCGAGCTTGAGCGCGAGATCGGCTTCGGCACAGGCGACGAGGGCCCGCAGCAGGTCCTGACGGCCCCACTGCGCCGCGGCCTGCATGCCCATGAACGAGGCGTACGGGTGCGGCACCTTCACCTTCGCGGCCTTCGCGTCGGCTTCGATCTTCGGCCACAGCCGCGCCTGGAAGTCGTTGTAGTTGCGCGGCGGCTTTCCGCCCGAGAGCTGCATCATGTTCTCGAACGAGGTGAGCAGCCGCCGAACGATGCCGGTGACGGCGCCGTGAATCGCGAGCGGCGCGGTGCCCTGGGCGATGGCCTCTTCGAGGTACTTCATCGCCCCATCGAGGTTGCGCTTCTGGAGCGCGTCGGAGAGCTCGAAGTAGTCCTCTTCGCGCGCGTGGCCGACGAGCAGCTCGACGTCCTTCTGGCTGATGGTCGGGTTCGCCGAGTGGAGCGCGAGCTTCTCGAGCTCGCTGGCGAGCAGGCGAAAGTTGGCGCCGACCCGATCTTTCAGCGCGTCGAGCGCGCCGGGCCCGAGCTTCTTCTTGTGGGGCCCGAGGGCCTCGGCGACGAACTGATCGAGATCGAGCTTGTCGAGCTTCGCGGCGACCTTGAACTCGAGGAAGGTGCCGTGCTCCTTCACCAGCTTGACGAAGGCGCCCTTGGTCTCGAGCTCGGTGGTGGCGATGACGAGCACCTGGCCCTTGCCCGGCTTCTTCGACAGCCAGTCGTTGAGCACGGTGTCGTCGCTCGAGGGCGCGCTGACGTTCTCGGCGACACAGAAGGCCTGCACGTCTTTGAGGAACTGCACGTCGACGTCCGCGAGGATGATGCCGAGCTCGCGGTCCCAGTCGTCGGGCTTGGGCGCGCCTTCGCGGGAGGGATCGAGATCGCCCACGCCCCACCCGGCCCGCGCGGCGATGGCGAGCACCCGGCGCGCGGCGTCCTTCTTGCGGTTGGCCTTCCACGACTCGCGGGCGCGGCCGAGCGCGTCGGCGCGGCCCTTCTTCGGAGCGAGGAACTCAGGATCGCGCAGGAAGACGACCTTGCGCCCACCGAACATCGGGAAGGTGGCGAGCTCGGCGGCGATGTCGCGCGGCGAGGCGGTGTCGAGGGTGACGCAGTTGAGATCGGCGGCTCCACCGGGCACCAGCTTGCCCAAGAGCTTCTCGGCGGCCTTGCGCACGAGGAACTCCTCGCCGACGAGGAGGTAGGCCGGCGATTCGTTGCCCGCGTCGAGGTCGTTCAGCGCGTTGTCGAGGTCGTCACTCACGGCCCGGCGTTCTTGTCATGGAGCCGGCGGCTTGTCTTCGCCCGTGACGGGCCGTTCAAGGGGCGCTCAGCGGCAGCAGGTGCCCGTCGCCCAGCGCGCCTGGCCATTCGCGTAGAGCACCACGTTGCCGTCGTCCTGCACGGCAAGGAACGCGCTCGGCGCGCCCGCCGTTCGGCTCGCCCACAGGGCGTTGAGCGTCGGCCCGTACAGCACGAGGTTTCCGTCGCCCTGCATGACGAGCGCGCTCGAAGCGCGGCCGGCCGTGCGTGACGACCAGCGCGCGACGCCCTGCTGGTAGAGCACCACGTTCCCGTCGGACTGGTGCACGAAGGTGAAGCGGCCATCACACGAGGTGACGGACTCGTTCGGCCCGAGCGCCTCGTTGGCCCCCAGCCGGCCACAGGCCCGCGGCGTCGGCGTCACCGGCGGCGTCACCGGTGGTGGCATCGGCGTTGGAGGCGGCTGCGTGACTGGCGGCTGCACCGGAGGAGGCGCCGCCACCGCCGTGCCCGTCGCCCACAAGACGCGGCCCGTCGCCGCGTACAAGACGACGTTGCCATCGTCCTGCACGACGAGCCGCGCGCCGCCGTTGCCATGGGTGCGCGTGTGCCAGAGGGGCCGCTGTCCGGGCGCGTAGAGCACCAGGTTGCCGTCGCCCTGCATCGCCAGCGTCGACGTCGCGCGGCCGTTCGTCCGGGTGCTCCAGAGCGCGCGGGCCCCGTCGTAGAGCACCACGTTTCCATCGCCCTGGTGCACGAAGGCGAACCGGCCGTTGCAGCTCGACACCGAGGCGTTCACCCCGAGGCTCGCGTCGGGGGCCAGCACCCCGCAGCCCGTCGCGGGCGGCTGCACCACCGGCGGCGTCGGCGGCTGCACCGGCACCGACGGACAGTGACCACGCGCGCCGGGCCGGCGAACGATGGCGAGGTGTGTGGGCACTGGCCGCTCCTGCCCGTCGGACGGCACGTTGACGACACGGCCGTTCACCACCATCGCCGAGCTCCCGCCCCCGTCGAGGTTGAGCGCCCAGTGCGCGCCGAGCGACACCATGAAGTCGGCGGCCTCACCGCACGTCATGCCGAGCCGCCCCTGTGAGGGAGCGCGCCCATCGACGACCACCATGAAGAGCTTGCGCTTGTCGGCCGACAGGCCGAGCAACGTGCGCGGGTGCTGCACCGAGCAGGTGTACTCGCCGTTCGGCAGCACCGCGTGCTGGGGCACCCCGTCGTGCACGAGCGTGAGGAGGCCCGAGACGACCTCCTGGTGCCCGGGCCCGCGCGCGTAGGCCGTGTGCATGTGGATGAACTCCGCGAGCCCGGGGCCGAACACCGCCTGGCCCACGTCGCCTTGGTCGGCCGTGCCGAAGAACTGGCCACCGCTGGCCGAGACCGACGGGGCGCCGCTCCACGAGTGGCCGCCGTTGATGGCCACCAGCGCGCCGACGCGCGACGCGAAGGACGACACCGTGCGCGTGCCGTCTCCCGGGCCCGTCGCGCGCACTTCCACGCCGGCCTCGCAGAGATCGATCTCGGCGACGTGAATGCTGCGCCCGAACCCACGGAGCGGCCGGTACGTCAGCTCGCTGCTCACCGACTCGATGGGCCCGTCTTCGGCGACCTCTCCGACCGCTCCCCCGCAGGCCACGCTCAGCGCTGCACACCCCACCAGAAGGCTCGTTCGCATGACGTGACTGTGTAGTCACGTCATGTCAAGCGCGTCCCGAAGGCCACCGAGACCGTCACCGCGAGGCGACAGTCACCTGGCGTTCACACCCTTCCGAAATGAGGTCAGAACTGGGCCCAGCCGGGCACGCGCGGGTACGGAATCGCGTCGCGGATGTTCTGCAGCCCGCAGAGGTAAACGATGAGGCGCTCGAAGCCGAGGCCGAAGCCGGCGTGGGGCACCGAGCCATAGCGACGCAGATCGCGGTACCAGCCGTAGTGCTCCGGCACGAGGCCCATCTTCTTCATGCGGGCGTCGAGCAGGTCGAGGCGCTCCTCGCGCTGGCTGCCGCCGATGATCTCGCCGATGCCGGGAGCCAGCACGTCCATCGCGGCGACCGTCTTCCCGTCTTCGTTCATGCGCATGTAGAAGGCCTTGATCTGCTCCGGGTAGTTCATCACCACCACGGGCCGGCCGACGTGCTCCTCGGTGAGGTAGCGCTCGTGCTCGGTCTGCAGATCCTTGCCCCACTCGGGCGCGTACTCGAACTTCTTCCCCGACTTCTGGAGGATCTCGATCGCCTTCGTGTAGTCGATGCGCTCGAACGACGAGGTGATGAACTTCTCGAGGCGCTCGATGACGCCCTTCTGCACGCGCTCCTCGAAGAACTTCATGTCGTCCATGCGCTCGGTGAGGATCGCCTTGAACACGTACTTGAGGAACCGCTCGGCGAGGTTCGCGTCATCGTTCAAATCCGAGAACGCGATCTCGGGCTCGATCATCCAGAACTCGGCGAGGTGCCGGGTGGTGTTCGAGTTCTCGGCGCGGAAGGTGGGGCCGAACGTGTAGACCTTCGAGAGCGCCAGGCAGTACGCCTCGACGTTCAGCTGGCCGGAGACCGTGAGGTAGGCCTCCTTGCCGAAGAAGTCCTTCGAGAAGTCGATCTTCCCCGCGTCGGTGCGCGGCAGGTTGGCGAGATCGAGCGTCGACACGCGGAACATCTGGCCGGCGCCCTCGGCGTCACTGGCGGTGATGATGGGCGTGTTGACCCAGAAGAAGCCCTCTTCGTGGAAGAAGCGGTGAATCGCCTGCGCGGCGTGGTGGCGAATGCGGGCCACGGCGCCGAAGGTGTTCGTGCGCACGCGCAGGTGCGCCTGCTCGCGCAGGTACTCGAGGGAGTGCTGCTTGGGGGTGATGGGGTAGTGATCGGGGTCGTCGACGAGGCCAATGACGTGCACCTCGTCGGCCTGGATCTCCATCGATTGGCCCTTGCCCTGGCTCTGCACGAGGGTACCGCGGGCGATGACGCTGGCGCCCGCCGTCAACTTGAGCACGCCGTCCTGGTAGTTCGGCAGCGAGCTGGGGGCGACGACCTGCACGGGGTCCTGGCTCGAGCCGTCGTGCACGTTGACGAACGAGATGCCGGCCTTCGAGTCACGGCGGGTGCGGACCCAGCCGCGGATCTCGACCTTCGTGCCCGCGGCGATGGAACCGTCGAGGGCCTTCTTCACGCTGATGAGGAGCATGGTGCGCGGGGAGTTATCGCTCGCCCGCAGCGCTCACAAGCACGACGTCACCGGGGCGCTTCGGCCAGGAGCCCCTGGAGCTTCGAGACGAGATCGTCGACGGCGCCGGGCCCCTTCACCGAGCCCTCGATCTTCTTGCCCGTGCCCTTGCCGTCGGGGCCCACCGCCGCGAAGAGCGGAATGAACTGCGACTCGTAGCCGGCCATCAGCATGCGCTCGGCGTCGACCTGCGCGTCGAAGGCGACCAGATCGAGCGCGCCCAGCTTGCCGGTGAGCTCGCCGCGATCGACCGCCTCGTGAAAGAAGCGGCAGGGTTCGCACCACGAGGCGCCGCAGTAGAGCAGCACCTGTCGGCCCTCGGCCTTCGACTTCGAGCGCTGCGCCGACATGATGTTCGCCACGTCTCCGTCGATCGGCGGCGTGATGAAGCGCACTGTCGCCGCGGGGTCGATGGTCGGAGCCGCCGCTTTGGTGCAGCCAGCGAGGATCAGCCCGAGAAAGAAGAGACGCATCGACGACACCCTACCAGCCTGCGCGGCGCTTGACCGCCAGCAGCAGGAGCACCAGCGCGGGGACCAGTGCGTTGCCTCCGCCACACCCGCAGCCGATGGGCGCCAGCGGGCCGATCACCGAGCCGCCGTCGAGCGTCGTGAGCGGTCCTCCGTCACGGCTGCCGGCGCTGGAACCTGCGTTTCCCCCACCCGAGTTTCCCCCACCTGCGCTGCCTCCACCCGCGCTGCCACCGCCTGCTCCGCCGACCACGCAGACGTTGTTGACACAGACGCGGCTCCCGCACCGCAGCGCCGAGCACTGGTTGTCACTCACGCAGAACGCGCCCTGATTCGACACGCATCGGCCAAAGGCGCAGACCTCGCCACAGCGGCACGTCACGCCACCGCACACGCACTGGGCGTCCTCACAGAGGACCCCGAAGTCTGTCGGGACGCCGGCCTCTGCGTGAACGAGTGGTGCGGCCAGGAGCACGGCGAGCACGATGACGATCCTCATGTCGGAGGCCTTTCTTCTCACAGCAGGTTCTCGACGCCGAGCTGCGGAGATCGGAAGAAAATCACAATCGCGCAACAGAGGCTCCTCCACATCGTGAGCGAGACACGGCGCGGCGACTCGTTCGGCACGACCGACTGGACCACGGACGGACGGATTCTCGACTCTCGGCGAGCCGCCTGAGGCCTGGCGCTGACGTCCACACGTCAATTTCAGCCAGAGCCTCGCACGCCGCGGTGGCGGCATTCCCCCAAAGGGGCACGTTCATGACGACGCTGAAGGGGAAGTCACGATCAGACCGGCCACCCCGCGTCAGGAGCCCAAGCCTACCAGCGACGGAGACTGCTCGCGGGGAACGTCCACTCGGGCGTGATGTACTCGGCGTCATCGGCCGGCGCGGGAAACCAGGGGTCGCCATCGGGCTGCTTGAGCACGTGAACGTTCTGCGCCGGCATGAATGACTGCCCGAGCAGCACGCGTGCGACGCCCTTCTTGTCCTTCGCGACGTCGAGCACGATGACCGCGTGCCCGGGGAAGCCGCCCTTGATGACGACGTCTCCCGGCGCGAGCTCGGCGGCAGGCCGTTTCTTCAATTCCTTCTCGAGCGAGCTGGTGCCGGCCCAGATGAAGACGGTGTCGAGGTATTGGCGAAAGCTGGCGCGTGAGGCATCAGGCGGCTTCGTGGCGCTCCACACCAGCGTCGAGCCCTTCGCCACTGGCCGCTCGCCCTTCGCCCAGCGAGAGAACGGCATGGGAGCGCCCTTCCCCGTGTCGTTGAACGAGACGTCCTTCGCGCGGCCGGCGCCGTAGAGCCACTCGGCGCGCAGCCGCATCACCGCGTCGGCACACTGCTGCAGGTCCTTCGCGCCGACGTCGAGATCGATGACTGCAGCGTGCACGTCCTGCCGGCCCTTGAGCCGCCCCGTGTGCAGCCGCACCGGCGTGCCCTCGGGCAGCAGCGGCAGTCCGCGGAGGAATGCACCGAAGCTGCCGGGCTCGACCTCGACTCGCGTGAACCCTGGCGGCGGCGCGAACCGCTCCTCGATCCGCACGCCACCGTCGACACCCCAGCCGTACTGCGCCAGCACCACCGCAACCACCGTCACCATGCCGCCCTCACCGCGTCGAGCCCGGAAAGGCCCGCTCGAGAATCGTGTCTTGATCCGCCCCACTCTTCCGCGCGGCCTCGACGTCGAGGCCCAGCCCATGCCCTCGTCCGACACCCTTGAACTCGACGGTCGTTCCCGTCCAGGTGGCCGACGACGGACACGCCGGCAGCTTCAGCGGCCCCCGCAGGCGCTCGCATGGCATCGCCTGACTGTCTTCATACGGCTCACCGTCGTCGGTCACCGTCTTCACCACGCGCAGCGTGCCACCAGCGGACTCGAGCCGCTGGACGAGCGAGAGCCCGGTCCCCAGCGCCCGCTCCACGTCCTTGCGGGGCCGCCTCTCGGTCCAGGGTTCGTCTCCGCCACGAGAGAACGGCAGCCAGCCGGGTGTCTCGAGCTTCGGACGAGCGAGGGTCTCGGCGTCGGTCGGGCTCGTGCGGGTCGTGCCTTGAAACACCTGACAGTGCGTGGTGTCGCAGACGGGCCTCGAGCCGTGTCGCTCGCGCGTGTCGGCGTTGTGCGAGACGACGCGGGCCAACGCGGCCCGGGGCTCGCCGACGATCGACGCGTCTTCCGAAGCGAGCACACCGGTGACGTAGGCCAGCCGCGTGGTGCGGAAGATCGCCTCGCTGCCGGTGCGGGCGCGGCGCTCCTTCTCGGTGGCCGTCATGCCGGGCGGAGGCACCCACGCCGCCGGAGGCTCCCTGCGGAAGACGCCCGCGTACGGCCGCCCCTCGTTCATCTTCGGCAGCCGCACCTCGAAGGGCGCGGCCAGGCACACGAGCCGGCCCTGCAGCACCTCGCCGAGCTGGCGCCAGTCGGTCCCGAGCGGTGCGGGGGCTCCGTCGACGAAGCGAAAGCCTCCGCGCTCGCAACGCAGGTCGACCTGTGACGGCGTGAGCAGCGAGAACACCTGCACCTCGACGCCGTCACGTGCGCCGAGCCGCCGCGACTGCCCGACGACCGACAAGAAACGCTCGACCACCTGCCGCGGAGCCTTGCCGGGTACGGCGAGCACCACGACCACATCGTCGAGCACACCGACGATCCACCCGACGAGCGGGCGCGAGCCCCCGTCGCGAACGGTGCCTGTCTTGGTCGCGATGCCCGCGAGCCGGTCGGACTCGGGTAACCGCGACAACGTGCCCTCGGTCGCGTTGCGCTTCAGCAGGGAAATGATGTCGGGCCTCGCCTCGGCGAGCGCGCGATAGGCCGCAGCCAGCCCGAGCGGAGAGAGCTGGAGCGTCGACCGCAGCCCGATCGCCTCGCTCATGTGCTCCGGCAGACGCGTCATCCCGACCGCCTCGAGCACCGCGCCCCAGGGCCCGAACCGCTCGACCCCGGGCTGCCGCTCGGCCCAGTCGAGGAACCAGCCGTTGCATGACAGCAGCACCGCCTCGGGCGCTCGCATCGTCTGCGGGAGCACGTCGCCGCACGCCCACTCCTGATCGCCCAAGCGAGGAGACAGGCCCGGCGTCGTCAAAGCCCCGGCGAGGAGAAAGGGCTTGAGCGTCGAGCCGAAGGGCCGCGCCTGGGCGATGTCTCCGCTCGAGAGGAGCACTTCACCGGAGTGCCGGCTCATCACGACGAAGGCCTCGGCACCGGCAGCGGCATCGAGCGACATGAGCGCTTCGACGGACAGCGGCGTCCATCGGGTGGCGCCATCACAGGCCTCGAGCCGCTTCGCCAGGACACGCGGGAACCGATCGCCGGGCCCGATCGACTCGACCAACAGCCGGGCCAGGGCGCGCCGGGCGACGGGCGTATCGAGCGACTTCGACGACGTCAGCACCTTCGCTGCGTCGGACAGTGACTGGTAGTCGCCCTCGCGCCACGCGCCGAGCTCGCCCGAGGTGGCGACCGCGAAGGCCTCGTGGAACAACGAGTCCGCGGTAGCCGTGGGGCACGCCTGCAACAGAAACTGGTGGCCCAGCTCGTGCGCCAGCGCCTGGCGTTCCGTCGCCGAGAGGCTGCCCTCACGCGCCTGACGGAGGAACACGCGGCCGAGCTCGCTGACTCCCGCCGTGCCTGGCGTCAGCCGCGAGCGCTCGATGACGATGGCGATGCGCGGGGGCGGGGCTGGTCGACCGCGGTGGGTCTGCCAGGTGACGTCGAGGGCTTCCCACGCCTCGACCGCCGCGCGTTGCACCTCGAAGGCCGGCTCGAGCCCCGGAGCGACCGTCAGCCGGGGCACCGCCGCGAGAACGAGGAGCAGCGCGCTCACGGCTCACTTCACGATGGTCAGGCTCGCGCTCTCGGTGCGGGCGCTCGCCTGACTCGCGTACATGTCTTCGAGCGTCGCTGGCGGCGCGACGTACGTGCCAGGGAAGTTGGCGCGCAGCACGTACCCGATGACGCGCGGGCTGGCCGACCAGAAGGCCTTCTCTTCGAAGTACCAGGTGATGCGCTCGGGCGTGTACGCGCGCTTCTTCAGCGCCTCGTGCGTCAAGGGCAGGCTGAGCGGGGCGCCGCGATACACCTTGTCTTCCTGCAGCACGGTGAAGCCGGCGGGAATCGCGTCTTCCAAAACGTAGTAGGCGCTGCGAATCGAGCGCCAGCGGTCCTCGTTGCGCGCGTCGAGGGTGAGCTCGACGTACACGTCTTCTCCCTGCTTCACCGGGCCTGACAGCGGCACTTTCTGGTCGCCCTTCACCGCGAAGTACGCGCGCTTCACCGACATGCCCGCCTCCTTCGCCTCGACGTTGGCGAGTGGAATGCGCACCCTCGCCCGCCACGTCGCGACGCCGTCGAAGGCGCCCACCTTGAGCTGGCCGGCGCTGGGCTCGATGGTGGCCGACAGCCCGAAGCCAGCCGGCACCAGCTCGGCCGTCGAGCCCTCGAGCGACGGCGGCGACAGCTTCTTCATCGCCCTGATGTCGCGCTCGATGAGCCACTGGCTGTGCAGGAGCGCGGTGCTGCGCTCGAAGGTGGACAACGACGGGTCGGAGAGCAACTGCAGCACGCGCGCGCGGGTTCGATCGACGTCGACGTCCTTCTTGCTCGCGGCGTGCGCGAGGATCGCGGTGAAGCCCACGTTGCGGAGCGGGTAGCGGAAGAACGAGTCATCGGGGCGGAACACGGCGTTCGAGATGACGCCCTTGCGGGACTCGTCGGCGAGCGCGGCGATGCGCTCCTTGACTTCAGCCTCGTTCGCGACGCCTGCGTGCTCGGCGGCCAGCACCGCGAGGGCGAGCCCGTACAAGTCCTCGGGCTTCGCGGCGCCGACGAGCTGGCGCACCTTCGCCGCCTGCCTCGGACCCTGGAGCCGCGCGAGCACGTACGTCCGCGTCGACTCGAGCGAGGGAGGAACATCGGGCCGCGCCTCGAGCCACGCAGCGCTCTCGGTGAGCCGCGCGTCGTTCTTGTCGAGCAGCCCGGCCTCGGCGGCGTAGGCGAGCCCGTCGAGCGCGATGAGCGTCATCTCGAGCGAGGGCTCCTGGTAGCCCGAGAACCAGGTGAAGCCGCCACCCTTCACCGCCATGTCGAGGATCCGCCCGGTCCCCTGCACCGAGCGGCTCTTCGCTTCGGACAAGAGCGTGAGGCTGTCCTTGTCGAGGGTGTCGAGCGCCTTGAGCCGCTCGAGCGTACGGTAAAGCGCCACGTTCGGGACGGTGGTGGCGACGAGCTGTTCGACG
The DNA here is from genome assembly GCA_025459425.1 of Myxococcaceae bacterium. GTDB lineage: Bacteria > Myxococcota > Myxococcia > Myxococcales > Myxococcaceae > Xiheimicrobium. Next base: position 2,682 of record JALOQF010000191.1, on the reverse strand, counting down.
CAGCCGTGCGGGTACGTCAGCAGCTCGCGCGCATTGCCGAGCGCGACGTCGACCATCGAGGGAGCCAGGGTGAGCCGGCTCGACAACACCTGGGCGCCCTTCGGCACCTGGAGCTCGAGCGAGCCACCGCCGACCGACGCGACCGCAACGTCTTCTTCGATGGCAGCCGGCAGGACTGCCAGGCGCTTGACGTCAGAGATGGGGTCGCCGAGGCCCTTCGCCTTGAGGCCCAGGCTGAAGTCTCCAGCCCGCCCGGCCTTGAGCTCGACGGGCACGATCGCCTCGCCGCCCTTCGCCAGCGTGAGCGTCTCGGTCTTCGCGTCGAACGCCGCTGCGCCCTGCCCCTGGTACTCGAGCGTCACGGTGCCCTGGCCCGGCCCGTTCTGCCCGGGGGTCACCCGAATGGAGCCCGTGGCGACGTCTCCTTCGCGGAGGAACTGCGGCACGTTCGCCGCCACCACCAGCGCGCCGCGCGTCGCGAACTCGGAGCCGGCCTCACCGAAGCGCCCCGAGGCGTCCACCGCCACGGCCGTCACGGTCCACAGCGTCTGCATCGAGTTCAGCTTGAACGTCACCGACGCGCGGCCGTCGCGATCGGTCAGCACCGACGGGTTCCAGTACACCGTGTCGTCTTCTTTCTGGGGCTTCGTCGGCGGCTTCACCGCGGCGAACTGGCGGCGCGGCAGGCCGGCGAGCTTCTGAGCGATGCGGTCGCCATAGCCGTAGCCCTGGAACTCGCTGGAGAAGAACGTCGAGACGTTGTCGCGCCCCACCGGGTAGAAAAAGTCGACGATGCCGGGGCGGAACTCGCTCTGGAGCGCGTACACGGCCTTGTCCACCACGCCCACCGACACCTGCGCCTGCACGGGCCGGCCCTGGTGATCGGTCACCCGGAGCGTCAGGGTCTGGGTGGTGAGCGGCGCCGCTTCGGGTCGTTCCGCGTTGACCGAGACGGTCAGGGTGCGCTCCTTCGGCACGATGCGAAACCCCGCGATGCGCTCTTCCCACCGGCCGCTCGCCGACGGGTACGCCAGCGCCGCATACACCGCGCTTCCGAAGCGCCGCTCGATGGGGAACTTGTAAACGACGGTCTGCCCCTTCACCGAGAGCTTCTCGGTCTTGAAGATGCCGGCGCCGGTGAGGGTGACCCACACGTTCCCTTCGTTCGCTTCGCGAACGCCCCAGCCATTCGGCAACAGGCCAACGAGCTCAGCGGTGTCGCCCGGCTGCATCGCGCCGCCCAGCGCTTCGAGCGTGAGGGTCGGCACCTGCATGACGGCCTCACCGCTGTTGCCGAGCACGAGGGTGGTGGTCGCGCCCGTCCACGACAGGCCCTTCTTGTCCTTGAGCGTCACCTGCGCCTCGACGACGCCTGGCTTCTCGCCCTTCACCTCGACGCGCGCGACGCCGTCATCGCCGGTGGTGAAGTCCTGCTTCGTGAGCGCGGTGGTGGAGCCATCGGCCGCGAGCAGGTTGAACTGCACCTCGCCCTTCGTCGCGCCGTACGACTTGCCCGACAGCGTGGTGGCCCGGACGGAGAAGCGGGCGACGTCACCCGGCCGCACCACGCGCTGTCGCGCGAGCACCGTCCCGAGCAGATCGCTCTCGGCGAGGAAGTAGGCCTTCGACGCGTTGGCGAAGGTGCCTTGATCGTCCTTCGCGCGCACCGACAACGAGTAGCGCCACGGCTTGCGCGCGTCGCCAGCCTCGAGCGCCGGGACCGGCACGGTGATCTCGGCCTCACCAGCGTCGTTGAACGTCGCCGCCTGCTCCCACACGTCTCCGTAGCCTTCGGCCGAGGCGTAGAGCTTCTGGGGCACCGAGAGCGTGCCCTCGGTCGTCGACGGCGTGCCATAGGTGACGACGCTTCCCTTGCCGCCGAGGCCCGAGTCGTCGACCCACGCCGGTGAGTCGACCTGCGTGCGGTAGAGGTAGACGAGGTACTTCGTGCCCTTCGGAGCGCCGCCGGCGTACCGCCGCGCCCGCAGCTTCGCGGTGAGCTGCCCGCCGGGCGTCACCGTCTCTTCCTCGGTGAGCACCTCGACGAAGAACGTGGGCTTCACGTATTCCTGCACGCGGGCTTCCGACTGGTGCTCCGGCCCGTCAACCTTCGCGGTGAGTCGCAGCACTCCAGTGGGCAGGCCCGTCGGCACGATGAGCTGGCCCGAGAACGCGCCAAACTCGTCGACCTTCGCCCTGCCCTTCACGACCGGCCCGTCCGAGACGAGCTGCACGTCGATCTCGGTCTTTCTCGGCTTGAAGAGCCGGGCGAGCGCGCTGTCGGGCTGCCGCAAGACACCGCGGAAGCGCACCGTGTCGCCTGGCTTGTAGATGGGACGATCGGAGTACAGGAAGACGTCGGGCACCACCGCGAGCGTCGAGAAGAAGTCCGTGTCGACGAGCGCCGTGTCGTCCCCGAGCGACGCCGTGATGATGAGCCGCGGCTCGTTCGTCGACAGCCGCACCTCGCCCAGGTCGTTCGTCTTGCCCTCGACGGCCTGTTTGCCCGCCATCACCTTCACCGCGACGTTCGCCTTCGCGAGCTGATCACGCCCGGCGACGCGCACCAGCACCTCGCCGTCGGTCTGCTTCACCTCGACGGTGAGATCGGTGACGACGAGCACGACCTGGCCTTCGACCGAGCCCTGCACGAGCTGCACGACGTAGACGCCGGCCGGGAGC
>JALOQF010000190.1 GCA_025459425.1 Myxococcaceae bacterium | reverse complement strand
GCCACGCCGGGCCGGGTGAGGTTCGGGTTGTGCGAGCGCGTCAGCCCGAAGTCGAGCAGCGTCACGTGGCCGTCTTCCGACACCATGACGTTGCCGGGCTTCAGGTCGCGGTGCACGTAGCCGCGCGCGTGCAGCGCCGAGAGCGCCGCCGCCATCTGCACCACCAGCGGCAGCGCCTCGGTCAGCGGGAGCGCCTTCTTGTCCTTCATCAGCCGCGACAGGGGGCGGCCGCTCACGTACCGCATCACCAGGAACGGCACCGTGCCGTCGCGCTCGACGCCGTACAGGTGCGCCAGGTTCGGGTGCTCGATGCGCGCCATGATGCGCGCTTCCTGCTCGAAGCGGGTGCGGTATTCCTCGCGCTCGGCCAGCGTGGAATGCAGGAACTTGAGCGCCACCGGCCGGTCGACCGACAGCTCCGTCGCCAGGTACACGCTGCCCATGCCGCCCTGGCCCAGCCGGCGCTCGAGCCGCCACTTGCCCAGCACCACCCGCCCGACGTTGGGGTCGTCGACGACGAGGAGCCGCCCACACACACCGCACGGCTTCACCGTCGGGTTCAGCGGGCCGTCGTGGCCCTCGGGCGCCGTGCGCCGCGCGAGCTCCGACGCTTCGACCGTCACCGGCGCGCCGCATGGGCACACCAGCCGCTTCAGCATCGGTTTCGCGCCAGATCGCCGCGCTTCCGCCACGTCGTGACTCCTCCCTGCGGACGACTTCGGGCGGGCTGTTTACGGAGTGGCGAGAATGTTTTCCGTGAAATCAGCCCGCGAGTGAAACCCGAAGGTGACACCCCCGGTGCCGGTCGTCAGAGCTCGCGGCTCATCAGCAGGCGGAGCTTGCCGCTCTTCTTCGACACCACGGTGGCGACGGTGGTGAAGCCGTTCTTCCGGTAGAAGCTCACCGCGTTGCTGTTGGCGGGGTCGACGCGCAGCGCGAGCGTCTTGCGGTTGAGGTCGCGGGCGACCGAGAGGCCCTTGTCGAGGAGCACGCCGCCGACGCCCTTCGAGCGGAGCTCACCCTTGACGACGATGTTGCGCAGGTACGCGGCGCCGGGCACCGGGCCATCGCGCTCGATGGTGACGTAGCCCAGGAGCGAGCCGTTCACCTTGCCGACGTGAATGAAGGGGCGCAGCTTGGTGAGCGCCTCGAGGCTCTCGGCCTGCGTCTCGCCGCGAGACTTCCACGGGTCCGACGACGAGCGCAGCACGGCGAGCGTCTGCATGTCTTCGTCGGTGGGCGCGGCGAACTTCGCCTGCTTGAGGTCGGCGAGCAGGGCGTTGGGGTCTGCCACCGGCGGCAACGTGGCCGGGGCCGTGAGGTTGGTGTCGAGCTGCTTGCTGGTCATCGCCTCTCCTTCGTACGCGGCCCGGGTCTGGTTTACCACCCGCTGTTGGAACTCGGAGACCTTCATCCTAACCATCTCGGTCAACCGACTGCGAAGCACCAAATTTCGAGGGGCGGAGCAGGTCGCACCTTTCCCTTCAACCGAGGCGCCGGCCTGGCGCTCCGGCCGGCGGTGGATCCGCGCATTTCAGTGACGTGCGGGGTGATCGGCGGCACACTTTGCGACGTGCAACTGAATCACGCGCAGCGCGAGCTGACCGTCAAGATCGTCTATTACGGCCCGGGGTTGTCCGGGAAGACGACGAACCTGCAGATGATCCACCAGCGCACCCAGCCCGACGTGCGGGGGCGGCTGCTGACGGTCGAGACGCACGACGACCGCACGCTCTTCTTCGACCTCTTGCCGGTGTTCTTCAGCACCGCGTCGGGCTTCAAGGTGAAGGTGAAGCTCTTCACGGTGCCGGGGCAGGTGATTCACAACGCCACCCGGCGCATCGTGCTGCAGGGGGCCGACGCGGTGGCCTTCATCGCCGACAGCCGGCGCAGCGCGGGGCCCGAGAACAACAGCTACTGGAAGAACCTGAACGAGAACATGCGCGAGAACGGGCTCGACCCGGCGCAGGTGCCCATCGTCATTCAGTTCAACAAGCGCGACCTGCCCGACACGAAGACCGACGCCGAGCTCGACGAGGCGCGCAAGAAGGGCAAGGAGCCCGTCGTCGGCGCCATCGCGATTCGTGGCGTGGGCGTGCTCGAGACGCTCTTCGCGGTGCTGCAGTCGGCCTACCGGAGCCTCGAGGCGCGGGCGGGGCTGTCGAAGAACATCGGGCTCACCGAGCGTGAGTTCCTGACGCAGATCTTCCAGAACATCGACACCTCGGGCACCGAGCTCGAGCGCCTCTTCCCCGCGAAGGTGAAGGCCCCGTGAGGCAAGGCGAGTCGGTCCTCCAAAGGCGCATCTCGCTCACCGAGCTGCTCGACGGAGAGTCCTTCACCGAGGTCGTGAAGGGCTTCGTCGAGCTCTACAAGGTGGGCATCAAGGTCTTCGACGACAAGGGCGGCAAGCTGGCCGACATCAAGGTCGGCAACGGCGACTTCTGCGGCTACGTCTTCAGCTTCCCGGAAGGGCGGCGGCGCTGCACGGCGACGGTGGGCCGCGTGAAGGACGGGCCGGTGGCGCTGTCGCACGGCGCGCGGCTGCCGGTGCTCGAGGCGGGCGACGCGCCGAAGGCGAGGGGCGTGGTGACGGTGCCCTGCTTCACCGGCCTGCGGTACCTCATCCTGCCCATCTTGTGGGAAGGCGACACGCTGGGGCGCGTGGTGTTCGGGCCGTTCTACCCCGACGACCAGGCCGACTTTCCGCCGGCGTCGCTCAAGGAGATCTCCGAGGGCTTCGACGCCGCCAACGCGAGCCGCTTCGTCGAGAAGGTGCGCCGGGCGCCCGAGAGCACCATCGCGCGGGTGTTGTTGCACTTCGCGCAGCTGCTGCAGACGCTGCTCTTCGCCGGGCAGAAGATGTTCCTCACCTCGCAGCTGCACATCGAGGCCACGCTCGAGCAGAACCGTGAGCTCGAGGAGCGCAACAAGAAGCTCGAGGACATGAACACGAAGCTCAAGGAGCTCGACCGGCTCAAGAGCGCGTTCCTCGCCACCGTGAGCCACGAGCTGCGCACGCCGCTCACCAGCATCATCGGGTACTCCGAGATGCTCGCCGAAGGGCTCGCCGGGCCGCTCAACGGCGAGCAGGTCGACTACGTGCGCACCATCATGGACAAGGGTGAGACGCTGCTGAAGTTGATCAGCTCCATTCTCGACATCTCGCAGATCGAAGCGGGCAAGGTGCGGCTGACGTTCGAGCCGATGGACCCGTTCGAGCTCGTGAACTCGTCGGTGTCGAGCCTCAAGCCGCAGGCGCAGAAGAAGGGCGTGGTGCTCGAGGCGAAGCTGCCGCCGAAGCACTTCCAGTCGACGGGCGACCGGGACCGGCTGCGGCAGGTGGTGACGAACCTGCTCACGAACGCGGTGAAGTTCACGCCGAAGGGCGGCACCGTGCGGGTGCTGCTGTCGGAGCTGTCACACCAGCCCGACCTGAACGCCCAGGGCTACCGCATCATCGTCGAGGACTCGGGCGTCGGCATTCCGGCGGATCAGTTCGACAAGATTTTTCAGAGCTTCTACCAGGTGGACTCGTCGTCGACGCGCGAGTTTGGCGGCGCGGGCATCGGGCTGGCCATCGTGAAGAGCTTCGTCGAGGGGCACGGCGGGGTGGTGCGGGTGGCGAGCGAGCTCAACCACGGCAGCCGCTTCTCGGTGATTCTGCCGGCGATTCCGTCGGCGCAGACGCAGGTGAGCATCACGCCGCCAGTGACGGCCCTGCAGGCGCCGGTGGACGACCGGTTCTGACGCGGGCGGAGCCGGTGCTGGTGTGGAGCGCCGTGGGCTCGCTGCGGTCAGGCACCTTCCGAGGTGTTCGCTGCGCGAGCGCGAACGAGCTGGAGGCGGCTCGCACACGCCGCTCGACCAGGGCGGTGCGTTCGGCGGGCCGCGAGTGACGAAAACGAGTCGCGTACGCCGTCGCGCTCGCCCACAGGGGGGCGTGACGGTTTCGCTCAACGCCGAGGCGGGTGGAGGGGCGATGCATGACGCCCGCCCTGCGCACGTTGGATTCGGCCGCGGGTTGGCCAGCGAGGCGTGACGGTTTCGCTCCGCACCGAGGCGGGTGGAGGGGCGATGCATGACGCCCGCCCTGCGCACGTTGGCTTCAGCCGCGGGTTGGCCAGCGAGGCGTGACGGTTTCGCTCCGCACCGAGGCGGGTGGAGGGTCGTTGCCCCCCGCCCGCGCCGCGAGTTGCACGTCGACGACCCGGCTCAGCGGCGGGCCGACCAGCCCAGTCCGAGGAGTGCGACGTCACGCGCCGCGCCGGTGGTGACGGGGAGGTACGCGAGCCACGCGCGGCAGACGTCCGGGTTCGCCTTGCACGCGCGCGCAGCCAGGTCGGACTCGTTGGCGACGAAGACGCCACCGGGCAGGTACCACGTGCCGCCGCTCGCCCGGGCCAACGACCCGTCTGGATAGAACAGGGTGCCGACGCCCGTCCGCGCGAGGGTGCCCGAGGGCCAGTACCAGGTCGCGCGGTTCCCCGACGTCTTCGCCATCGCGCCGCTGTCCCACGACCAGGTGCCGCTCCGCGTGCGCAGCGTGCTTCGGTCGGGCCATGACAGGAGCACCTCGGCGTCCTGCGGCGCGGAGCACAACACCGTGCGCTGGGCATCGAGCGCTGCCGTCTCGTCACGTGACGACACCACCATCGACATCAGCCACAGCGTCGAGACGTCGCCGCACACCTCGGACTGGGTGGTGGTGCAGTGGCGAAGCTCGAGACGCGCGAGCGCGGTGGTGTCGAGCCCCTCGGCGCGGGCGAGCTCGAGGGTCCGGCGCACCGAGGCGCAGTCGGCGGTGGCGGTTGTCACCAGGGAGGCCAACAGGGCAAGCGAAAGCATGGCCCCACGACGCAACGATGCGGTGGGTATTCAATGGGTGCGTCGGTGCGTGGCGCCTCGAACTCCGGGCGGGTGCCCAGGGGTGACACGCCGGAGAGGTCCCTCGGCTCCTCGACCATCGGGGCAGGGGTGATGTGACCATTGGTGACATTGCCGCCGGGCTCCCCCGCCCACGCGAAGCCCCGGGGAGGCATGTGACCATTGGTGACATCGCCGCCCATGCGAGGCTCGACCGGGGATTCATGTGACCATTGGTGACATCGCCGTCGGTCGAATGTGGCCAGTGGAAACATGTCGCGCTCGTCGACGGCGGCCGCGGCGCCAGGCGCTGTCACCGCACGTGGTGCTGCCGGGCGACCCCCACGGGGCGCCGGGGCCGTCACAAGGGCTCGCCTCCCGGCATGGGTGCGGTACCTTCGTGCCCCATGCGTGTCGTCTTCCTCGCCCCGACGTTTCCTCCCGAGATGATTCAGTACACCCGTGGGCTCGCCGAGGTGGGCGCGAAGGTCTACGGCATCGCCGACACGCCACGCGAGGCGCTCCCGAAGGAGCTCAAGCCGTACCTGCACGACTATCTCCAGGTGCCGCGCATCATGGACGAGGACGACGTCATCGCGCGCGCCACCAGCTGGCTGCGCGGCGTTCCCGTCGACCGGGTGCTCGCCAACTGGGAGCCCCTCGTCATTCTCGCGGCCCGCATCCGTGAGCGGTGGGGCATGCCGGGCATGAGCGCCGACACGGTGCGCGGGTTTCGCGACAAGCAGCTCATGAAGGAGCGCGTGCGCGCGGCCGGCCTGCGCGTGCCGAAGTCCCGCCGCGCCACCTCGGAGCGCCAGATTCGCGAGGCCGCCGACGAGATTGGGTACCCCCTCATCGTCAAGCCCATCGCCGGCGCCGGCAGCGCCGACACCTACCGCGTCCAGGACGCGCGCGAGCTCGAGCGTGTGCTGGGCCTGGTGCGCCACATCGCCGAGGTGTCGTGCGAGGAATACGTCACCGGCGAAGAGTTCACCTTCGACACCGTCAGCATCGACGGCAAACCGGCCTACGAGAACATCGCCTCGTACCTGCCCAAGCCGCTCGAGGCGCGCTCCAACGAGTGGATCAGCCCCGTCATCATCACCGTGCGCGACATGTACCAGCCGCGGCTCAAGGCCGGCGTCGAGCTCGGCCGCAACGTGCTCAAGGCCCTCGGCATGGGCGACGGCTTCACCCACATGGAATGGTTCCTCACCCCGCGCGGTGAGGCCGTCTTCGGGGAAATCGGCTGCCGGCCCGGCGGCGCGCACCTCGTCGACCAGATGAACTACACGGGTGACATCGACCTCTTCCGCGAGTGGGCGCGCGTGGCGACGTGGCGCTCGTTCGAGGCGTCGACCGAGCGGAAGTACAACGTCGGCATCGTCTTCAAGCGTGCCTTCGGTCAGGGCCGCATCACCCGCATCGAGGGCCTGGGGAACTGGCTGCGCGAGGCCGGCGACTGCTGTGTCGAAGAGAAGCTGTTCCGCCCGGGGACGCGGCGGCGCAACTGGAAGAACACGCTGCTCTCCGACGGGCACGTGGTGGTGCGCCACCCTGACTGGAACGAGGCGCACCGGTTGTCGTTCCTCGCGGCCACGGGCATTCGGTTGTTCGCCGAGTAGCAGGGCCTCGGCCCGCAGGCCGTCGGGAGGGTTGCGTCGCGCCGCCCGACGGAGTCACCTGCGCGCCATGCGCGACGTCCACGTCCTCGGCACCGCCACCACGCCGTTCGCTCGGTGGCCCGACTCGTCACACCTCGACCTCACCCGGCAGGCGGTGCTGAGCGTGCTGGCCGACGCGGGCCTCGACGAAGGCTCGGCCATCGGCAGCGTGCACTTCGGCAACTGCGCCATGCACCTCTTCGGTCAGCCGAACATTCGGGGGCAGGTCGCGCTGCTGCCGCTCGTGCAAGAGGGCCGCTTCCCCGCGCAGGCGCCCATCGTCAACGTCGAGGCGGGCTGCGCCACCGGTGGCGTCGCGTTTCACGGCGCGTGGATGGCGGTGGCCTCGGGGCACGTCGAGCTCGCGCTCGCCGTCGGCGTCGAGAAGACCTTCATTCCGTCGGCGCCCCAGAAGATGCTCGAGCTCTTCGACGGGGGCCTCGATCAGCTGAGGCCACAGACCTGGCGCGCGCTGTACGCCGAGCAGGCGCCGCTGTGTGGAACCACCTTCGCGCCCAGGCCCGACCGCATCACCATTCTCGACGCCACCGCGCTCAACGCCGCCTGGCACATGAAGCGCTACGGCACCTCGGCCCGTCAGCTCGCCGTGGTGTCGTCGAAGAACCACGCGAACGGCGCGAAGAACCCGAACGCGCAGTACCGCTCCGAGATGTCCGTCGAGCAGGTGCTCGCCGACAAGGCCGTCATCGGGCCGTTCACCCGCGCGATGTGCGCGCCCATCAGCGATGGCGCCGCGGCGGTGTTGGTGTGCTCGGCCGACTTCCTGAAGCGGCACGGGGGGCGCGGCCGTCGGCCCGTGCAGGTGGCCGCCACGGTGCTCGCCAACGGCACCCGCCAGCGGCCCGACGAGCCCTCGGTGACGAAGTTCGCCGCCACGAAGGTGTACGGGCTCGCGAAGCTCGCACCGAACGACATCGACGTCGCCGAGGTGCACGACGCGACGGCCTTCGCCGAGGTGGCCATCACCGAAGACCTGGGGTTCTGTGCCGAGGGGCAGGGCGGCGCGTGGGCCGAGTCGGGCGCCTCGGCGCTCGGTGGAGCCCGTCCCATCAACACCTCGGGCGGCCTCGAGTCGAAGGGCCACCCGCTGGCGGCTTCGGGCCTGGCGATGATTCACGAGGTGACGCTGCAGCTCCGCGGCGAGGCCGGCGCGCGCCAGGTGAAGGGCGCGTCGGTCGGGTTGGCGCACAACGCGGGCGGGCTCATCGGCTTCGATGAGGCCATGTGCAGTGTTTCGGTACTCAGAGGCGGGTGACCGAGACGCGCGCGCGGCCGAATCCGGCAGCGTCGTTGCTCTCGGGCCAACGAGTCGCTGCGCCGAGGGTCGCGGCAAGTACCTGCTCGGGCTCACCCGCAGGGCGGAGTTCGGCGACCGCTGGTCTCCTGGGCCCTGCGTCGCGGGTCGATGCTCGGAGGCGGCGGACAGACGCTCACGCGCAGGGCGAGAATCCGTTGGCCGCAGCTTGCTGGTTCCGCCAGACGCTCGAACGCAGGGAAAGACCTGGCGTCGCGGATGGCTGAACGGCGGCTCGCTCCGGGGGCCGCGCTCGAAGCTGACGGTGACGAACGGGAGCCGACGACAGCGTGAAGCTGCCGCCGGGCTCGCCCTGACCGATTGCGTGTCACTGCTCCGTCGCGGCTCCCCCGAATCCAACTGCGTCGGCGCCGCGACGGGGCTCACTCACAGCACGGCGATGGGGCCGTGGTCGTCGCAGTGGCCGCCGTGCGCGTGGTGCAGGTGGCCCGCGACGAGGTAGTCGACATGGTCGCCGTGCGGCACGGCGTCGTGGCCGCAGCCGGGGCCGTGCGCGTGCGAGGCGTCGTGCGACTTGCAGGCGTGGCCGGGCGTGCAGGCCGCCGGGTTCTTCGCCGAGACCTCGAGCGAGCACTCGTCGACGTGTCCGTCATGCGAATGGTGGAGGTGACCGTCGTGGAGGTAGTCGACGTGGCCGTCGTGCTGAATGGCCTTGTGGCCGCAGTTCTGTCCGTGGGCGTGGGTGTGGGCGTCGTGGGTGCGGTGGCTCATCGAGGGGCTTTCGTTCGTGAAGTGGAGACAGCTGGTGTTGCACCTGCACCAACACCATGACCGCCGCGGGCGAGCCCTGCAATAGGTGTGGATCAGTTGGTGAGTCCCTTGCACCGGCGACGCGGTGACGAGACGAACCGGGTCGCAGCGGTGCCTTCGGTGCAGATGCAACACAGAGACGTCAACGGCGCTCAGCGGCGGAAGCGCAGCTCGACGGCGAAGGCCTCGGACTGGCCTGGCGGGAGCAGGAGCAGACCTTCGCCGGTCGCGAGCGCGCCGGCGGGCGCCGTCCACGGCTCGACGCACACGAAGGGCTGACCCGGCAGGCTCCACACCACGAGGGTCGACAGCTGCGGGGTGTACGACAGCTCGACGCGCGCCCCATCACCGCGCTCGAGCACCGCCGCGGCGCCGTCGTGGTCGAGCAGCGCGACGTCGACCTCGTCGGCGCCGAAGCGCAGCGGTGACGCGTCGTGCACCTGGCCGGAGCGGCGCTCCTTGAGCCTCGTGGCGCGGCTCGGCACGCGGGCGCGCGGGAGCAGCTCGACGGGCACCCGGAAGTACGGGTGCAGGCCCACGTGCAGGGGCAGGTCCACCGCGCCGGTGTTCTCGAAGCGCCACTCGAGCAGCAGGCGGCCCTCGTAGAGCGACACCGCGAGCGTCGACACGAAGTCGAAGGGGAACCCCGGGCGGGTCCGTTCGCTCGAGGCGAGCCGCAGGACGAGCCGGTCGGTGTCTCCATCGGTGATGGCCTCGACGACGTCCCACGGGTGCAGGCGCGCGAGCCCGTGCTGCGGCTGGCGAACGACGTGGCCGCCCACCACCGCCTGGCCCTCGGGGAGCGGCCCCGGGTTTGGAAACAGCAGCGGAATGCCGCCCCGCACGTTCTTCGTGGGGTCGAGCAGCGTCTGCTCGTCGAGGTGCAGCACCTCGTCGCCCTCGACGCGCCACCGGGTGACCAGGCCGCCGCGCTCGGGCACGACGTGCACCTCGGCCCGCTCGTCGCGCAGCACGTACGACGTGAAGGGCCCCGGTCCAGCGACGCGCTCGATGCTCATGGCGCCGGGCGTTCTCACACGAAAGCGCATCAGGCGCATGCCTGGCCGGCGCGCTGGCATCATGGCGACGACGTCAGCCGGTCCGATGAGCCGGCGTCGCACCCACATGATTCGACCAGCCCGCGACGACGACTACCACGCCTTCACCACGCTCTTCCCGGAGCTGCGCGTCGACGACCCCGTGCCCACGCGGGAGAAGTGGGTGGCCGAGTTGGTGCCGAGCACGCTCGTCGTCGAGGCAGAGGGCGCGGTCGTCGCGTACGCCTGGTACCAGGCCTTTTCGACCGAGGGCATCGTGCGCCACGTGGTGGTGTCTCCGGCGGCGCAGGGGCGAGGCGTGGGCCGGGCGCTCCTGCTCGAGGTGGCGCGGGCGTTGCGGGCGAAGGGCCTCGGCCGCTGGGCGCTCAACGTGAAGCCCGACAACGCGCCCGCGCTGTCGCTCTACCGGAAGCTCGGCTTCGTCGAGGCGTTCCGCTCCGTCGCGCTGCGCTTCGAGTGGACGCTCGTCGACGGGCTCCCGCGCCCTGAGGCCCTCGAGCCGTTCGAGCCCGTGGCAGCCGACGACGCACTGGTGGAGGTCGAGCAGCGGCTCCCGCGTGGGAGCCTCGCCCTGCATCGGGCCATCGCCGGGCGGGTGCTGCGGGGCGTTCGACGCGAGGGGCGCGTGGTGGGCGCGGCGGTCTTCGTCTCCTCGTTCCCCGGTGCGTACCCGTTTCGTGCCGACGACCTCGCGGTGGCGCGAAGCCTCCTCGAGGCGTTGCGGCCCGTCGCGTCGTCGCCGGTGATGAACGTGGTGGTCGAGGGGCAGCCCGCGCTCGCCGAGGGGCTGGTCGCGCTCGGCGCCGCGGTTCGGCTCGACATTCTCCACCTCGAGGGGCCGCTGCCGGGTTGAACGTCACGGCGACGGCCTGCCCGCTCCTTCTCGTACCGCGCCGCGTGCGTGCGCGCCGTCTGCGGTGCGTCGCTTGCCCGATGGCGGCCGAGGGCCGGTGAACGCGGTCGACGAGCCCGGACCTGGAGGCCTTCACCGGCCACTCGTCATGAAACGCGCGGAACACGACGCGAGGGTGTTCTCCGGCGCTGATCGTGCCGATCTGTCTCATGGAAGGCCGCGCTCGGTTGCGTGAACCCGACGAGTTCCTCCAAGGCGACTCGCTAAACCTCAGAATTAACGGCATTCTCACTCCCGCTTGCATTCATGCGCATGGACGAATATCTCTGCGCCGTGCTTTCGACCCCGACGCCTGTTCCATCGACGCGCGTGATGCCGCGGGTGGAGCTCTTCAAGCTCTTCGCGGAGCCTGGGCGGCTGCAGGTGTTGGCGTTGTGTGCGGAGGAAGAGCTGTCGGTGTCGGAGCTGGCGACGTTGTTGGACGACAGCCAGCCGCAGGTGAGCCGGAAGGTGGCTCCGTTGCGTGAGGTGGGGTTGCTCGAGGCGCGGCGCGACGGCACGCGGACGTTCTTGCGGGCGGTGGCGGTGGCGAACGACGCGGTGGTGGCGGACGCGGTGGCCGAGGGGCGTCGGCTCTGTCTCACCGACGGCAGCCTGGCGCGGTTGCCGGCGGTGCTCGCGGCGCGTGAGGCGAAGGGGCTGGAGCACTTCGACGTCGAGCCGGTCGAGGTGGTGCGTTCGACGCCGACGACGCCGGAGCATCTGGCGCACCTGGCGGCGCTGTCTCCGTTGCTCCCGGGGCGGCAGCTGGCGTTGGACATCGGCACGGGCGACGGCCTGGTGCTCGACGTGCTGGCGCCGCTGTACCAGCGGGTCATCGCGGTGGACCGGTCGCGTGGGCAGCTCGCGCGCGTGGCGCAGCGGGTGGGCGCGCGGGGGTTTCACCACGTCTCGCTCTTCGAGGGCAGCTTCGACGATGCGGTGTTGGTGGAGCGGGTCGACTCGGCGGGCGGAGCGGATCTCGTGTTCGCGGGGCGGGCGTTGCACCACGCGTCGCGGCCGGCGCAGGCGGTGAAGTCGCTGGCGCGGCTGCTCAAGCGCGGAGGGCACCTGGTGGTGCTCGACTACCTGCCGCACGAACTCGACACGATGCGCGAGCAGGGCGACGTGTGGCTCGGCTTCCCCGACGTCGACGTTCGGCGGTTCCTCACCGAAGCGCAACTCACCGTGCTGGCGGGCATTCCGATTCCCGCGGCCTTTCACCCGGACGGCCCAGACGCGTCGCTGACGTGGCACGCGTGGGTCGCCCACAAACCCCATTCCTCGGCGTCGAGCTGAGGCCGAAGTACTGCCGTTCTGCATCACGTCACCGCAGTCACCGAAGTCACCCAACACCCCGAAAGACCCTCATGGACTCCAAGACGACGTTCCCCGCGTACAAGGTGAAGGACATCAAGCTCGCCGAGTGGGGCCGCAAAGAAATCAAGATGGCCGAGAAGGAAATGCCCGGCCTCATGTCGCTGCGTGAGCAGTACGCCGGCAAGCAGCCGCTGAAGGGCGCGCGCATCGCGGGCTGCCTCCACATGACGACCGAGACGGCGGTGCTCATCGAGACGCTCGTCGCGCTCGGCGCCGAGGTGACGTGGACCTCGTGCAACATCTTCTCGACGGTCGACCAGGCCGCCGCCGCCATCGCCGCGGCCGGCGTTCCGGTGTTCGCGTGGAAGGGCGAGACGCTCGAGGAGTACGACTGGTGCCTCGACCAGCAGATCTTCGCCTTCAAGGACGGCAAGGGCCCCAACATGGTGCTCGACGACGGCGGCGACCTCACCATCTGGCTGCACCAGAAGTACCCGCAGCTGCTCACCGGCCCCGACGCGGTGAAGGGCATCTCGGAAGAGACGACGACGGGCGTGCACCGCCTGTACGAGATGGCGAAGAAGGGCGAGCTGAAGGTGCCCGCCATCAACGTCAACGACTCGGTCACCAAGTCGAAGTTCGACAACCTGTACGGCTGCCGTGAGTCGTTCCTCGACGGCATCAAGCGCGCCACCGACGTGATGATCGCCGGCAAGGCGGTCGTCATCGCGGGCTACGGCGACGTGGGCAAGGGCTGCGCGTTCGCGGCGCGCGGCATGGGCGCGCGCGTGTACGTCACCGAGGTCGACCCCATCAACGCGCTGCAGGCCGCGATGGAAGGCTTCCACATCGTCACGATGGACGAGATTGCCGCCGAGGCCGACATCATCTGCACCGCCACGGGCTGCGTCGACGTGGTGACGGGCGAGCACATGATGAAGATGAAGGACGGCGCGATTCTCGCGAACATCGGTCACTTCGACTCCGAGATTCAGGTCAGCTGGCTCGAGAAGAACCCCGAGATTCGTGAAGAGAACGTCAAGCCGCAGGTCGACCAGTTCATCTTCCCGTCGGGCAAGCGCATCACGCTGCTCGCGCGCGGCCGCCTGGTGAACCTGGGCTGCGCCACCGGCCACCCGTCGTTCGTGATGTCGAACTCGTTCACCAACCAGACGCTCGCGCAGCTCGCGCTGTGGGGCGCCCTCGACGTCGGCCAGAAGTTCGAGGCCGGCAAGGTGTACGTGCTGCCCAAGAAGCTCGACGAGCACGTGGCGCGGCTGCACCTCGAGAAGGTCGGCGCGAAGCTGACGAAGCTCACCGAGCAGCAGGCGAAGTACCTGAACGTGTCGGTCGACGGCCCGTTCAAGCCGGAGCACTACCGGTACTGAGCCACCACGTCGTTCGTGAAGTTCGCGCGGGCCGCTGGAGCATGACTCCGGCGGCCCGTCGTGCGTTCAGCGCGGGGCCGGTCGTCCCGCCTCGAAGAAGATGCGAGGCACGGTGAGCGGAGGCTTCTCCGAGAGAGCGCTGCCCTCGCGCTCGTCGCGGACCCAGTCCAGGCTACTCGGCGCGCGGCACGTTCGCCGCCGCGGCCTTCGTCAGCATGGTGTTCACCGCGCCCTTCGTCGCGTCCTTCGCGGGGCCGTGCACGAGGAACGCGGGAATCGAGCCGCCGGGGTCCGAGAACAAGGTGTAGGTGACGAGCGAGCCTGTGCCCTTCGGCTCCACCACCCACTCGCCCCACATCGCCGTCAGGCGCACGAACCCCTCTGGCTTCGGCGGCGCGAGCGCGTTGGTGATGCGAAAGCGCACCCGGCACGGCCCACTCGCCGACGGCAGGTGCATCGAGGTGAAGGCGAAGTCGCGCCTCGAGACGATGGGCTGCGAAATCTGCTGGTACACGACGCGCTCCCGCTCGCCCTCGGCGAGCAGCACGTGCTTGGTGATGCCGGGGCCATCTCCCGAGCGGGTGCCCCAGTCGAAGATGAAGGCGCACAGCGGCGCTGAGGCGTACGGCACCGGCGTCTGCACCCGGTATTCCTTGAAGGCGCTGCCGGGCACCTCGCGCGCGCTCAGCGTCACGGCGCCCGACGTCTCGACGACGCTGAAGGGCGCGTCGCGCTCGAACACGTCCATCGGAATTCCAGCGACCAGCAGGGACACGAGCGCGTGCATCGGCCTCTGCTAACCCACCCGCAGGCGCGGCGCAGCGACGTCAGGCGGCGGCGCCCCGGGGCTCGGCGCTCGTCAGCTCTCGCAGCTTGCGGTCGAGCTCGCTCAGCGCGTAGGGCTTGGGCAGCACGTCGTCCATGCCGGCGTCCTGGCAGGCCCGCACGTCGTCGACCATCGCGCTCGCCGTCAGGGCGAGCACGGGCAGGCGGAACTCGGGCGTCTCGGCCGCACGAATGGCCCGCGTCAGGTCGAGCCCATCGAGCTCGGGCATGTGCACGTCGAAGAGCGCGACGTCGAAGCGCCCGGCCTTCGCCTCGGCCAGCGCCTCGACGCCGTTCGACACCAGCACCAGCTCGTGGCCCAGCCGCTCGAGCATGCGCCGCAGCACCTGCTGGTTGATGACGTTGTCTTCGGCGGCCAGCACCCGGAGCCGCCGCCCGGCCACCGCCGCCGCCGCCGGCGCCTGCGCGTCGGGCGTCACCACCAGCACGTCTGGCAGGGCCAGGGTGAACGAGAAGGTCGAGCCGACGCCGGGCTCGCTGACGACGTCGAGGTGCCCACCCATCATCGCCACCAGGCGCGCCGAGATGCTCAGCCCCAGCCCGGTGCCACCGAAGCGGCGGGTCGTCGACTCGTCGGCCTGCGTGAAGGCATCGAAGACCGCGGCCTGTCGCTCCTTCGGAATGCCGATGCCGCTGTCGTGCACCTCGAAGCGCAGGCGCTCTCCGTCACGGCGCACGCGCAGGCCCACCCGGCCCCGGGTGGTGAACTTCACCGCGTTGCCCAGGAGGTTCGACAGCACCTGGCGCAGCCGCGTCGGGTCGCCCTGGACGCCCACCGGCACCTCGGGCGCCACCTCGAGCACCACCTCGAGCTCCTTCTGCGCGGCCAGCGGGCGGAACAGCTGCGTCACCTCGTCGAGCAGGCCCCGGAGCGAGAACGGAATGGTCTCGAGGCGGAGCTGGCCCGAGTCGATCTTCGACGCGTCGAGGATGTCGTTGATGAGCCCCAGCAGCGACTGGCCCGACTTCAGCGCGGTCTCGAGGGTGCGCCGCTGAGACGGGTCACGCTCCGCGAGGAGCGCCAGCTCGAGCATGCCGAGCACCCCGTTCATCGGGGTCCGAATCTCGTGGCTCATGTTGGCGAGGAAGGCACCACGCGCGTGCGCAGCGGCCTGGGCTGCGGCCTCCGAGGCGCGGGCGGCGCGCAGGGCCTCGTCGCGTCGGGCGAGGGCGTCGAGGTGCGCCTCGAGCTGAACGCCCATGCTGGCGAGGTCGCGCCCCAGCTCGTCGAGCTCGGCGATGGCCGCTTTGGGGGGCTCCTGCCGGTAGCTGCCGCCGGCGATGGCGCGCACGAGCTGTCGCATCGCCTGGAGCGGCTCGGTCACCATGGCCGTCTCGCGCTGCGAGCGCCGGTACACCACCACGAGGAACACCACGTAGAAGGCGAAGATGCCGAGGCCGAGGAGCGCGGCCGTCTCGAGGGCCTCGCGCTTGAGCGTGTTGGCGCTCTCGAAGATGCGCTCGGTGGGCACCACCACGGCGAGGCGCCAGCGGGTCGATGGAATCGTCGCCCAGCCGACGAGCCGCGGGGCCGAGAGCGTCACCGTCGACAAGCCGCTGGGCGACGACGTCAGCGCCTCGGCGAGGGGCGCGAGGGCGGGGCGGGTCGACAGCTTGAAGGCGTCGGGCTTGAGGGTGTCTCCGCCGACGACGTCGACGTAGGTGTGGTCGACGAGCTCCTTCACGCCGAAGTCGGCCTCGGCCGCCGCGGGGACGGCCAGCAGGGTGCCATGGCGGTCGACGAGCACGCCGTAGCCACCCCAGGGCACGTCGAGCTTGAGCACGTCGTTGACGATGTGCGCGAGGGTGACGTCGAGGCCCACGACGGCGAGCAGCGTGTCTCCGTCGTACACGGGCGCGATGGCCGAGACGATCCACCCGGCGCCCGCGGGGTCGAGGTACGCGTCGGTGAAGACGACGCCGCGGCTCGGGTTGTGGGCGGCGTCGGCCTCGTAGAAGAAGTTGTACGAGGGAATGTTCATCGACGCGGGGTAGCTGCTGGTGTCGATGGCGGGGAAGATGACGTTCACCGAGTCGGTCGTGTTGACGTAGGCCTGAACGACCGACGGGTTCGCGGTGCGCAGCTCGCGCAGCATGGGAATGAGCTGCGCGAGGCGGGCGGCCCGGGCGCGCTTCTCGGCGGTGAGGGGCGTGATGCCGCTGGCGAACATCGAGCCGAAGCCCACGTCGCGCGTCGAGCGGTACACGCCGCCCTCGAAGACGCTCCAGGTCTCGAGCACCTCGGCCGGAGGCGTGAAGGGCGTCGTCCAGGCCTCACGCGTGCGCGCGGCGAGCACGTGGGTGAGCTGCTCGAGGTCGTCGAGCTTCGCGTCGAGGCGCCGTGACTCGGCCGAGGTGAGGCGCGTCAGCTCGTCGCGCGAGACGCCTTCCATGGTGGCGACGTTGCGCGTGTGCGTCGCGATGCCCGTGAGCAGGTAGGCCCCGAGGAGCACCAGCTCGACCAGCACCAGCGGCGCGAGCAGGTTGCGCAGAAAGGCACGCCACGTCCACCGTGAGAGCGTGAGGGACGACGAGCCGGCCATTGCCGGAAAGAATAGTGAGCGGCGATCAGCCCCGCGATGGGGCACGCGCGCCATGGGTGGTGGCGGACTCGCATGTGCTCCCATGACCCGGCTCGTCGAAGACGTCACAGCCGACTGTGAACCCTCGAGATGCGGTGGGGCGGTGCAGCCGTGGAC
>JALOQF010000537.1 GCA_025459425.1 Myxococcaceae bacterium | reverse complement strand
CGTCGATGTCGAACACGGCAATCCCCCGCGTCGCGAACGCCGAGTCGACGATGCCTCGAGAGGTGCCGTAGTAGTTGTCGTGCACTTCGGCCCACTCGATGAAGTCGCCGCGGTTCACCATCTGGAGGAA
Source organism: Myxococcaceae bacterium (assembly GCA_025459425.1). GTDB lineage: Bacteria > Myxococcota > Myxococcia > Myxococcales > Myxococcaceae > Xiheimicrobium. The sequence goes on along the minus strand of JALOQF010000537.1, from coordinate 3,711 downwards.
CGTGCGGGCGTCGACGAAGTGGTAGTCGACCCCGTTCTGCTCCTGACCACGTGGATCACGCGTGGTGTAGCTGATGGAGAACTGCGCCCTCGGGAACTCCTTTTCCAGGCGGCGGGCGAGCGTCGTCTTCCCTGCCCCCGACGGCGCGGAGAGGACGAGGAGGAGCCCGGGGGCTGGCGTCATCGGGATTTCAGGGTTCGTTCTCATTCGACGTTCTGGACCTGTTCGCGAACCCGCTCGAGTTCGGCCTTGAGTTGCACCACCAGGGACGCGACCTGCGCGTTGGCGCTCTTCGAGCCGGTGGTGTTCACCTCGCGGTGCATCTCCTGCACGAGAAAGTCGAGCTTGCGGCCCGCCGGCTCGGGCGCGGCGCACAGCTGCCTGAACTGCTCGAGGTGTGACGAGAGGCGCGTCAGTTCCTCGGCCACGTCACACCGCTCGGCGAAGAACGCCACTTCCTGGGCGAGGCGCTGCGGATCGACCGGCAGGCCCCGGGTCAGCTCGGCGAGCCGCTCCGACAGCCGCGCGCGGTAGTCGTCGATGGTGGGGGGGCCCAGGCGTGCGACTTCCCCAACCGAGCGCGCCACCAGCTCGAGCCGACTCAACAGGTCTTTCTCGATGGCCTTGCCCTCGACGACGCGCATGGCCTCGAGCGCCGCCAGGGCCTGGTCGACGGCGGCGTCGAGCGCGTGCGTCACCTGCGCGAGGTCGAGCTGGGGCTCCTCGAGCCGGACGACGTTCGGGAGCGCCGCGAGATCCTTCACCGTCGTGCTGTCGGGCAACCCCGTCGCAGCAGCGAGCTGCGCGAAGGCACGCCGGTACTCCTGGGCGAGGGCGGTGTCGACCACCGGCACGAGGCCCACCGCGGCGCTTCGGCTCCGCTTGACCGTCACGTCGAGGGAGCCCCGGGCGATGCGGTCCTTCACCCGGCGGACCACCGCCGTTTCGAGCGCAGCCAGCTCTCGTGGCAGCCGCGCCTTGACCTCACAGAACTTGTGATTGACCGACTTCACCTCGACGACGAGCTCTTCGTCGCCAGCCACGGCCCGCCCCGTCCCAAAGCCCGTCATGCTTCGCAACATGACGCCTGCGTAGGCCCATCGGGAGCGCTGATCAACTTGCGAGACGGCCGTCACCCTCGCGAGGGGCCCAGCCGCTTCACGAGCTCGCTCGTCGAGTGGTCCTTCGGGTCGCCAGCGACCGCCACCCGGCCGCCGTAGGCGAGTACCTCGTCACGCTCGGGGATCGTCTCGGGCGAGTAGTCCGTGCCCTTCACGTGGACGTCGGGCCGCAGCGCGCGGATCACGCCCCGCACGTCCGGCTCCGAGAAGACGAGCACGGCGTCGGTGCACGCGAGCGCTGCGACGAGCTCGGCGCGCTCCTCCTCGGGGACGACTGGCCGACCTACCCCCTTCAAGCGGCGCGTGGAGGCGTCGGAGTTCACCGCCACCACGAGGCGATCGGCCAACGCGCGAGCCCCCTGCAAGTAGCGGACATGACCGACGTGGAGGAGGTCGAACGCGCCATTCGCCAGCGCCACCGTCTGCCCCTGCTGGCGCCAGGCGCGGGTCAGCGCAGCGGCCTCGTCGAGCGTCACCCGCTTCATGGCGTCAGTTCCCGCGCGAGCTCGGCACGCGAGATCGTCGCCGTGCCGGGCTTCTGAACCACGAGGCCTCCCGCGACGTTGGCGAGGCGCGCCGCCTCGACGAACGAAGCACCCGCGCCGAGGGCCAGGGCGGTGGTGGCGATCACGGTGTCTCCAGCGCCGGTGACGTCGACGGCCTCTTCCGGACCATGCACCGGGAGCCGGACGGGGCGTTGGCCGCGCTCGTAGACGACCATGCCCTTGCGCCCCCGGGTGACGAGCAGGGCCTCGCAGCCCAGGGTGTCGAGGGCGCGCTTCGCCGCCGCATCGACCTCACGATCGGTCGAGACGGGCAGGCCCGTCATCGCGCCCAGCTCGGGCTCGTTGGGCTTGCACACGGTCACGCCAGAGAAGGCCGAGAGCGCGAAACGCGAGTCCACGCAGACGCGCACGCCCCGCCTGGCCAGCGCGCGGATCACCGCCCGGGTCTCGTCGCACACGACGCCCGCCCCGTAGTCCGACACCACCACCACGTCGGCCTTCTCGGCGGCACGCGCGAGCCGGCGCGCGAGGGCCTTGCGGGTCTCGGCCGGGAGCGGCCCGACCACGCCGCGATCGACGCGCAGCATCTGCTGCCGTGACGTGCTGAGCCCGCCGGCGAGGATTCGCATCTTCGTCTCGGTCGAGACGCCGCGCGAAGTGACGGCCTCGACCCGAATGCCGCGCTCGTCGAACCGCTGGCGCAGCGCCTGCCCCATCACGTCGTCTCCGAGGACACCGACGGCACACACCCGCCCGCCGAGCGCGCGGGCGTTGGCGGCTGCGTTCGCTGCGCCACCGAGCTTCACCTCGTCACGCTCGTGCCGGACGATCAGCACCGGCGCCTCGCGGCTGATCCGCTCGGTCTGACCGTAGAGGTAGTGGTCGGCGACCAGGTCGCCCAGCACCACCACGCGCACCCTCGGGAACGCCGCAAGCCGATTCACGGCGCGCCTTCTTCCATCGTCGCTTTGGCGGCACAAGCCTCGGGCCAGCCCAAGACCCGCGCCAACACGTCGAGCCCGCGCGTCACCGACAGCGTCGTCTCGACCGTCACGCTCTGGAACGAGGGCGGCAATCGCTCCCGGTCCTTCTCGGTGGTGACGATGACCGCGCCCAGCCGCGTGGCGTCGCTGGAGACGCGGGTGAGCTCCGAGGCCGAGAAGCGGTGGTGATCGGGGAAATGCCAGGCCCCCACGACCTCGAGGCCCAGGCCTCGGACCGTCGTCAGGAAGCGCTGGGGCCGGGCGATGCCGGTGAGGGCGACGACGCGCCGGGGTGTCGCGACCCGTCCGCTCGCGTCGACCAGCCGCCGCACCACGAGCTCGCCGGCGGGGTCGTTGGGCGAGGGTCCATTCCACCGCACCGTGGCCCGACGTCGGCTGCCGACCGGCTCCCGGAAGGGCCCGAGCGGGAGCACGTGCGTCGACGCGCCGGGCACCTCGACGAGCAGATCGACGTCGCGCGCGAGCCGCCGGTGCTGAAACCCGTCGTCGAGGATGGCCACTTGCGCGCCCTGTGCCTTCGCCCTCGTCGCCGCGCCGAGCCGGTCGCTGTCGACGTAGAGGCGTGCGCCAGGGGCCTTGCGCGCGATGAGCCGCGGCTCGTCTCCACAGCGACGCTCGTCTGGGAGCGACGTGACGTCGAAGTCGACCGGTCCCCTGCCCGCGCGACCGTAGCCGCGAGACAGCACGGCCACGCGCAGCCCCGACGCCAGCGCCCAGCGCGCCAGAAAGATGACCAGCGGCGTCTTGCCCGCTCCTCCGACGACGAGGTTGCCGACCGAGACGACCTGCAGCCCGAAGACCAGGGCCGCCTCACGAGCCACCCGAACGCGTTGCGGACCCCGACTCCGAGCCGAAAGGCGATGGACGGCGGCCCAAGCGCGACGAGGCCCAACGCCCGTTGCCAGCCCGGCGCTTCGCCGAACCAGAGGCGGTCGAACATCATGGCAGGCGCTCCCTCGAGTCGCGCACCGAGCGTCGGCTCGAAGACCAGGGCCGCCTCACGAGCCACCCGAACGCGTTGCGGACCCCGACTCCGAGCCGAAAGGCGATGGACGGCGGCCCAAGCGCGACGAGGCCCAA
>JALOQF010000189.1 GCA_025459425.1 Myxococcaceae bacterium | reverse complement strand
AGGCGCTTGCTGATGATGTCCTTCAGCTTCGAGGCGATGGCGATGGCCTGCAGGCGCTCGGCCTGCTCCTCCTTCATCGTCTGGAGCACGCGGGTGTCGGTGGGTGCGGGCGGCGCCGGCATGGGCGCCGTGGGCGGTGGAATTGGCGCGGTCGGGCTCTGCGGCTTCGCGGCGACGGGTGGCGAAGCCGGACCCGAAGGCTCGGCCGGGGGGCTCACCACGCGCACCGCGGGCTTCGCCTCTCGGCCGCCGAGCGAGAAGAGCTCGCGGCGGAGCTCCTTCATCGTCTGGTAGCGGTCGGCGGGCTGCCGCGCGAGGCACTTGAGCACCACCCGCTCGATGGCGTCGGAGAGCGAAGGCTCGAAGTGTTTGAGCGGCGGCGGCGTGCCGTTCAAGTGGCCCTGCATCAATTGCATCACGTTGCCTTCGTAGGGGAGGCGGCCGGTGAGCATGCGGTAGGCCACCACACCAAAGGCATACACGTCGCTGCGCGCGTCGAGGCCCTCGTCGCCCATCACCTGCTCGGGAGACATGTAGGCGGGCGTGCCGATGATCATGCCCGGCGTCGTCTTCGGGCCCACCGGCGCGCCGAGCAGCTTGGCGATGCCGAAGTCGAGGACCTTCAGGAAGTCGGGGTAGTCGGGCGAGTTGGTGAGGAACAGGTTCTCGGGCTTGAGGTCGCGGTGCACGATGCCGCGCTCGTGGGCCGCGCCGAGGGCCGAGGCGGCCTGGGTGAGCATCGAGACGACCTGGTGCTCGGCGAGGCGTTCGACCTTCTCGAGGCGCTGGGCGATGGTCTCGCCCTCGAGGAGCTCCATCACGATGACGAAGGCGCCGTTCGACTGCCCGTAGTCGGTGACGTCGACGATGTTGGGGTGGCGAATGGTGTTCACCGCGCGCGCCTCGGCGATGAAGCGGGCCACCATGGCCTCGTCGTGCGAGACGGCGGCGTTGAGCACCTTGAGGGCGGCCTTGCGGCCGATGACGGTGTGCTCGCCGAGGAAGACGGTGCCGAGGCCGCCCGCGCCGAGCTGCGAAACGACGCGGTAGTTGAGCAGGTGTTGGCCGATCATCCCGTCCCCGGGTGGATCAGGTGCAGGCCATGGGCCACGCCCGCAGAGCAGGCGTCCTCCCTCGGAGGAGCGGTTTCGTGCCGCGGCTGGGAAGGGTCGACTCGGACCCAGCCAGGCGCCACGGCCGTGACGCAGGACGGCTCAGCTCGACAGACTCGCCTCGTCGCGCCGTCGGGCGGGGGGACGATGTCGTGAACGAAGTGCGCGAGGACGACGAGGCTGCTGAGGGCGTCGAAGAGGCCTTCGAACGCTGGCCGCGGTACGGCACGAGCTTCAGCCGTCGAGCGGGCCAGCAGGTCTCGACCGAGCTCAACGGCGGTTTGAGGTGCGTTTCCAAGAGGGCGCGGACACACAGCAGGGCATGTTCGACGGCTTCGCCCACGTGTGGACTCCGGTCACCCTCGCGGGGCGGCTGAAACGGAACCGGCCGCTGGCGGTGACGCTCGCAGGTGAGAAGCTCGTCTTCTTCCGCGACGCGTCCGGTACGGCGAGCGCGCTGCTCGACCGCTGCCCGCATCGTGGCGTCGCGTTGTCGCTGGGCGCGGTGAAGGACGGCTGCCTCGAGTGCCCGTTTCACGCCTGGCGCTTCGACGGGGCGGGCGCGTGCGTCTCGGTGCCGCTCAACCCGGACGCGAAGCGCGAGCGCCTCTTCGCGACGGCGCTGCCGACCCGTGAGCTCGCGGGACTGCTCTGGGTCTACACCGCGCCCACGGCGCCTTCCGTGCCGGAGCCGCTCGTGCCCGAGACGTTGACGCGAGCCGACCTCGCGCGCACCGGGTTCGAGGTGACGTGGAAGGCCCACTGGACGCGCGCGATGGAGAACATGCTCGACTCACCGCACGTGCCGTTCCTGCACCGGAACACCATCGGGCGCTTCGTGCGGCCGTACCTGAAGCCCGACACCCGCATGGACATCGAGTGGAACGAGACGCCCTTCGGCGCGGTGCTGCCGGCGTTCCTCGATGGGGACCGCAGCCGCGAGTCCGGCAACCTCGAGTTCTGGAAGCCGAACATGATGGTGCTCAACATCATGCCCGACCAGAAGTTCCGCATTCACGCGCTGTGCGTGCCGGCCGAAGAGAACCACGTGCGCATGATCGTCATCGGCACGCGCAACTTCGCGAAGCTCGCGCTCTTGAACCCGTTCTTCAACTGGTCGAACAAGCGCATCACCGAAGAAGACCGCGCGGTGGTCGAGTCGTCGTGGCCCACGCGCGTGCCGCCTCCGGCCGAGGAGCGCTCGGTGCGCACCGACAAGGCGACGCTCCAGTTCCGACGGTACTTCTTCGAGGTGCTCGCCTCGTCGCGCGCCGAGGCGCCGACGCTGGCGCTGCCACCGTGACCGCTGTGAGGGAAAGTCTCGGGTCGGGAAGCACAGCGCCGAACGTGCCAGCTCGCCCCGTCGATGGTGGCGGGCGTGCTTCCTCGTGCCGCGCAGTCGGCTGGGTCGAAGCGGGACCGGCTTTGGCGCGTGGGACCGCTGCGCTCGCTGGGGCGTCCCTGTGACGTCCGCCCCTGTCGACGTTCGACGACACGAACCTGCACGACGCCGCCTGCGCCTCGACGTGGGACCCGCGCGACGTGCCCAGCGAGGGACCTGGCCGCATCAACCTCGCCAACGCGATGGCCCGCCACCGCCCAGCCAGGCCGCTTCTCAGTCCTTCGTGGCGCGCTGATAGGCCGGACGCGCCTCGCACCGTTGAATGTACGCGAGCAGGTTCGGTGCGTTCTCGACCGCGCCCATGCGGTTCGCCCACCACGCGACCCCGCCGACGATGACATCGGCGACCGAGAAGCCGGAAGGCAGCATCCACTCCCGGCTGGCCAGGTGCGCGTCGAGCGCCCGCGCGGCTTCGTTGATCTTCCCCTTCGCCTTGAGGGCGAGCTCACTCTCGGGCGTCTTCTTGTGCACCTTCTCGGCGAAGAACACGACGCAGTGGGGCTCGAGCTCGGTCATCGCGAAGAAGGCCCACTGGTACACCAGGCCACGCTCGTACGAGCCCACCGGTGGAATGAGCCGCCCGTGCACGTCGGCGAGCTGCAGCACGATGGCCGCCGACTCGAAGAGCGCGCCGTCTTTCGTCTCGAGCACCGGCACGTGGTTGAGCGGGTGGCGCTGGGCATGCGCCTCGGTGCGCGTCTCACCCTTCGCGGTGTCGAGGCGCACGAGCTCGTAGGGCGCGCCGAGCTCTTCGAGGAGCCAGCGCGGGCGCGTCGAGCGGGTGCGAGGCACGTAGTAGAGCGTCGTCGTCATGCGCGGGCCGAGTAGCAGGAAATCCACCACGGCCCCATGTCCGAAGAGGCCTTCAACCACCGACTTGGGGAAGGCATGAAGGCACCCATCAACGTCACCGTCCTCCGCGTGTTCGCGCCGCTGCTCCTGCTCGTCGGCGCGCTGGGCTTCGTGATGCCCGATTCGATGGCGCTCACGAGTGGGGCAACGCCCTACAACGTCTTTCATCTCCTCTTCGGCGTCGTCGGCCTCGTCGCGCTTGGCACGAAGGAACTGGGCCCCGTGCGCGCGTTCAACGTCGGCTTCGGCCTCATCGACGTGTACCAGGCCGTCGCGAGCCTGGCGGGCCTGTGGCCGAAGGCCTGGTTCCAGTGGAAGGCCACCGACGACGTGCTGCACGTCGTCATCGGCCTCGGGCTCGTCACGGTGGGGTTGCTGGCAGACCGCGCCGAGCGCGCGCCGCAGAAGGCCTGACGCGCCTCTCAGTTCACGCAGAGCGGCCGCATGCCGGGGCAGCTCCCCACGCCCGCGGCGGGCGCCCAGCGCGTGACGTTGCAGCCGCCTTCCATCGGCACCGGCGCGATGTTCGAGAACGTATTCGTCGGCGCCAGGTTCGGCCCGTCGGCGTCCGAGGTCCAGCCAGAGACGATGCCGGCGCCGAGGAGGTTGCGGAAGGTGCAGTTCTTCACGAAGGCCGTCTCGGGGCGCGTCTCGATGAACAGCAGCCCGCCCACGTTCGACAGCGGGCCGCAGCCATAGCCACGGGTGCCGGTCGCACCGCCTGCGTACTCCACCGTCACGGACTCGAAGACGTTGCCGTCACTGGCCACGTTGCCGAGGTACACGCCAGCCCAGTCGCCTGGCGCTGGTGTCGCTTCGGCCGAGGTGAGGAGAATCGGCTGCTCCGCGGTGCCCTGCGCGATGAGGCGCACCGGTGCGCGCGACGCGAGGTTGCCCAGGGTGAGCCCGATGTCTCCCGCGCCGCTCTTCTTGAACTTCATCGTCACGCCCGCCTCGATGCGCAGCGTCACCGTCGACCGGCCGAGGTCGTACATGAGGAAGCTGCCGTCGATGACGTACGGCACGCCGCGGTTGACGAAGGCCTCGTCGACGTCGAGGCGCGTCACCGAGCGAACGAGAATGCCCTCGCGGCGGTTGCCGGTGAGCACGCTCCCTTTGGGAATGCTGTTGATGCCTGCGGGCTGCAGGTCGAGCGCGTAGCCGGTGGGGAAGCGCGCGTCGGCCTCGGGTTGAGCGCCAGCACCGGTGACGATGAGCGCCTCGGAGTCGGCCGCGAAGCCGGCGTAGTTGCGCAGCGTGAGGCCCTGCGAGCCCGAGTCCTTGATGACGACGTACCGCGCGCGAATCATCGGCCGCACCGGCTTCATCTGCTCGCCGCGCGCCTCGATGGTGGCGTTGGTGTCGGGGGTGTCCTTCTGGCCGCCGTTGACGAGCGCGGTGTACGAGAGGTCGAGGCTGCCGGTGGGAAAGACGAAGAGGCTGCCCCAGAAGTCGCCGGCGTTCTGCGGGCGGAACACCACCGGCTCGAGCACGTTGCCCTCGAGGCGGCCCGCGGCGACGACTTTGCCCGCCTTGCCGGTGCCCGAATTGCCGACCTGCACGCGCGCGTTTCTCTCGACGAGCACCACGGCGCAGGGCTCGATGGTGACGGTGGCCTCGATGCGAATCGACTTGAGCACGTGGGGGCTGGTGGCGGCCGTCCACGTCTCGTCGGCGGTGATGGTGTCGGCGTGCACCGTGCCCGCGCCCGAGGGCATGGCCGGGCAGTCTCCGCGCGCGAGGAGCTGTTCGGCCGTCACCTCACGCGGCCCCGAAGGGCAGGCGAGCAGCGAGACGCACGAGGCGGTGAGCAGGAGCAGGCGCATGGAGTCCCCAGGGAAGAACCAGCCTCGGAGAGTGTAGTGCGCCCGCCCGATGAGGCACGGGAAGAACGTCCTTCCATGCCCGAGGGCATCTGCGTGGAGGTTCTCACTGCGCGGTTCGGGCGCAGGCCACCGCGCGTCGCCCAACAGCGTGCGAGCAGCCCTCATGTGCGTGTTGGCTGGACCGAGGTCGAGGGTGACGTGCGAAGCGACCGCCTCCTGTGCAGCAGCAGCATCACGACCGAACTCACGACGAAGAGGAGCCCCAGCCACTCGAGCCTGAGCGGTGCCGAGCCCAGGCCGAGTCGGCCCGACAGGAAGTCAGAGAGATCCGTCGTCGTTCCGGAGCAGATGCCCGTCCTCTGAACGACGAACGGGATGGTCGAGTGCGCGAAGATCAGCATCGGCGCTGACGGCAAGAGGCCATACAGGCCGCAGTTGCCTCGACTGGTCCTGATCAGCAGAGGCGACGTCACGTGGCCCTTCAGGGTTCGTTCGACCTCGACGAGGAGGATCCTGTCTTCGACGAACGGAAGGTCGAACGAGCTGAAGGCGCGGCCCACGAAGACCGTGTCTGCGCTAGCGAAGGCTGCCACGGGAGTCGGGCAAACGCAGGCGAGCGCCGACGAGCCCATGAGCGCGACGGCCGAAACCATCCACACGATGAAAGAGGCCCTCACCACCGTCGCCCAGGCACACTTCACGTCACCGTCAGCACGTTGCTCATCACCCCGCGCGTGAGGCTCGGGTCGCCGAAGTCGTCGAGCAGCGTGCCGTCGGCCTTCCGCACGCCGACCGCGCTGGCGATGGTGTTCAGCACGAGGTTGTTGGTGCGCCGCTGGTGGTCGAGGTGCATGCCCGTGCGCAGGTTGCCACCCGCGCCACCCGCGATGATCCACGGCGTGTTGTCGGCCGCGTGCGGAGGCCCGTTGCCCAGGTCGTTCACCCACACCGCGGCGCAGTCGTCGAGCAGCGTCGGCGAGTAGGCCGACGGGTAGGCCGCGAGCCGGTCGAGCAGGTACTTGAAGAGCCGCAGCTGCAGGCGGTCGATCTGGTGGTGCAGCTCGACCGCGTTGGGAATGGTCTCACCCGAGGCGCCGTCCGAGTAGATGCGGTGCGAAATCCAGTGGAAGCGCGGGTAGCGCGTGCCGTTGATGTCGTACTGGGTCTGGTCGTTTCCGTCGCCGACCTGGAGCGTCACCACGCTGTTGAGCTGGCAGTGGAAGGCCCAGGCCGCCACGTCCATGAAGCGCCGCACCACCTCGGGCCGAACGTCGTTCGACTCGGGGTTCGAGATGGCGCGCACCTGCATGGCCTGCGTCGGGTCGAGGTCGCACGTCATGCGCAGCTCGGTGTCCCGCACGGCCTCGAGGTGCAGGGTGAGGCGGCGCTTGTCGGCCGACGAGAGCTGCGCCTTCCCCGACACCTCGCGCAGCTGGTCGCGCACGAAGTCGTTCACGCTCTTGCGGCGCTCCACCACCAGCCGCTGCACCTCGGGCGGCGCCGAAGCCAGGCCCGTGAGCCGCATGAAGGCGTTGAGCGGGGATCGCTCGGCCGGCGTGCGCATCTCCGACGCGCTCCAGGACAGGCCCTCGGCGATGAACGTCTGGCGCGGGCCGGCCATGAAGGTGAGCGGCGCGGCGCCGGCGGCGTTGTTGGCCTGCGCGATGCGCCAGTCGATGGACTGGCCACGCGCGCGCGGGCTGTTGCCGGTGCCGCCGGTGTGCTGCGCGGCGGTGAGCACCTGCGGCAGCGCCTCGGCGTGGCCACACTGGTTGCGCGCGAACTGCAGCCGCACGTTCTTGATGAGGAGCAGCCGCGTCGCGTAGTCGGCCAGCTCGGCGGTGGCGCGCGTGCCGTTGACGCCGGTGCGCATGCCCTCGGGCGTGAGGACGCCGGTCTGCTCGGGCCAGAAGCGCTCCGGGTCGCCGCCCGAGTTCTGCACGATGCCGTTGCCCGCGCGCACGAACATCGCGAAGCGCCGTCGCCCCATGGGCTGTGACCAGGCCGCGCGCGGCAGGAGGGACGTGAGCGCAGGGAATGACAGCGTCACGCCGCCGAGGCCCCTGAGGATGAGTCGTCGCGAGAAGTTCATGGCTGCTCCTCCACGGGCCGCGCGCGGAAGGCGTCGCTGACGAGCAGCTCCTCCACCAGGCGCAGCACCGGGGCGTCTTCGAGGCGGGAAAGGGTGCCCAGCCGGTCCATCAGCGGGCGCTCGGAAGCGGCCATCGGCCGCCCGTACAGGTACTCGAGCCAGTGCTCGACGTAGCAGCCGTGGGCCATCTGTGAGGCCGCGATTTCCCGCGACAGCGCGACGCCGCCCTCGAAGCGCGTCTTCGTGTCCGCAGCGAAGTCGAAGAGGAACTCGCCCGAGTCGTCGATGGGCAGGCCCTTGTCCTGCTCGCGCCAGCGCCCGAGCGCGTCGTAGTGCTCGAAGGCGAAGCCGATGGGGTTGATGAAGGTGCTGTGGCAGCCCTCGCCGCACGTGCCGCGGCCCGTGAAGGACTCGATGCGGTCGCGCATGGTGCGGCGCATCGTCGGGTCTTCGCCAGGCAGCGGTGGCACGTTGTTCGGCGGCGGCGGCAGGCCCGTGCAGAGGATGCGGAAGTTGAGGAACGTGCCGCGGTGAATCGGGTCGGTCTCGGTCGAGGTCGCGTTCGTCGACAGGAAGGCGAGCTGGGTGAAGAGGCCGCCGCGCCGGCCATCGGTGAACTCGAGGCGCAGCGGCGTGGAGCCCGTGACGCCCGAGCGGCCGTAGACGCGCGCCACGTTGGCGTCGGCGAAGGTGTAGGGCGCGGTGAGGAGCGTCGAGAGGCCCTGGCGCTGGTCGAAGATGACGTGCCGCACGAAGGTGCGCTGCTCGGCGGCCATCGACTGGCGCAGCGCCGTCGAGAACTCGGGGAAGAGCGTCGTGTTGCGGGTGACGTCGAAGACCTTCTGCAGCTGGAGGAGCTGGTCGTGGAACGACGCCACCGTCTCCTGCGCGCGGGGGTCGCGGAGCATTCGGCGCGCCTGGGTGGCCACGCCCTCCTTCGTCGAGAGGTCGCCCGAGGCGGCGGCGGCGAAGAGCAGGTCGTCGGGCATCGTGTGCCACAGCGCGTACGAGAGCCGGTTCGCCAGCTCGTACGCCGACAGCGGCATCACGCCCTGCTCGACCGTCTCGCTCAGCTCCGGGCGGTAGAGGAAGTGGGGCGACTGGAGCAGCGCCTCGAGCACCAGGCGCGGGCCCCCGAGCGCCGCCGGGACGGTGGGCGACAACGTCGCCGCGCGGTTGCCGAGCGTGACGAGGGCGGTGACTTCGGCGTCGGTGGGCTGGCGGCGGTACGCGCGGCGGGCGAGCTCGCGCACCTGCGCCTCGAGGCCCTGCGGCACGGCGCCGCCGAAGGTGCGGGCGAGCGCGGCCTGGTCTTGCGTCGCGGTGACGGCGAGCTGCTCGGCGGCGCGCTGGTAGTCGGCCCACGAGGTCGAGTCGACGGACAACAGGCCGCCGTTGGTGTCGAACATCGAGCCGGTGGAGTCGGTCACGAAGGTGCTGGCGAGGTTCGGCTTCGCCGGCAGCCGCAAGAAGTCGGTGACGGTGTTCTCGTACTCGGCGTGGTTGAGGCGCGGCACCCGCGACGAGGGGCCGGGCGTCTCGAGCTCGACCTCGCCACGCGGCGGGAGCGCCGGGTCGGCAGGTCGGCCGCTCCCGATGAGGCCACCGAAGACCTGGCCGTCACAGGCGCTGAGCACGAGCAGGGAAGCGAGCAGGGGGCGCATGGGGGTTCTTCCGTGGAAAGAAGACGCAGGCACACTACCGGGCCCGGCACCGCAGCGCATCGGGGTCGCTGTCCCACCTGTGAACGGTCGTGCACGGTCCGTCGTCGATCATTCGGCCCGCTCGAAGGTGCACATTCGGCCTTCGCGTGACGAAGGATTCACCCGGGCGCCCCGGTGGCGTGACGTCGCTCGGTCAAGTGGCCGTCGCATGTCGGGTACAACCGAAGAGTCCGTGGAAGCGCGCCTCGACCGGCTCGAGGCGATGGTGCTGGGCGTGATGGACCACCTCGAGCGGCTCTCGGAGCAGCTGGGTCAGACGCTGCGCGTGCAGGAGCGCGTGCTCCATCGCATCGAAGACGGGCTCGTCGAGGTGCGCAGCCAGTTGCCGCGCAAGCCCGGTCGATTGCCGCCACCGGTGCGACTGGAGCCGCCGGTCGAAGAGCCCAGCTGAGCAGGCCGCGCGCCGCACGATGCCGTCTGGCCGTGCTGATCAGCCGACAGGTTCGACGGGCTCTGGCTCCGGCGGGGCACGGAGCGACGTACGTCAAGCCTCGCCAGGACGTTCACCAGTTCGCGCGCCGTGCGAGTTCATCCGGGTGTCGGCTGGTCGAGTCGCTCGCGCGCTCGTTGGTCTCGACAGATGTGCGGTGAGGCTCGCGCCCCGCGCCGCACGGCCGGGTCTTATGCCGGTTCGGGTCTTTCGCGCGCTGAGCGCTGGACTGGCTCCGTGACGGTGGGCCCCGCTGCTGGTTCAGGGAACGGGCGGACCGCTCGAGCGGGCCTTGCGCGCGGGGGCTGGCCTCGGGGCGTCGACAACGTCGAGCGCCGCACGGGCCACCGCCGCGGCGAACGCGTCGTGCGTGTCGGCGTCGTGCCACCGGGCCACCTCGAGCGGGTCCAGCGCGTGGTGGGTCTCGACGATGACGACGGGGGCGACGCTGGTGGCGCGCAGAAAGTACACGCGCTGCTTCATCGGCCGCGCGTCGACGAAGCACGCGGGCTCGTCGTCGTCCCGATACAACGAGCCGTAGTCCTCGCCAGAGTACGGCGTGAAGCCTGACTCCCGCAGGCGTCGGCTCAGCGCCCGGCCCCACGCGGCACGGCGTGAGACGACCGCGGGCGAGCCCTCCTCGCTCCACAAGACGGCGAAGCCGGGGTCGCTGCGATTTTCCCAACAGACCTGGCCCTCCCCGCGCCACACGGGCACGGCGTCGGCGCGCGCGTCGGTATGCAGGCTGATGACGACGTGCGGGGCAAAGGCCTCGATGGCGGCGATGCGCGCCTGGTAGCGGGCTCCGTCCGTGGCCGTGCGCGTCTCGAGCACCCGAAAGCCCCGGGCGCGCAGGCGACGTGCGAGCTCCATCGCCTCGACGCGCGTCTCGTCGGCCTCGGCCTGGCAGAAGCAGCCCTGGTTGCCCGTGTTGCCGGGCGCCCCGTGGCCTGCGTCAATGGCGATGCGCACCGCGCGCGTCGGCCGCGGGACATCGAGCGTCGTGAGGTGGGCGGCCGGGTCGGGAAACGCGGCGAGCGCGACGGTGAGCAGGAGCACGCGCTGACCGACACCGCGTGCCGTCGCTTGGGTTCCACGCCTCGAGGCGTGCGGCCAGCGGACCACGTGGCCGGCATGCCCCTTCACGCCGCGCCTCCCACGGGCGGAGGAAACCGTGGTGCTCCACCCACGGCTGGGCCAACCTTCGAGTCGATGCTCCTGTCTTCGGTGTTGCTGACCGTCGCGCTCGGCCAGACGGCGCGAAGGTGACGACCCGCACCGACGTCATCGCCATGCTGGGGCTCGAGCGGCAGCGGCAGCTGCTCGGCTGCAGCGGCGAGGGCTCGAACTGCACGGCCGAGCTGGCAGGCGCGCTGGGCGCCGAGGGCGTGGTGCGCGGTGAGGTGGCGAAGCTGGGCGACGTGTACCAGCTCAACGTGAAGGTGCTGTCGTCGGTCGGTGCGACGCTCTACTCGACGCTGCGACGGGTCGGCTCCGAAGACGCGTTGCTGCGCGAAGCCGACAGCCTCGCCCGGGAAGCGCTCGTCACGCTGCGGTTCAAGCTCCGAGGCATCGCACCACCAGCGCCCATCGGCCCGTGGGTTCTCGTCGGTGTGGGCGCCGCGGTGCTCGTGGGCGGCGTCGTCGCCGAGGTCCTCGCGGTGGCTGACTACACGTCGCTCCAGTCGGCCACGGAGCCTGGCACCCTTCGACGACTGCGCGACGACGGGAAGCTCAAGCAGACCATCGGCCTGTCGCTCCTCGGGGTGGGCGCGGCGACGGTCGCGGCTGGATTGCTGTGGCGCTTCTTCGGCGGCGAGCCCGCGCCCGTGACGGCGTGGGTCCAGCCCGGGGCCGCAGGGGTCCTCTGGGTGGGAGCGTGGCCATGAAGGCGCTCCGGCTCTGTGCGCTGGCGGTGCTCGCCGTGACGGCGTGTGACTTCGACGCGCTCTATGACGAGCGGTGCCGTGCGCTCGGCTGCGACCAGCTCACCGGCGGTGGGAGCGCAGGTGGCGCGATGGCTGGTGGGAGCGCAGGTGGCGCGGCGGGCGGTGGCAGCGCAGGTGGCGCGATGGGTGGTGGGAGCGCCGGTGGCGCGACGGGCGGTGGGAGCGCGCCGTTGCCGCAGCTGTCGGTGCGTGTCACGGCGAATGATGGAGGCCCGCTGCGAGACGGCGGCCTGCGCAGTGACGGAGGCGCGCTGCTGCTCGCCGCGACGTCCGAGTGTGTGCGCGGCGAGGTCGTGGCTGGGGCCACGCTCGATGGAGGACTCGTCACCCTCGCCGCAGTGTCGGGTCCTCGGCAGCTCCAGCTCTATGCGGGGGAGGACTGTACCGCTCCGCTGCAGGGCCGGAGCTCGGCCACCGCGCCCTTCTTCGTCGCGGCGATGGTTGGCGACGCAGGGGCTTTTGGCCGGGTCGAGGTCACCGCGACCGCGGCGGGGTTCGACTCGAGACCGACGGTCGTTCAGTTCGTTCCGCCGTCCCTCCAGCTGACGGGCGGCTTCCAGATGGGCCCCGGTGAGAGCAGCTCGGTGCCGCTCGACTTTCGCGAGGGCCCAGCCGCTGGGCCGCTGGTCTCGCTCGACACCGTCGCCGTGTCCTGCCCGCCCGTCTCGGAGTGCGGCGTGAGCGGCCCGACGCCCAACCCGGCCGTCTTCGACGCGGGCGCGAAGACGGTGATGCTCACGGTCACCGCGGGCCAACAGCTCTGCCTCGGCACGACGATGGTGCAGTGCTCCATCGACCTCGGCGGGCCGCTGGTGGCGTCCGCTCCCGTTCGGGTGTG
The DNA here is from genome assembly GCA_025459425.1 of Myxococcaceae bacterium. Classification (GTDB taxonomy): domain Bacteria; phylum Myxococcota; class Myxococcia; order Myxococcales; family Myxococcaceae; genus Xiheimicrobium. Next base: position 14,190 of record JALOQF010000189.1, on the reverse strand, counting down.
CTACCGGGCTGGGACGGTCCTCGTGGATGCGGGCATTCCGGTCCCGTGTTGTGCCGGCTTCACCGTTCTCGATGCAGGTGTTCGTTGCGACTGAGTCGAGAGCACACAGCGTTCGCTCTTCGTCCGTTCCACGGGGATGCGGCCCGCTGCCCAGACGGCATGAAGGCTCCCTGCGGACTGCAGACTCCCAATCCACAGTGAATCCCGCGGGTGACACCCCTCCAGCGCTGCGGGGTTGTTCCATTCATCGCGTTTTGTTTTGAGCCCCGCGCGGAGGCAGCATGACGACGCGGTTGACGTGGTTGGGCCTGGTGTTGGGAGCGACGTGCGCGCAGGCGCAGGTCACGACGGTGGGCGACCTCATCGTGGTGCCCGACCCGACGGGGAGCATCCACCAGCGGGTGCTGGGCTTCTCCTTTCCCGGGCTGGTTCCGGCGCAGGGGCTCGCGTGTCAGGACGCCTCGCGGGCAGCCCTGGGCGCGCTGGCCGACGAGTACGACTTTCTCGTCGTCTTCCTGTCCGAGAACGTGCCGGGCCCGTCGAACACGCCCGCGTTCCAGCAGGCGCGGGTGACGGTGCAGAACATCGGGCAGAACCCGCTCTACAACGACGGCGCGCCCTTCGGCAGCCGCGCGAAGTTGAAGGGCTGCGCCTTCATGGGCTCGCTCGTGCGCCTGCCGACCGACCCGGACCAGCGCGCGGACCTGGGCTCGGGCAACGTCGGCCTCACCGCCATCGAGGTGCTGGGGCACGAGGTGGGCCACTACTGGCTCGTGGGCGCCGACTACCGCGAGGGCGGCATGAAGCAGGAAGACCTGCGCTCGGGCGACCGGCACTACCACCCGCGCGTCGACTCGCGCTCGGTGATGTTCGGCGGCTGCATCGACTCGCTCGGGAGCGGCGTCTTCCGCGTCAGCCCCTGCGCGCGCAAGTACAACGGGCTCGACCAGTACTTCATGGGCCTCGTGCCGGCCTCGCAGGTGACGCCGCTGCTGCGGGTGTGGGGCGAAGGCACGAACGACCCCTCGTACCCGCTCGCGCCGGGCGCTGCGCCCGTCACCATCATGGGCAGCGAACGGCGGGTGTCGGTCGACGCGGTGATTCGGGAGATGGGCGCGCGTTCACCGGCCTTCCCCGCGGCCCAGCGCTGCTTCCGCACCGGTTTCGTCTACGTCGCGCGCAACGCGCCCTCGTCCGATGCGCTCCTCAAGGTCGAGGCGTACCGCCGGCGGTGGTCCGAGTGGTTCACGTGGGCCACCGACGGCGCGGGCCACGTCGACACGCGCGCGGTGGGGGCTGGCTGCGTGGTGCCCGCGGTCGACGCCGGAGTGCCGATGGTCGACGCCGGCCAGCCCGGCGAGCCCGATGCTGGCGTCGAGGTCGATGGCGGCACCACGTTGACGCCCGAGCCGATGGACGCGGGCTCCGGTGCTCCAGGAGACGACCGGCCGCCCGAGGTCATCGGCAACCAGACGATTCGGCCCGTTGGGTGTGGCTGTGCCGGGGTCGAGGCGCCGGTGCTGGCGGCGCTGGCGCTCCTGGTCGTGGGGGCGCAGCGGCGACGTCGCAGTTGATGGCGGCGAGCCTCGTCGTTTCCCGTCGGCAGACGCACCTGCCCTCGGTCGTCACGAGGGAAGGCTCGTCACGGCTTCGTCGCGCAGAAACCGAACGAGGCCGACGCCATGGGCTCGAGCCGCGCATTCCAGGCGACGCCGGTGAAGCGCACGGCCCCCGACGCTCCAGAGGCGGCCGCATTCCACGCGTTGGTGATGGTGCCATCGACGGTGAGCTCGACGGCCCAGTCGACGGCGGTCGAGCCCCGGTTCGTCACGCGCACGTCGTCACAGAAGCCGGTGGGCCACGTCGACTGCGCGGCGCGGGTGACCTCGAGGCCCTGCATGGGCTGCGGCTGCACCGGCATGGGCGTGGTGCCAGCGTCGACGGGCGCGGGCAGCATGGGCGCGACGCCAGCCGTCGTGCCAGCCCGACGCCGGAAGCCCTCGGCCGTCACCAGCGACAGCACCACGTCGCGCAGCGGCGTCGACGGTGTCATCGCGCGCGCGGCGGTGGCTCCGACGCAGGTGAACGGGTCGGTCACGCCCGAGGTGCCCAGGCCAAAGCGCAGCACCTGGGTGACGAAGCAGGCCCGGCCCTCGGTGCTGGCCGCGATGGCCGCCGACAGCTCGCGCGCGCCGTCGAACGTCACGTCGGCCGGCGTCGTCGCCAGGAGCGCTCCCGTCGCGTCGATGGGCAACCCGTTGTCGAGCGAGCGCTCGCGCCCCACGCCGTCGAAGTGCTCGAGCGCGAAGCCCAGCGGGTCAATGAGCGAGTGACACCCGGCGCAGCCCGGGTTCGACGAATGCGCCGAGAAGCGCTCGCGGGTGGTGCGGCCCGGTTGCTCCGGCGGAGGCGTGGCGTCGACGTTGGGGGGCGGCGGCGGGGTCGTCTGGCACAAGAGCCGCGCGCGAATGACGGCCCCGCGGTGCACGGGAGACGAGCCCGACGGCTTGCCGTGCGTGGCCAGGAAGGCCCCCAGGGTGAGCAGGCCAGCGCGCCGACCCTGAGGCCAGGCGACGCGCTCGAAGCCGGCGCCCTGAGGCCCTGGGAGCCCGTAGAAGGCCGCCAGCGGGGCATTGACGAGGCCCTCCCGCGCGGTGAGGAGCGCCTCGTACGAGCCGCCCCGGGTCAGCACGTCGGCGAAGAAGCGGTGGGCCTCTTCTCGCATCGCCGCGCGCAGGGCGGGCGTGAAGTCAGCGGGCTCCTTCGGCAGCGTGTCGAGGCGGTCGAGCTCGAGCCAGGCGTCGACGAAGCCGCCGAGCCCATCGGGCCGCTCGAGCAGCCGCCGCGCCTGCGCTTCGAGCTGGGCCGGCTCGTGCAGCTCACCCGCCGAGGCGGCGGCGGTGAGGGTGGCGTCGGGCGGCCCGCCGGTGAGGAAGTACGACAGCTGGCTGGCGAGCTCGTGGTCGGTCAGCGCCCAGGTATCCGCGCCTGCGGGCCGGCCGAGCTCGGCGCGGTAGACGAAGAAGGGCGACGTCAGCATCGCCTCGGCGACGAGCCCGGCGGCAGTGCCATGCCCGTCGGCGCGCGCGAGCTCGTACAGGGCCCGGTACTCGCCCAGCTGGGTGTCGTCGAGCGGTTGGCGGAAGGCGGCGGCTCCGAAGGCGCGGAGGAAGGCGTCTCGGCAGGTGTCGGTCGCGGTGGTGCACCCGCCGAAGCGCCCGGGCGCCATCGCGACGGCCGCTCCGACGGTCTCGGCGACGGCCTGGAGCTGGTCGGCGAGCAGCGCGTTCACCACCAGCGTCTTCGACGACGTCTCGAAGCCCTCGACGACGAGGTCGGGCGCGTACGACTCGGCAGAGACGACCGTCGCGGCGGCGAGCGTGTTGGTGCTGGCCACCAGCTCGCGGCGGCTCAAGCGGCGGAGGCGCTGGGCCGGCAGCGGGGCCGACGAACAGTCCACCGGTGAGGTCTCGTCCACTCCGTCGCCGGGCGTGGGCGTCGACTCGAGCCGCCCTTCACACCCGCAGAGCAGGAGCAGCAGGCACAGGCGCCTCATGCGAGCCCCGCGAGTGGGCCACGGCTGCGCGCGGCGTCACCGAACGTCTCGTTGTCGAGGCCCATGAGGTGACAGAGGCTCACCAGGAGCTTCTGGTGGGGCTCTCCAGCGACCTTGAGGTACCGGCCCAGGCGCAGCGCGCCGTTCGCGCGACCGCTGAGCACCATGGGCACGCTGCGGCACACGTGCGCGCGGGAATCGCCCATCTCCTTGCACCAGAGCACGAGGCTCGTGTCGAACAGCGTGCCGCCGCCAGCCGGGTCGGGCGTCGCCTGCAGCTTGCGCAAGAAGCTCGCGAACTGTTCGGTGAACCAGCGCTCGGCGGCGATGAAGCGGTCGACGCCCGCGCGGTTCGAGTCGGACATGTGGGACAGCTCGTGGTGCGCCTCACTCAGCGACAGCCAGGTCGGGACGATGGGGCTGACGGTGTGGCTCCACTGGAGCGAGGCGACGCGGGTGGCGTCACAGGCCAGCGCTGCCACCAGCAGGTCCATCTGCAGCGCGCCGACCTGGGGGAACGCGTCGTTCTGTGAAGGGCGCAGGCCCATGGGAATCGCCGGGGCGCCGCACTGGCCGGTGGGCGCGGCGAGGCGGGCCTCGAGGGTCGAGAGGGCGCGCACGTGGCCGTCGACCTTCTCGTGCTCGCTCGCCGGGACGAGGCCGCGAACGCGCGCGAGCTGGGCCTTGTTGAGCCGCAGCACGGCCTGCTTGCGCGTCAGCCGGTCGCTGCCCATCGCGGCGCCCTGGTTGAACACGCGGCGAGCGACGGCAGCGGGGTCGTCGTCGGGGCTCACGAGCCGGCCCGGGCCCGCGTAGGCCATGCGCGTCTGGCGGCTCGAGCCCCAGGCGCTGGTGGCGACGCCGAGCTCGAGCGAGCGGAAGCGGGTGCTCGCCGCGGCCGGGAGCCTCGCGGCGACGAACTGGTCGAGCGACATGCCCGCGCTCTCGCCAGTCGAGCCCTCGGTGCCGGTGAGCATCGCGGCCATGCCACCCTCGTGGTTGTCGGCGCCGAAGAAGTCGAGCTCGTCGATGACCACGAGCTGTTCGCGCAGCGCGGTCAGCGGCTCGAGTGCGGTGCCGGGTCCGAAGGTGAAGGCAGTCTCGGTGCCGGTGGGGCGCCAGCGCGCGGGCACCGTGCCGTTGGGGGTGAAGAAGACGATGAGGCGGCTGGCGGCCGGCCGGGAGGCCTGGGCCCGGCCGATGGCAGCGCTGGCGAGGGCTCCGAGGGTGACGGCGCGACGGGTGAGGTGCATGCGGCGCTCGGGGTGGAAGACCGGGAGGCAACGACGGCGTGGCACCAAACTGCGGAAGCCCCACGTGGTGCAAGGTGAGCACGACAGGTTGCAGGAGCCTGTGGGAGCGGTGGGGGCGAGGGACGGCGCTCCGAAGCCTCGAGGGGCGCACGTCGCGATGGAATGCCGCGCACTTCGAAGTCGCATCGACCGCCGAGGGGCCGGTCGCTCTCCCGGGCGTGTCCATGTGTTGACGGTTTTGGTCAACACATTGACGTCAATCTGTTGACGGTTTCCGTCAACACGTGGACACGCCCGGGAAAGCGAGCCGTCCTCCGGCCTCGGTTTTCGCGAGCGGTGGTGGGGCTCGGCCGTGAGCGCCATTCCGGCTGTCACCTCGGGTCTCGAGGCTTCGGAGCGTGACCGTTCGCCCCGGTCTTCCCAGAGCCGTTCACCCGCCCGGGTTCACCTCAATCCTTGCGGCCGCCACGCCAGACCGGCAAGGAACCGCCATGCGTCGTCTCTGCGCCCGCCGAAGCCCCTCCGTGCCGTGTTGGCGCGACCACGCCAGCGCTCGGAGGCCCTCGTGGCTGCCGCGGTAGCCGCTCGCCCGCTGTCCGTGCCGGCCGCCCACGCGCTGCTCCACGTCACCGTGCTCGTCTGGGGCTTCACGGCCATTCTGGGACGCCTCATCAGCCTCTCCACGGTGCCGCTCGTCTGGTACCGGCTGCTCGTCGTGCTGCCGGTGATGGCCCTCGTGCTGCGCTTCAAGCGGCTCCCCTTCGGCACCACCGCGCGCACCACGAAGGCCTTCTGGGGCATCGGCGTGCTGGTGGCGCTCCACTGGCTCTGTTTCTACGGCTGCATCAAGTACGCGGGCGTCGCCGTCGCGGTGCTGTGCCTGTCGTCGCTCACGTTCTTCACCGCGCTGCTCGAGCCCCTCGTCTACCGGCGCGCCGTCGTGCCCGCCGAGCTGCTCATCGGGCTCGCCGCCATCGCCGGCGTGTCGCTGCTGGTGAAGTTCGAGACGAACGCCACGCCCATGGGTCTGGCGCTCGGGCTGCTCTCGGCGCTCTTCTCGGCCGGCTTCGGCACCTTGAACGGCGTGTGGAGCCGCGGAGAGCCCGCCGAGCGCGTGACGCTCCACGAGCTGTCGAGCGCGCTCGTGGTGACGTCGTTCGCCTTCCTCGCGTGGGACTTCGTTCCACCCTGGGCGCTCTCGGCGCAGGACGGCCTCTGGCTGGTGCTCCTGGGCGTCGGCTGCACCGTCTTTCCCTGGCTCGCCAGCCTCAAGGTGCTCCAGACGCTCTCGCCCTACACCCTCGCCCTCGCCGTGACGCTGGAGCCGGTGTACTCGCTGGTGCTGGCGTTCTTCCTCTTCCCCGGCGAGGAGCAGCTGACCGCCCAGTTCTATGCTGGCGCCGCGGGCCTCATCGGCCTCGTGCTCCTCAACGGGTGGATCAAACGCCCGCGCCAGATAGAAAGCCGAGTAGAATCAGCGTCTTGAAGGCGTTGTCGGAGAAAGCGCACATCGGCGCACAACTCTCGTCAGGGACTTGCGACAATGGGGTATCTGGTCGAAGTTTCACGATTCGGCCGCTTCACCCACTCCCCAACACGAGACTCCCGCCATGCCCATGCGCATCGCTGACAGCCGCATTCGTTCGTTCGTCGAGACCCAGAAGGCCACCACGGCCCCGAAGATTTCCGACTCGAACGTCATCGACCTGTTGGCGGCGGTGGGCGACGGCTCGCGCGCGACGTTCGACAAGATGAAGGCCGACCTCACGAAGCCCGGCATCACGCGGGCGCAGCAGCTCGAGCTGGCGAAGTCGGGCCTGACGCGGTCGGAGAAGAGCGACATCGGGCAGCTGCTCGACAAGTCGGGCTTCGCGATGGACCCGGGCGCCAAGAACTTCCTCGAGGCGCTCATCGACCGCGCGCCGCTCCAGGAGACCTTCGGCCCTCTCACCATCACCGGCGACCAGAAGAACGGCATCGCGGGCATCGCCAAGCCCGGTGAGACCATCGAGGCCATCAACCTCTCGACCGCGCCCTCGGGCCGCCTGCACCTCGCCGACACGATGGTCATCGGCACCGCCGACGCGAGCGGCAAGTTCCTCGGCACGATGCCCGACGTGAAGGAAGGCGACATGATTCGCCTGCGCGCCCGCGCCGCCGACGGCTCGACCACCGACTGGATTACGATTCAGGCCAAGGGCATCGAGACTCGCGACACGCGCAACGCCGTCGTGAACCTCGAGCGCGTCGACCTCGCCGCCACCGCCGATGGCATCACCGTCACCCACAACACCAAGCGGCCCCTGTCCGAGCCCGGCGCGCAGATTCGCTTCGTCAACGCGCGCACCGGCGAGAAGGTCGACGTCACCGCGACCGACGTCGGCTCGCTCCCGGCGGGCCTCAAGCTGCCCGGCAAGGCCGGCGACGAGTTCAAGGTCTCGGTCTCGGACGGGAAGAACAACGTCGACCACGCGGCCGTCACCGGCACGCTGAAGGTCCCGGGTGGCACTGGCGGCATCGTCGGCGTCGACCTGCCCGACCCGAAGATGCACAAGGACGAGATGAACGCGGACGGCACGCCCAAGTTCAAGCTCGAGCGCTTCACCGGCCCGCTCTTCATCAACGAGCCCACCCCGGCCGACGTGCGCCAGGGCGCCATCGGTAACTGCTACTTCCCCGCGGCGCTCGCCTCGGTGGCCCACATCAACCCGCAGGCCATCAAGGACATGGTGAAGCAGAACGCCGACGGCACCTACACCGTGCGCTTCTTCGAGAACGGCAACCGCAGCCGGCCCGTCGACATCAAGCTCGACTCGGACCTCTACGTGCGCGCCTGGGGCGGCCCCATCTACGGCAGCTCGCTCGGCGGCTCGACCTCGAAGGAGTCGATGGAGCTCTGGTACCCGCTCATCGAGAAGGCCTACGCGCAGTGGAAGGGCAGCTACGACGCCATCGGCAACGGCGGCAGCGCGGGCCGGGTGATGAGCGAGGTGCTCGGCCGCAGCCAGGGCTACGAGTGGGTGAGCCCGGGCAGCGAGCAGCGGCTGTTCGACCGCATCAAGCGCGACATCGACCGCGGCATCCCCGTGGCGGCCGGCACGCACGGCTCCGACCAGGCGTCGCTCTACACGAACACCGGTGTCTACGCGAACCACGCCTACTCGGTGCTCGGCGTCGAAGAGAAGAACGGCGAGAAGTTCGTGAAGCTCCGCAACCCCTGGGGCCAGTCCGAAGCGGGCAACGACGGGAAGAACGACGGCTTCTTCTCGCTGCCCATGAAGGACTTCACCAAGCTGTACTCGAGCCTCTACGTGCTGAACTAAGGAGCCCCGCATGGCCAAGCCTCCCGAGCCCATCGACGAAGTGTTGCCCGCGGCCGACTCGGCCGTCCTCGCGAAGGTCACGCGCATCGTCGAGCAGGCGCCGCAGCAGGCCTACGAGCGCTCCCTCGAGACGAGCCGGCCGACCTCGGCGGCGAAGCAGGTCGTCGAGCTCGAGGTGACGAAGGTGCTGTTTGGCCAGCTCGCCAAGTCGGGAACGAAGGTGCAGGTCATCAAGCCCGAGGGCGCCTATGCCTTGCGCGAAGGCAACCAGGGGCCCTTCGTGCTCGGGAAGACCGACGCCGGGGTCGAGATTCTGGGCCGCTACGGCCCCGACACCTGGCCGGAAGCTGCGGTGAAGCAGGCCGCCGCGGCGCTCGGAAAGCACTGACAACCATCCAGCTTCGTTGGGCTTTCGGTCTTTCTGGTCAACGACCTTGACGGTTGTGGCCTGAGACGCACGGCTCGTTCTCGCGTGAATGGCGGCATGGACCCCATTCGCCCGAAGAAACCCTCCGTCGTGTCAAAGCCCGTGGTGGCGCGGCCGTCGGCCCCCGCTGCCGTCCCGGCGCGCCGGCTCGCGGTCGATGAGCTCTCGCGCGGCCGGGGCCAGGCCCTGCGTCAGGCGAACCAGACGACGCTCGGCGGCGCGGCCCCGACGCTCGATGCGCAGGCGTTGATCGCCGCCCGGCGCGCCTCGCTCCGTCGTCCGCCCGACTCCGTCACGGCCGCGGCCAGGGCCCAGGCGACCGCGCCGGCGACGCAGACCGCCAACCTCGCCCCGCCGCCGGTGGACCCGAAGGTGCGGGAGGACGTGAAGGACTTCCTCGATGGGCTGGCCGGCATCCAGCACAACCCGGACCTGCTGGCCAACACGCTGCGCGAGGCGAGCCCCGAGTTCGCGCGTGAACTCATCAACCAGATCGTCAACCACGAAGACCCGCGGGTTGCTGCAGCCTTCCTGTCAGGGGCAGAGGGCGGGCTCGCGCAAGCTGGCACGCGCAATCAGGCGTACGACAACATGGAGGTCGTCGCCACGGCGATGGCGGACGCCTACCGTGCGGGCACCATCGACGATGCCGACTTGCGACGGCTGGCCGAGGAGTGGGGGCCGGAGCAGACCGCCCAGATGGTGCAGAGCCTGGCGCTGGGCCGCAACGCGAGCGGCAATGAAGGCCTCGTCGAGGCCCTCGGCGAGCAGGCCCAGGCGCTCGGCTACGACACGGCGGCGGCGCTGGCCTTCACGTCGACCGACGCGCTCCTCGAGAAGCACTACCCGACGCCCGAGGCGCAGCGTGAGGCGTTCGGTCACATTCAGGCGTTCATCGACTCGGCGTCGCCCGACATGCTCGAGCGGAGCCCGGAGTACCGCAACGCCGTCGCGAGCGCCCTCGTCAACGCCTCGAGGCTGACGGCGAACGGCAACGGGTACTCGCCCGAGGCGCTCGACGAGACACTCGAGAAGCTCGGGCCGACGGTGGTGGGCGAGGCCATCGGCCAGGCGAGCGAACGCACCTTCAACGGCCAGGTGCCGGGCCCGCTCGACACGTTGGGTGACGCGGCCGCGCGGCTCGCCGAGCGGACCGACGGCGACGACCGCACGGCCTGGCAGGTGAACTCGGCCATCGCATACACGCAGTCCCCCGAGCTCATCGCCGAAAACCTCGGCGATACCGACGCGCGCCTCGCCGCCTTCGACGCGCTCAACGGCTACCTCGCCGACAACCGCGGCGAGTGGAACCTGGCGAACCGCGAGGGCTACTCGCTGGTGCGGCTGCCGCAGGCGGCCGAGGGCCTCAACCGCTTGATGGCCACCAACCCCGACTTCCTCACCGAGGTGATGGAGCGCGGCCCCGACGAACAGGGCCAGGCCGACCTCGTGCAACTCTTCGAGTCCATCGCGCTCAACCCCGACGTGCCGCAGGAACTCCGCGACGGCCTGCGCCGGCAGGTCGAGGGCTACGTGCAGCGGCAGACGGCCAGCATCGAGCCGGGCAACGCCAACGAGGTGGGCAGCCGGGTGGCGACGCTGCTGGGCACGCTCCAGGTCGCGGCCGACCGCGCCGTCGAGCACGCCGACGCCCCGGACGACAAGGTGAAGCAGCTGGCCCTCGACCTCGCCTCGGGACTCACCGGCGCAGCCGCCAACGCGGCGCTGGGGGCCGTGACGGGCCCCGTCGGCTCGGCGGTTGGCGGCGTCATCATCGACCAGGTGTTGGGAGAGCTCTTCAAGAACGACCCGCCGACGGCAGCCCAGGTGCAGCGCGCCTTCTACGAGAAGCTCCAGGAGGCCGGCATCGACTCGGCGGCCGGTGAGGTGGGCCACGACCAGCTTCGCGAGGTGTACGGAGCGCTCCAGGATGCCCTCACCGAGCAGATTGCCAACGCTCCAGACGATGCGACGCGCCAGCAGCTGCAGAGCCAGCTGAACGTCGTGCAGGGAGTGCTCGACGGCCTCGACGCCTACGGCAACACGCTCGACTCGTCGCGTGGCGGCGGAGAGCTTGCGCGGGAGCTCAACGGCCGCGACGACGAGCCCTGAGCCCTGAGCCCTGAGCCCTGAGCCCTGAGCCCTGAGCCCTGAGCCCTGAGCCCCGGCCACGACGCCGGCGCAACCGTGATGGGGTCGGCGTCGTCCCGCTCGACGTCTCCGGCGGTGAGCGTCGCTCTCCCCGGGTTGTGCCCGCGCGAGAAGGGCCAGGCGCCGGCGCCAGCCGAGACGTGGAGCGTCACCGGCGCTCGCTCACCAGCACCATCACCTCGTCGTGTTCTCCCCGCCGGCCGACGAGCCGCAAGGCCCCGCGCTCCACCTCGCGCAGGAAGAACTCGCCGTAGTCCCACGCGGGGCCCGAGGCGTAGACGGTGATGTCCTTCTGCGAGGCGAGGGCGCCCAGCGTGGTAGCGACGGCCGAGGCGACCGCGCCGTGGAAGGGGAAGTACAGGTAGAAGATGGAGCCCTTCGAGAGGTCGACGTCGCGCACGTCGGCCTGGTGGAAGCGCGCAGAGTCGAGGCCCAGGGCCAGCGCCGACGCCTCGGCTTCAGCCACGTGCCCGGCCACCAGCTCGACGCCCTCGACGCGGGTGTCCGCGCTGGCGGCCACCGTGAGGGCCACCTTGCCGTGGCCCGAGCCGAGGTCGAACACCACGTCGTCGTGCGCCGGCGCGGTGACGCCCAGGAAGTCCGAGACGCGGCGCGCGCGCGAGGCGAGGTTGACGGTGGCGAGCGGCGCGGCGGGGCCGTCGAACACCAGGCGCGAGGTGCGGAAGAGGGCGTCGAGAAAGTCGTCGGCCGGAGTCCCTCCACCGACGGCGTGCGGCTCGAAGCCCAGGCCTTCCCAGTGGGCGCGGAAGTCGGCCGGCGCGCGGCTCTTCGAGCGCACCAGCGCGGCCTCTTCGTCGGTCGCCTCGACGAGGGCGTGGCGTACCGCGCGCTCCTGCTCGACGAAGCGCTGCCACGTCGACGTCGTGGCCGGGTGTGCCGCGTCCTCGGAGAGGTCGGCGGCCGAGACGTTCTCGCGCACGAAGCGCAGGCGCTCGCTGACGTGCCAGAGGGCGCCCATCGTGGCGGTGGAGGCGTCGAACGTGCCGAGCGCCTGCACGTCGGAGAACCACCAGGGAATGGACACGTGAGGCAGTGTAGGCCTCAGGCCGGCGCGTGGCGAGCCGCGTTCAGGAGCGAGCGGTTGCGCAGGTGCGCGCCCATCATCAGCGCGGCTCCGCCGAGCGACAGCACCGTCTCGAGCACGCTCTCTTCGAAGGCCAGCGCGGCGAGCGCCAGCGGCGAAAGCCCGGCCAGAAGGCCCACAGGCCGACGAGGGCGACGCCTCCGAGCAACACGGGGTGGAAGCCCCCCAGCACCGACGCCGCCGCGGGCGCGGCCGTCACCAGCACGGGCGTCGACACGCAGTGCACCATGCAGACGCCCGAGAGCACCGTGCCCACGACGTCGGACTTGTCGGCGTTGGCGGGGCCGGAAGACATGACGCTGGGCGGTTAGCGCTCCGCCGCCTGTGATGCAAGCCGGTGGCAACAGACCCTCGAATGGAACAGCGCTCAGGGGGCGGGCTCGAACACCACGTCGACGAAGTAGTTGAAGGGGCCGCGCGACTCGGTGGGCAGGCGAATCGATGTCGACGGCTGGAACAGGCCGTTGGGGCCCTCTTCTCCGTCGGCCAGGGCCCGCAGCGCGCCCTGCACCATCGGCCGCGCGAAGAACGAGCCCGCGGCGACGACGTGGCCGGTGCTCGAGTGCAGCGCCACCACGTAGGTGGTGCCGGGCATCACCACCACGGGCGACGACAGGGTGACGGTCTGCCAGCCCGAGAGCGTCTCGTTGCGCGAGGTGGCCTGCGCGAGCGCCTGGCCCTGCGGGTTGTAGAGCGCGAGGCGGTTGGTGCCCTGCGCGCCGGTGCCCTTGAAGAAGCGCAAGGCGCGCACGCGGCCTGGCTGGGCCACGCGAAACTTCACGCCCACCGCCACCGCGCGGCCCTCGGTGCGCGCCGTCGGGTCGGAGGGGCTGGTGCTCGAGAAGAGTGACACGGGCCCGCCGCTGCACGCGCCGCAGTCATTCAGGCACTGACACATCTCGGACATGCTGCAGGTGCCGTCACCACACCGGCCGGCGCCCGCCGGGCCGGTCACCTCGACGACGGCCACACCCTCGGCGCGCTGGCCCAGGCGGGTGACGTACGCCGTCGCGGTGACGCGCGCGGTGCCGGCGGCGAGCGTGGTGAGCAGGCCGTCCTTCACGGTGGCGATGCCAGGCTCGTCGACGCTCCACTCGATGGTGTCGACGCCGGCCACCGGAGCGCCCGAGGCATCGACGACCGAGACGTTGAGCTTGAGCGTCTCGCCGACGGGGAGCGAGAGCTGGCCGCTCGACACGCGCACCACGAGCGCAGGCTTCGAGCCCGTCGATGGAGCGGGCTCCATCGAGTCCGCGCCACAGCCGAGCAACGTCGCCACCAGCAGCCCCGTCAGTGCCTGTCGCATGAGGGCGGACATTGCAGGCGCCGTTCCCACGTCGGGCCGTGGCAAAGGCCTGGAAGCACGGGACGTGCAGCGCGCGGGGCTGTCATCTGCCGTGGGCAGTGGAGCGCAGCTGGGGGGGCGAGGGTGGAGCGAGACGAGCCAGGAAACGTCGGTTCTCTGCCTGGCTGGCGAGCGTGCCGCGCGTGCCCTACCGTCGTCTCATGGCGTCTTTCCTCGCGCTCGCCGTGTCAGCCGTTCTCCTGGCCCCGCCACCGGTGCGCGAGCCGAAGGAGCTCATCGCCATCGTCGAGAACTCGCCCCGGACCTACGCCTTCAAGACGGTCGAACGCGTGCCGGAGCAGTGGCGCCAGCAGGCGTTCCTCACCATGTATCCGCAGTCAGCGAGTGCGCTCTCCGAGCCGCGACTGGGGCCTGATGGCCGAGTCTCCGAGGCTCCAGTCATCGAGGAGCTCGACGCGCTGCTCGCGCCGGTCGAAGAGAAGTTCGAAGCCAGAGCGTGGGCCGAAGCCGAGAAGGGGTATGCGGCGCTCCTCGAGAAGTATCCCAACCACTATGCACTGACGCTGAACTGGGGCGACGCGGCGCTGAAGGACGGCCGACCCGAGGTGGCGCTCAAACGGTATCGCGCCGCTCAGAAGCTGAACCCGCTCGACCACCGTGGCTTCTTCTACGAGGGCTCGGCGCTGGTGGCGCTCAAGAAGCCGAAGGAAGCGCTCGCGGCGTATGCGCGGGCCCTGGCGCGCAGGCCGAACGCCCCGTACGTCCTCAGTGCCATCGACTCGTTGGGAGATGTCCTTGGCATTCGTGTCCGCACGCTTCGGTTCTTGCCAGCCGCGCGCGTTGACCCGAATGGAGACGGTTTTGACGTCTCCCTGGCGGACCCGAGGTGGATGGCCTGGGGCCTGTGCAAAGCGGCCTGGCGTGGAGAGGTCTCGGCGCGGACCGTTGCCGACCCACAGCGCTGGCGGCTCGTAACCGTTCAGGGGTTCGGGCCTCGATCAGCAGCACGCATCCGCGCGATCAGTTCCGACGCTGGCCAGAGTCGCGTCGAAGCTGCGGGCATGATCTA